>DASROF010000042.1:0-7984 GCA_035647075.1 Vicinamibacterales bacterium | reverse complement strand
GCCGTGTATACCGGGGATCGCTTTCCGGCGTGGAAGAACAATCTGCTGATCGGCGCGATGCGCGTCGGCGAGATCCCGAACACCGGTCATCTCGAGCGCGTCGTGTTCAACGAGAAGACCGAGGAGATTCGCCGCGAGAGCCTGCTCTGGGAACTGAAGCAGCGCATCCGCGACATCCGGCAGGGGCCCGACGGATTGCTCTATCTGCTGACCGACGAGAACCCGGGCGCGCTGCTGAAAATCGAACCGGCGCCATAAAGGTCAGGTGGGTCGGGTGGGTCAGGTAGGTCAGGTGGGGAGAACACTTGTGGCCGCGGGTCTTCAGACCGCCTGCTTTCGTAGGGCGGGGCTTCAGCCCCGCCTGGAGTGAAGAATGTCCGAAACCAAGATCCTTGCGTCGTACGTGGTCAACGGGACGTTGGCCGAGATTCCGGGCGAGGTGCTGCGCGAAGCGCGCCGCTCGCTGGTCAACTTCATGGGCTGCGCGGTGGGCGGCGCCCGCGACGAGGCGGTGGACGCCGCAATCAGCGCGTTCCGGCCGTTCTCGGGCGCGCCCACGGCCAACGTGCTCGGTCGTGACGAGCGGCTCGACCCGCTCCACGCGTCGCTGATGAACGGCATCAGTTCGCACGTCTACGACTACGACGACACCACGCCGAAGAACTACTGTCACCCGACGTCGCCGATCGCGTCGGCGCTCTTCGCCTACGCCAGCGTCAACCCGGTGCGCGGCCGCGACTTCATGGAGGCGTTCATCTACGGGTTCGAAGCGTCGTCCCGCATCGCCAATTGCGTCTATCCAACCCACTACGACCTCGGCTGGCACATCACCGGCACCGCCGGCGTCTTCGGCGCGGCCGCGGCCATCGGCAAGCTGATGCGGCTCACCGAGCCGCAGATGATCTGGGCGCTCGGCCTCGCCGGCACGCAGGCGGCCGGCGTGCGCGAGATGTTCGGGTCGATGGGCAAGGCGTTTCATCCCGGTCGTGCCGCGCAGAACGGCTATGCCTCCGCCATCCTTGCCGAGACCGGTTTCACCGCCGGCGAGCGCGGCATCGAAGGTCCGCGTGGATTTGCGGCGGTGCAATCCGCGAAGTACGACCTGTCGAAGGTGACCGCGGACCTCGGTGTCGATTTCAACCTTCGCCGCAACACGTATAAACCGTATCCGTGCGGCATCGTCAACCATCCGACCATTGAGGGCGCGATTGAACTGCACCGAAAGTACGACGTGAAGGCGTCCGACATTGCTGCGGTCCGTCTCCACGTCGCGCCGCTGGTGCTCGATCTCTGCAATCAACAGGGCATTGTCCGGGGACTGCAGGGCAAGTTCTCCGTGTATCACGGTGCAGCAGTTGGACTCGTGCGCGGACGGGCCGGGCTCGACGAGTACACGGACACGGCGGTCAACGACCCGGCGATTAAACGTGTGCGGGAGCTCGCGACAGCATCCGGCGATGCGACGCTCACGGAAGATCAGGCGCGCATCGAGGTCGAGCTCACCGATGGCCGCCGGCTCACCTGGTTCGTCGAGCAATCGCTCGGCAACATCTATCGCCCACTGTCGGATCGACAACTCGACGAGAAGTTCAGGCAGTGCGCGGTTCGCGCGCTGCCGGGTACCGCCGCGGAGGCGGTCCTCGACCGCTGCTGGCGGGTCGCAGAACTCGATGATGTGAGCGCGCTGGTGGACGCCACCGTTCCCGCCGTTCAGCGGGCATGAGTCGTTCGGACCGTTCGCGTCGTTCGATGTTCCGCTTGGTCCTGAGCGCTGTGCTGTGTGCGGCCCTCGTTGGATGCGGCGGCCGCACGGCAAATGAGATCCGCATTCCGCGCGGTGCCGGTGGGATTGGCTTCCTGCCGCTGCTCGTCATGGAGAAGCACCGGCTGATCGAGAAGCACGCAGCCGAGGCTGGAATCCCTGATCTGACTGTGCGATGGGTCGATCTCGGCGGCCCGTCGGTGGTGAATGACGCGCTCTTGTCCGGTGCGGCTGACTATGCTGCCGCGGGACCGCCGGCGATGTTGACCCTCTGGGATCGCACCCGCGACTCGATTGGGGTGGCGGGCGTGGCAGCGATGACGTCGTTGCCCATGTACTTGAACACCAACGCCACACACCTGCGGACCGTCGATGACCTGCGCGAGGGCGACAAAATCGCGGTGACCGCTATCAAGGTCTCGATTCCGGCCCTGGTCATGCAGATGTATGCGGCCGCCAAGTACGGTGCAGACCAGGCGACGCGATTCGACCGTTACACCGTCTCGATGACCCATGCGGACGCCGTCGTCGGGCTGTTGTCCGGCGCGACAGGGATATCGGCGCACTTCGCCTCGCCGCCCTTTCATCAGCGTGAGCGCCGGGACGCAAAGATCCGAACGATCATGAACAGCGACGAGGTGATGGGCGGTTCGACGACCTTCACCATGCTGTCGACGACGAAGAAATTCCGGGAGAGCAATCCGCAGATCTACAACGCGGTCCTGCACGCGCTCGAAGAAGCCACCGCGCGCATCGCGTCGGAGCCGCGCGACGCCGCGGAGATCCTCCTCGCCTCGACACCGGACAGCGGGTTCACCGTTGACGAGACCATCGCGATGCTCACCGACCCGGCGGTGAAGTTCACGACGACGCCAGAGAACGTCAGCAAGTACGCGGACTTCATGCACCAGATCGGATCGATCAAGCACCGGCCGGCCAGCTGGAAGGACGTGTTCTTTCCCGAGATTCACTCGGCTCCAGGGAGCTGATGCTGCTCCAGGCCATCGGCGTCACGCTGCAGTACCGGACCGCCGATCGGGTGGTGACGGCGACGCGGGACGTCAGTTTCAGCGTTGACCGGAGCGATCGCTTTGTCATCCTGGGTCCGTCCGGATGCGGCAAGTCCACGATTCTGAAATCCGTTGCTGGTTTCGTGACGCCGGTGGCGGGGCGCATCCTCCTCAATGGCGCCACGGTCACCCGTCCCGGCCCCGATCGCGTGGTCGTCTTCCAGGAATTCGATCAATTGCTGCCGTGGAAGACCGTGATCCAGAACATCATGTTTGCGCTGACGGCCGGCGGCCGGTTGCCGGCCAGCGAAGCCGCGGCGCGTGCCCGTCACTACCTCGAGAAAGTGAAGCTCACGGCATCTGCCGACAGCTTTCCACACACCTTGTCGGGCGGCATGAAGCAGCGTGTCGCCATCGCGCGGGCAATGGCCATGGAGCCACAGGTGCTGTTGATGGACGAGCCGTTCGCGGCGTTGGACGCGCTGACGCGCACGCAGATGCAGGAAGAGCTGCTGCAGCTGTGGACCGACACGAAGATCACCATCCTGTTTGTCACGCACTCGATCGAAGAGGCAATCAGGATTGGCAACCGGATCCTGCTCCTGAGCGCGCATCCGGGCACCGTCAAGGCGGAGATCCACAGCGCCGGCATCGATGAGGCGGATGTGAACGGACGGTTACTCTCGGCGCGTATTCACGCTCAGCTGTTCGAGGATGCGAATGCCTGAACGTCTCGAACAACCACTCCCAACATGGAGACGTCTCTACGAAAACGGGACGGTCCGGAAGACAGTGCTGCTCCTGGTGCTGGCGCTCATGTGGGAAGGCTATGCGCGGGTTCTCGACAATCCGCTGCTGTTCCCCACGCTGACGGCGACCGTCTCGGCGCTCCTGGCGTCGACGCGCTCCGGCGAGCTGCCGCGAGCGATCGCGTACACGCTGACGCTGCTGCTCGAAGGCTACGTGCTGGGGCTTGTCTGTGCCGCGCTGCTCACAGCGCTGGCCAGTGTCTCGAAAATTGGCGCGGATCTGCTCGAAATGCTGACGTCGATGTTCAACCCGCTGCCGTCAATCGCCCTGCTGCCGCTGGCGTTGATCTGGTTCGGCCTTGGCAACGGCAGCATCATCTTCGTCCTGGTGCACGCCGTGCTCTGGTCGGTGGCGCTCAACACCTACGCCGGCTTCCGCGCGCTGAGTCCGACACTCAGGATGGTGGGGCAGAACTACGGTCTGTCGTCAGTCGGATTCATCACGAAGATCCTGATACCCGGTGCATTCCCCGGAATCCTGACCGGTCTCAAGGTGGGATGGGCGTTCGCGTGGCGCACGCTGATCGCGGCGGAGCTCGTCTTCGGCGTCAGCTCCGGATCGGGCGGCATCGGGTGGTTCATCTTCGAGCACAAGAACCAGCTGCTGATCCCGGAGGTGTTTGCCGGGCTGCTCACCGTGATCCTGTTCGGTCTCTTCGTTGAGCACGTGATCTTCAGGACGATCGAGGAGAGAACGGTTCGGCGGTGGGGGATGCAGATATAGCCACGAAGTCCACGAAGAGATCGAAGGTCACGAAGAAGGTTCTCTCAGCTGGAAGACCAACCGGCGTCGATTGGTAATGCTGCACCGGTGATATCGGCGGCGGCGTCGGTGCATAGGAACGCGATCAGCGCGGCGACTCCCTCTGCTGATACCAGCCGACCCGTGGGCTGTTTACCAACGAGCAGCTGTGCTTCGGCGGCGGCGCGAGTGAGTCCCGCTGCCGCGCTCAGCTTCGCAATCGTGGCTTCATGCACCGGCGTGTCGCTGGTGCCCGGGCACACGGCATTGCAGGTGATCCCGTTCGCTGCCGTCTCCATCGCCACGGCGCGCGTCAATCCGATCAGCGCCGTCTTCGTCGTCACATAGCCGACGCGGTTCGCAGCGCCGCGCAACCCATAGATCGATGAGACATTGATGATCCGTCCCCACCCGCGCTGCTTCATGCCTCCCACGACAAGGCGGATCGTGTGAAACGCTGACGAGAGATTCACCGACATCGCCTCGTCCCAATCGGCCGGCGTGACCTCTTCGATCAGTCCCGTATGACGCGTCACCGCGTTGTTCACCAGAATGTCGATGCCGCCGAATGCGTTCAGCGCGGCGGAGACGAGGCCGGCGATCTGCGATGGGTCGCGAAGATCCGCTCCCGACGAGAGCGCACGGACTCCGTGATCGCGCTCCAGGCCGGCTCGGGTCGCGTCCAGTGCGGCGCTGTCTCCAAGGCCGTGCACGACGACATCGCATCCGTCGGCAGCGAGACGTTGGGCAGCCGCCAGGCCGAGGCCCTGCGTGGAACCGGTGATGAGTGCGCGCCTGCCGGAGAGTGGTCGTTTCATGTCGCGAGGGATGTTGTATGGTACGGCACAATTACCGTTCGACGAGGAGTCGTGCGATGAAGCTTCGACTACTTGCAACAGTGTCTGCCGTGGCGATCGCTCTTGGATGGATGTCCGTGTCCGCGGTTGGTCAATCACCAGCTGGGTACACCGTGCCGCGTACGCCGTGGGGCGATCCGGACATTCAAGGACTGTTCACGACGGACGATGAGCTCGGCGTTCCGTTCGAGCGGCCGACGACCATGGGCACGCGGCAGACGGTGACGGACGCCGAATTCGCCGAGCGGGAGGCGCAGGCCGCACGGCAGGCTGCCACGGACGCCGAAGAGTTCGTCGCGCCAGCGGCTCCCGCAGGTCGTGGCAATGCTGGTGGTGGTCGAGGCGGAAATCCCGAAGGCGGCGGTGGCATCGGTCCGCCCAATCACTGGATCGAGCGCGGCAAGCCATCCCACCGCACCTCGATCGTGATCGATCCGCCCGACGGACGTATTCCGTTCCTCAACGATGACGCGCGGAAGCGCGCGGCGGTCGCGGTGAACGCGCGGACGAGCGGTCAGAAGCCGTACGACGGCCCGGAGGCGCTGGATCTCTACGACCGCTGCATCACGCGCGGCTTACCGCACGTCATCTTCCCGACCATCTACAACAACACGTCACAGATCGTGCAGGGCCCGGGTTACGTCGCGATCCGCTACGAGATGATCCATGACACCCGGGTCATTCCGATCAGCAGCGGCGCGCACATCCCCTCGTCGATGAAGCAATACTTCGGCGACTCGCGTGGCCATTGGGAAGGCGACACGCTGGTCGTCGACGTCACCAACTTTCCGGCGAACATCATCAACTACCGCGGCGCCGGTCCCGCTCTGCATCTGACCGAAAGATTCCGGCGCATCAGCCCGGACACGGTTCGATACGAGGTGACCGTTGCCGATCCGGCGACGTTCTCGAAACCGTGGACCGCGGCGCTGCACCTGCGTCACTCGGATCAGCCGGATGTGTTCGAGTATGCGTGCCACGAAGGCAATTACGCGATGCGCAACATCCTCAGCGGCGCACGCGCGGCCGAAAAGGTGAAGTAGTGTCCGGCGTCACCCGGACCTTCCGCAGGCGGTGAGATGGCGTTCAAGCAGGGATGGACCGGGCGTGTATACGAGGACTTCGAGGTCGGCGACATTTATCAGCACCCACTCGGGCGCACGGTGCTGCCCGTGGACAACAGCTGGTTCACCCTGCTGACGCAGAACGTCAACCCGATTCACTTCGACGCTCACTACGCGGCGCAGACCGAATTCAAGAAGCCGCTCGTCGATTCCACCTTCACGCTGGCGCTGGTCACCGGGCAATCGACGATCGATTTGTCGGTCAACGTGATGGCGAATCTCGGCTGGGACGAGGTGCGCCTGCCACATCCGCTGTTCGAAGGTGACACCGTCTACTCGCGAAGCGAAGTGCTCGAGACGCGCGAATCGAAGTCGCGACCGAACGTCGGTATCGTGAAGGTCCGCACGATCGGATTCACGCAGGACGGCACGATCGTGATCGAGTTTCTGCGGACGTTCATGGTCTACAAGCGCGATCACGTGCCGCCGGACGTCCGGGCGCGCATTCCTGAACCAAAGCGATGATCACTCCGGGAATGTCGTCGCCGCCCGGAATAAACCGCGCCATGCGCGCGGTGGTTGTCGGACCGGCTGAGCCGACAATGCAGCCCGGCGGCGCCTGAAGCGCTCGATGCGCTCGAGCTCGAGCGTTCCCCGTGGTCGTCATGATCCGACAGAGCCGGGCCGCAATTTTCATGAAGAAGCGCGGGCGAGAGGGAAACGGGCGCGGTGATTGCACTCCAGTAGCTCAGAAGTACTTGGCCCTTTGGCCATTGGGCTTGGGCCTCGTAGATGGAGGCGGTATGACCTGGCTACGGTTGCTGCTTGTTCTTGTCGCGACGATCTCGCTCACGGCCTGCGAGGCGATCGGCCACATCTTTCAGGCCGGTATGGCCGTCGGCGTCATCATGGTGATCTTTGTGATCGCGCTGATCGGATTCCTGGTCGCGAAGATGAGAGCGTGAACGGCCGGTTCAGTCCGGCGTCGGATGCTCGGCTGCGTCGATGATCACAATCGGCATCGGCGCGACCTGCTTCTCGAGCTTGAGTCCGAGCTGCTGTTGAAGCGCTCCTGTCAGCGGCGGCGGTAGAGGGTCAGTGTTGTTTGGATCGATGCCCGGGGGACGACCGTTGATTCCACGTTCAGACAGATACTCCAGTGACAGATCGAACAATCCCGAGAGGCCGGTTTGATCCAGTACCGGCGCTGAGAGCTCGCTGGAAATCCGCGAGACGAGCGACTTGATCTCCGTCCCCCCGAACAAAACCGTGCTCGCCCCAGTCGCGCTGCTGCGCATCATCGTGCTTCCGCACGGAGCCACGACAGACGAATCACCCGTACCAAGACGCTTGAGCTGCGCTTGCACGCGTTCCCGATAACGCTGACGTTCAGCGTCCGAGGGTGGCGACGGCGGCTCTGCTGCCGTCGCGGTTCGCTTGCGCTGCTCGATCTGCTGGATGCATTCCGGACTCGAGGGCGTGAGCCGTGAGCCCAATCGTCCATCACTTCGCGCGAGGCTCAGCACGTACACTGATGCCTGCCTGGTGTCGCTGCGCGTCCGCAGACCGAACCGTTCGGCCAGCAATGTCCGGAGCATCGCTTTGACATCGGCGGGTGTGGCGTCGGCGCCTGCGTTGGCGGTGATGTCGAAGTAGTCGGTGGCCAGCCAGGGCGGCCCACCGTCGATCTGGTAGTCCTTGACGTCGAACGCCTCGGCAACCAGCTGCTTCAACGTCGAT
>DASROF010000041.1:0-3621 GCA_035647075.1 Vicinamibacterales bacterium | reverse complement strand
GTCCAGTTTGTTCCGGCAGTCCCGTGCACCGAGTGCACCACGCCATCAACCACCTGCACTTCCTTGCCGCTGACAGACAAGGACGACGGATCGAATCGAATGGCGAAGAGCTTTCCGCTCCTCGCAAAGATCAACGTGTTGTTTCCCGCGTACTGCGCATCGACCGCATCCTCGATCAAGCGTTTGCGTTCACCGCTCTTGACGGATTTCACCCACACCTCCGCACGCGACCAGTCCGGCGCCACGGCGGAGAACGGAATCACGGTGAACAGCACACCACTACCGTCCGGCAGAAAGTGCGGCAGGCGATGCGATGCTTCGTGCGCGGCCTGATCGAGCGTCGTCAACTCTTCCGGCTTGCCTCCGGTATCGCGGACCATGCTGAGCCCGGCGCCCAGCGTGCTGGCGAGGACGATCATCCCGTTTCTGCCCCAGCTGATACCGGGCGGTCCGAACGCACCCGCGCCGCTCAAGCCGTCAAGGATGACGGTCGGGACTCCGCCGCCGAGCGTCACCTTCTTCAGCTGCGACCCCTGCTGAAATGCGAGTGACTCCCCGTCCGGCGAAAACGTCAGGTTCACCGCGCCTTCAGTTCCTGGAATCGGCGCGTCTCCAGGTCGATTGAGGTTCCTGACGAAGATTCGCGACGGCATGGCCGGAGTCGACGCTATGAACGCCACGCGTCGTCCATCAGGTGATACCTCGATCGCGTGCCGGTTGGCGTGTGCGAGGAAAAAGCCGGCAGGCAGCGGATACTCGAATTGCATCGACGGCCGGTCGGGCGCCGGCACCGGCCTCCACATCCACAGGACGACGCCACCGGCCAGGCACACGACCGCTGTCGCCCACGACAACACTCTGGTCCAGAGCGGAGACGACGCTCGCGCGACGACGACGGCGGGCTTCTCCGGTTGCTGCGGCTTCTCGATCAGCTCCTGGATCAGGATCCGCGCCTCGCCGATCGACTGCAGCCGGTTCTTCGGATTCTTCGTCAGGCACCGTTCCAGGAGTCTCCGGATCGCTGCTGGAGTATCGGGGGGCAGCTGCTCCCATTCCGGCTCCCGCTCGAGGATCTTGGCCAGCGTGTCGGTGACCGTATCGCCCTCGAACATGCGGCTGCCGGTCAGCATCCGGAACAGCACGACGCCGAAGGCCCAGATGTCGGTGCGTCGATCGACCGTACGTCCACGCGCCTGCTCGGGCGACATGTACGGCGCGGTGCCCATGATCACCCCGGCACTGGTCGCCGAGGTGATCACCGTCGGCGACATCGACAGCGACACGCTGGACGGCTCAGGCCCGGCCGTCTTCGCCAGGCCGAAATCGAGCACCTTCACCTTGTCGTCGGCGGTGATCTTGACGTTGGCGGGCTTGAGGTCGCGATGCACGATTCCGGCGTCGTGCGCCTCCTCGAGCGCCTCTGCGATCTGCTTTGCAATCGGCAGCGCCTCCGCCAGCGGGATGGCGCCGCGACGGATGCGCTCTTCCAGGGTCTCGCCAGGAACGAGCTCCATGACCAGGAAGTGGCGGCCGTTGACTTCCTCGAATCCGTAGACCGCCGCGACGTTCGGGTGATTCAGCGATGCAAGTACGCGCGCTTCGCGCTGGAAGCGTGCGATCGTCTCGCTGTCACGGCTGAAGGCCTCCGGCAGGACCTTGATGGCGACGCTGCGTCCGAGCTTCGTGTCGGCCGCCTGATAGACCTCGCCCATTCCGCCGGAGCCAAGGTGCGAGGTGACGTCGTAGTGCGCGAGCCGGGTGCCAATCATGCTGACGGCACGTGGCAGTTCGGACTCGGACAAAGGACCCTGGACTCGAGAACCAAGGACGAAAGACCTGCCGTTAAGAGATCGACAGCGGCTCGAGCAGCCGGCCGGTGCTGTCGCCGAGTTTGTCCAGGTGCACACCGGCGCTGTCCATCATCGTCAACAGCAGGTTGGTCATCGGTGTGTTGAGCGTGTATTGCAGGTGACGCCCCATCTTGAACTTGCCGCCCAGGCCGCCGGCCAGGAGCGTCGGGAGATCGGAGTGCCGATGCATATTGCCGTCGCCCATGCCGCCGCCGTAGAGCAGTAATGACTGATCGAGGATCGAGCCGTCGCCTTCCGGCATCGACTGCAGCTTCTCGAGGAAATACGCGAAGAGCTGCGCCTGGTACAGGTCGATGCGCGCCTTCTTCGCGATCAGCTGCGGGTCGTTGCGGTGGTGCGAGACGCCGTGATGCTGCTCGGGGACGCCGATGCTCGCGAACGTCATGGTGCTCAGCTCGCGCGACATGATCATGCTGAACACGCGCGTGATGTCCGCCTGGAACGCCAGCGCCTGCAGGTCGAACATCAGCTTGGTGTGCGCATCGAAGGTAGGCGGAATGTCGGTTGGGCGCTCCGGCAGCGCGATGTCCAGCGGCTGCGACTCGGCGTTCTGGATCCGCTGCTCCACTTCGCGCACGGAGTCGAGATACTCGCGCAGCTTCGCGCGATCGCCGCGGCCGAGGCTCGCGGCCACGCGGCTTGCCTCCTCACGGACGGAATCGAGAATGCTTCCCTCGGACTGGTTCAGCGCCTGTCGCGCTTCCGCGCTGCCGCCGTCGCCAAACAGCCGTTCGAACAGAATCCGCGGATGCGACTCGGTGTTGTTCGGCGTCGTCTCGTTGCGCCACGACACCGTGTTCACGTAGAAGCAGTCGCCGGAATCGCAGGAGCCCTGCGTCGGGAAGTCCACGGACATCTCGACCGAGGGAATCCGCGACGTCTTGCCGATCGCGCCGACGATGAGCTGATCGACCGTCGTCGCCAGCTTCACTTCGACACCAGGCTTCGTCCGGTCATAGGCGTGCATGCCGGTGAGCCAGACGGCGGACGCGCGCGGGTGATCGCCGGTGCCGTCGCCAAACGTGTCGGCCTGCAGATGCGAGAGCCCACTCAGGACGCTGATCTTGTTGCGGACGTTCGCAAATGGCTGCAGCGTCGGGGTCAGTTCGAAGCCGGCGCCGGTCGCCGCGGGCGTCCACTGATTCTGGATGACGCCGTTGGCGATGTAGACGAAACCGAATCGAGGAGTGGGCTTGAGCGCGCGGGCAGACAGCGCCGGCACCATCGCGTCGAGGAATGGCAGCGCGATCGTCGTGCCCATGGCTTTCAGGAACGTCCGACGTGGGAGTGCTTTCCTGGTGATGAACATCACTCGCTCCCTGCTTCTCGCATCTGAAACGGACGACTCTTCACGACCCCGAGCACGAGCGACGCGAACGTGTAGTTCGCCGGCTTCGACTCGCGCATCACGGCGCGCACCGTGGGCGCGTCATAGTATTGCAGGTTGCGGCCGACCGCGTACATCAGCAGCCGCTCAGCCACGGTGCCGACAAACTGCTCGGGCTGGCCCAGCAGCACCTTTTTCAACCCGGGAATTCCCTCGAATTTCGTCCCCTCGGGGAAGACGCCACTCGCGTCGATCGTCTGCTCCCCATCGCGATCGCGCCAGCGGCCGACGGCGTCGAAGTTCTCCATCGCGAACCCGATCGGATCTATGCGCGCGTGGCACGTCGCGCACGACGGGTTGGCGCGATGCGCCGTCATCGCGTCGCGCAGTGTCAGCGGCTTGCCGGCGCCTTCGGTTTTCAGC
>DASROF010000040.1:0-3311 GCA_035647075.1 Vicinamibacterales bacterium | reverse complement strand
CCTATGTGCAGGCGCAGTCGCTGGGCAGCGGGCGCAACCTGTCGCTCGCCAACGACGGCACGGGCAAGTTCGGCGTCAGCTACACCACCGGCATTGCGGTGAGCGGAATCCCACGCGTTGAGGTGTGGGACATCACCCACGACGGTGTGTTCACGCGAACGCTGGGCTGGACCGAGACCGATGCCGCGACCGCGACCGCGATCGCGCCGCTCGGCCCGCCGGCCACCAAGTCGGGGATCGTCGCGGCCGAGACCAAGGCGATGACCAAGAACACCTACACGGTGGCGAGCTGCGGCGCCAACTTCACGCCAAGCACCAAGGCATCACAGCGCGCGGCGGTCGCCTTCCTGTCGGCGGCGCGGCGCAGCACGGGCGCCAGGCTCGCGGTGTGGGACGCACCGAAGTACTATAACGAGGTGAGCGGGCCGCTGACCGACTACCGCATCGTCGACAGCGGCACCGCCTGGGGCAGCGCCGACAACATCCGGCTGGCGGCGCTGGAGTCGACGGATGCCCTGCTCAACCAGTACGTGACCGGGCAACTCGGGGCGGATGGCAAGCTCAAGCTGATCGGCTGGCGGGTCGGCAACGCGATCCCATGATCGAGTTCCGGCTCGCTCGACCCGGTGGGCACTGGGACGCGGCAAGAATGCGGGCAAGCTCGCGCCCAGCGCGCCGGCGCTCCCGCGTGGCAAGCCCGACATCGACAAGCTCGCGCGCTCGACGCTCGATGCGCTAAGCGGGATCGTGTTCGACGACGATGCGCGCGTGGCATCGTTGGAACTGCGCAAGGTGTATGCAGCGCCGGGCGACGAGGGGGCGACGATCACGGTAGAGGGGATGTGCCTGGTGCGGGACGCAGCAGTTGCTTGACTGGGGATCCCAGTACGATAGTGTAATTTCCACTCGAAGACCGACAGTCACTGCCAACAAGACCGACGGCACCCGAAGACCGATAGTCACTGCCGAAAAGACCGACGGCACCTCAACTACGGCTTTCACCGCGTCGCGTTTCTGACGCAGAAATGGGCTGTCCGATGTTTGCTCAAGTGGCTCTCGGTTCTGGCGCGCTTCGTGCTGCATTGTTTTCAGGTTCGCTGTGTTTTCCATTTGAGTGTCGAATCGTCACCGTCTAACACTACTGCGTCATCTTTTCGGGACGGAAATCCGGATAGCTTTCGATCGTTGTGCGCCAGATGAAGACGGACAAGGAGGATGCAAGATGAAGAGCTGAAACCTTGTGCAGTGCCCCAGCAGGAGATGGACCTGCCCGGCAAGGAGTAGCGACCCAGCCGGTACCGAGTGTTGCGTGGTCCGGCGGTGACGTCGGCTGCGAAGCGTACACAGGGAGTGCGAAGCCATGCGATCGAGCCTCGACAGAAATATTGCGGGAGTCGGCGACGCTAGTGATCGGCGCCGACCATATCGGAGCCTCGCGATCGCGAGAGGCCGAGATCTCGACGGGGTCATAGAACATGGCGCACGCGCATGGGGGCACCCGGAAACCTGGGAGGTCTCGTCGTTTTCACCAAGCACGCGGGATGGACGACCCGCTGATCAAGTCCAGGCACGGCGTCGGGTGCGCGACGTCGCGAGCGAACAAACGCACCGATGGTGATACCGCGGAACGAAGGCAACGAAGTGAAGCGGGACGAACGACGAGAAGTCGGAGCTCCCCAATAGTACCGATGAAGCGGGGGAACCAACCCGAGGGACCCCGTGGAGGGAAGAGGACAAGGAGCCGGGCGTGGGAATCGCTGGAGAGAAAGATGAAGAGGCCACAGACCCTCGACAACGTCTCAACGAAACTACAGCGAATAGCAGAGCTGGCGAGGACGGCCCCGCAGATGGCCTTCCGTACGCTGGCCCATCACATCGACGTGGAGTTTCTCCGCGTCGCCTACGAGCAGACCCGCAAGGATGGGGCAGTGGGTGTCGACGACCAGACCGCCGCGGACTACGCAGCCGACCTGGAGAGAAATCTCCAGTCGCTGCTCGACCGCTTCAAGTCGGGTACGTATCGCGCACCTCCGGTCCGTCGCGTGGAGATCCCGAAGGAGGATGGGGCGACCCGCCCGATCGGGATCCCGACGTTCGAAGACAAAGTGCTTCAGCGAGCGGTTGCGATGGTGCTGAGTGCCGTTTACGAGCAGGACTTCCTGGACTGCTCGTACGGCTTTCGGCCCGGTAGGTCAGCTCACCAGGCGATCGACTCGCTCTGGAAGGGCTTGATGGGGGTGAAGGGTGGCTGGGTGATCGATCTTGACATCCGTCACTTCTTCGACAGCGTCGGGCATGGACATCTACGGACCATCCTCGACCGGCGGGTACGAGACGGCGTGATCCGCCGCTCCATCGACAAGTGGTTGAAGGCGGGCGTGCAACAAGACGGGACCGTCTGGTACCCGGACAGTGGCACTCCCCAGGGCGGCGTGATCTCGCCGCTGCTCGCGAACATCTACCTGCACGAGGTCCTCGATGTCTGGTTCGAGCGCGAGGTTCGCCCTCGTCTCGGCGGGAGAGCGTGCCTGATCCGGTACGCCGACGACGTCGTGATCGCCTTCGAGCAGGAAGCGGACGCAAGACGCGTGATGAACGTACTGGCAAAGCGATTCGCCAAGTACGGGCTCACAGTCCATCCCGAGAAGACAAAGCTCATCGACTTCCGGAAGCCCGGCAACGGGCGTCCACGATCAGGGAGCTTCGACATGCTTGGCTTCACGCACTTCTGGGGGAAGTCCCGGAATGGCTGGTGGGTGGTGCAGCGGAAGACCTCACGCGGTCGCTTCGGACGCGCGCTTCAACGCGTCGCCGATTGGTGTCGTCGGAACCGCCACCTTCCCGTTCGCGAGCAGCACGAGATGCTCGTGAAGAAGATGGATGGCCACTACAACTACTTCGGCATCACTGGGAACGGTCGGGCACTCGGGCGCTTCCTACACGAGGTGACACGTGTCTGGCGTACGTGGCTTGACCGCCGCTCGCGTCGTGGGCATATGACCTGGGAACGGTTCAAGCTGCTCAGCAGCAGGTATCCGCTTCCCAATCCGCGCATCGTGCATAGCGTCTACCGTCAGTAGCGAACCCCACGCACCGAAGAGCCGGATGCTGGAGATCTGCATGTCCGGCTCTGTGGGAGCCCCGGGGCTAAAATCCCGGGGCCACCCGACTGAAGCTCCTCTGGGGGGACACGACGGCTCCGCCGATCACGAGTGCCGTGCAGCAAGCCCCAGCCACCGATGCCACCGAGCCACCAACCAACCCGAACAACTACATCCCGGCGTACGCCAAGCACGCCCCGCCGACGATCG
>DASROF010000039.1:0-32185 GCA_035647075.1 Vicinamibacterales bacterium | reverse complement strand
GCTCGGCCACGAGACTCGCCGATCGCGGGATCAGCAAGCTCGGCCCGAATGCGCTCAAGGTCGGCGAACCGCTGACCGCGAAGTTCATCCCGGCACGGAGCGGCAGTCCATTGGGATTCCTCAAGTCGATTACGCGGGCCGACGGCACCGTCATGAGCATTTCCGCGGGTAACCCGAACGACTGAACGATAACCGGAGATCACTATGGCTTCTCGAATGAGAATGATGTCAACAAGTGTCGCAATCGTGGCGACTCTCATGATCAGCGTGCCGTCCCTGTCCAGCGCTCAAGATCGAGGCGCGGCGCCGGCGGCAGGCGCCCAGGCTCCCGAACAAGGTCGTGGTGGTCGCGGCGGCCGTGGCGGTGCTCCGCTGTACACCCCGGCACCCGGCGCAAAGGACCTCAAGGCCGTCCTGTTCAACTGGGCGTGGTACACGGGCATGCTGCGGAGCAGTGAGGAATACGACCTGCTCATGTCGCTCGACTATCAGGGCAAGGGCACGATGCAAGTGGGCGGGCAGCCCTGCAACGTGACGATGTACCGGAGCGACATCAGCTATCAGACGTCGGGTGAGCGGATCCGGATCACCGGCACTCGGCCCAATGGCCAGAGTTGTTCCACGATCGAAGTCCTCAGTGGCGCGTATGCCTGGAACGAAGACATTCAGGGGGCCGAACTCGTCCCGGGCAAAGGCAAAGCCACTCCGATGCCGGCAACCGTCGAGGAGCGGATGATTCGCCTGTGGTCAGGCCCGCAGGGGGCGTTCAAGGCTGCATTCGCCGGGACGTCGGATCCACCGTCAATGACCCCCAGGCCGCAGCGGCTGGCAGCCGATGTGATGACGATCGGGAAGACGACCGTCGCCTGGGTCAACAACAAGCCGGTGTTGACGTACCCAATCCCGGGCGTCCCCACGGCCACGGCGACCACCACCCTCGACGCCAAGTTCATGCCCGAGACCGTCGTCGTGAAGCATGGCGCGAACACCTACGAGTTCGCGTACAGCGGCTACAAGGATTGGAACAATCCGCTCAATCCGGCGGAGGCGTTTTACGCCGGCCGGATGATTGAGAAGAAGAACGGCACTGTCATCCGCGACATTCAGACGACGGTGACGGAGACGGGCCAGATGTATGTCGTGGTGCCCGTGCCAGCCAGCATCAAGGCGGCGATCAAACCGACCGTTCAGCCTCCCAATTGGACGCTGCCAACCCAGCCTCCACTGCCGGCGGCGCAGGCGAATGTGCCGACGCCACGGCGCGCTGACGGGCACCCGGACCTCAATGGAAACTGGGGTGGCGGCTACAACCCGATTACGGGTGGTGGCAACCGCCGCTGTGGTCCCACGCAGGGAGAACGCTGCAAGACCCCGCAGGACAACTTCTGGGTCGACTACGAGTGGCTCTCGCCGTCCCGCTTTGGGATTTACGGTAAGCCGATTTACAAGCCCGAGTTCTGGGACAAGGTTCAGGAACTCGATCAGTGGACGAACAAGTACGATCCGATCATGACGTGCAAGCCGATCGGAATCCCACGTCACGGCACGCCGCGGCGGATCATCCAGACCGATCAGGATGTCATCTTCTTCTATGGAGCCAATGCCGATTACGGCGGCGGCAACAACGAATACCGGGACATCCCCACTGATGGCCGCGCGCGGAGGCCGGGGTCCGAGAACCTGGCGACGTTCTACGGCAACAGCATCGGTAAATGGGAAGGCGATACGCTCGTCATCGACTCCATTTCGTTCGACGATTCGACGTGGCTGGGACGAGGCGGCTTCTTCCACTCCGGCAGCATGCACATCATCGAGAAGTTCACTCGTGTTGGCAGTGAAATCAAATACGAGATAACGGTCGAAGATCCGGAATCGTTTGTTGAGCCCTGGGTGATGAAGCCGCGCATGTTGCGCCAGGGTGGCGGTTTCGGCGGTGGTGGCGGCAACGCTGGTCCCGCGATCCAGGCCGAGCGCGCCAATTGCGAGGTGTACGAAGAGGGCAACGTCACGAATCAGCTTCGACACTGAGCACTGACGGAAAGTCGCAGTTAAAGGGACAGAGAGCAGCCGTTCTCTGTCCCTTAACTTTTTTGTAGGCGGCAGACGAGCTATCGCTTCCCCCGGCGATCAGCTGTAACGGAGAGGGTGGGATGCTCTGTCTCCAGGTCAGCCTGAAGGCGGACACTACGACGCGCTACAGGTAGGCGAGGAGTCCGGACAGCGCGTTGTAGAGCACTTCGGCGAGACGACGCACGAGGGGCGACACTTCACCGCCTTCGACTGCGCTGGCGACGGTGACGGGATCGGTCACCACCAGCCAGATGATTGCGCCGGCTATCAGGGCCGAGAAAATCGCGATCAACACGCCGAGACTGGTGACCCGGTCGAGCCCTCGATCAGGATTGTCTTGAGGTGGGTCGAGCACGTCCATATTGCGACTCTGCGGAAGAATCAGCCTAGCACGCCCGTCCAGCAGCACTTCCCGCATATCAGATTTCCGGTGAAATCACGAGCGCATCCCCGACCAGACGGTTGAGCGACTCCGCAATGGCCGCGTGATCGCCAACCACGAGCGTGGTCAGCCGGGAGGGGTCGAGGTGGGTGGCTGCCACCCGTGTTACATCGTCGCCGGTCACCGCATTCACTTTCGGCATGAACTCCTGAAAATACGTATCCGGGAGGCCGTAGAGTGCAAGCTGAGCGACGGCGCGGGCAACATTGCCCGCAGTCTCGAAATTCCGCGGGTAACCGCGGGTCAGCGAGGCTTTGGCGAGTGACAGCTCTTTTTCGGTCACCGGCCTTGCCCCGCGAAGGCCTTCGATCTCTGCATGAGCGTCCTTGACGGCGTCCGCGGTCGCTGCGGTATGAACGCTGGTGTGGACCGCAAACGGTGCGCGTCCGCGGCGCCAGTCGAATCCTGTTCGAGCACCGTAGGTATAGCCCTTCTCCTCCCGGAGCTTCAGATTCACGCGGCTGACGAACTGCCCGCCCAATACCGAGTTCATCACGAGCAGCGCTGAATAGTCTGGGGTATTGCGCCGCACGGCGAGGTGTCCAATGCGCAGCTCAGATTGTGCCGCGCGTTCGCGAGGCACGATCGCCAGCCGCGTACCCGACTCGGCGGGCGGCTCGATCTCGCTGGCGCGTCCCCACGCGACAGGAGTGGGGCTGTTCGTCCAGCCGCCGAACGACCCTTCCGCCAGCGCGCGCATCTCCTGATGCGTCATATCGCCGGCGATCACCATCGTCGATTGCGAAGGGACGAATCGGCCGCTGTGAAATGCAGCGACATCGGCAATCGAGACGGCATGCAGCGCCGCGTCGTTTCCGATCGAGAGATGGCCGTACGGATGCGCTCCATAGATGAGGCGGAGAAATGCGCGTTCGGCGACGGCCGGCGCCACGTCCTTCATCTGCCGCAGCCGATCGAGTCGCAGCTGGCGCACACGCGTGAAATCGGTTTCGCGCAGACTCGGACGCGTGATCAGATCCGCCAGCAGCGTCGCGCCGCGATCGGCGAAGCGAGCCAGTGTGGTGAGACCGAATGTGACCACGTCGGCCCCGACTTCTACGTCGTAATCGCCGCCGATTCGTGAGAGGGCATCCGACACGTCGATCGCGCTCAGCGAGCCCGTACCCTCGTCGACCATGTCCGCCGTGATCGCGGCCAACCCCTCCTGGTTGCCCGGGTCAGCGCCCGAGCCCGCTTCAATCTGGATGACCAGCGTCACGACCGGCGCCGCGCGGTGTTCGATGGTGCGCAGATCCAGGCCATTCGCCAGTGTGTGCCGGACGATCTCTGGAAAGTGAAAGAGCGGATCGTTCCCTACGGGAGGCGGGGATGAACGGTCAACGGCCATCAGGACACCGACACGGGCTCGGAACCGGCCAGCGCCAGCGCTGGCTGGCCGTTGGGCACAACGCTGAGGACCACACGCGCGTCCACCCGTAGCAGGCGGGCCGCAGCCGCCTGAACACTCTCTCGGGTAGCACTCGTGTAGCGCGTCAAGTCCTGTGAGAAGTAGCCAGGGTCACCACAGAACACGTTATAGGCGTTCAACTGATCGGACTTACCGCCAAAGCCCCCGACGGTCTGCAGGCGATAGAGGAAGTGCGCCTCGACTTGCGCCGCCGCCCGCTGCATCTCGGCGTCCGTCGGACCATCGTTGATGACAGCGTGCAGCTCGCTGTCAATCGCGGTCGCGATATCGGTCAGCGACTGTCCTGGTGCCGCGGTGGCAGCGACGAGGAAGAAGCCCGCCAGCTCCCGCGAACCCTGATACGCGGACACATCGATGGCAATCCGCCGCTCATACACCAGCGTGCGATACAGGCGTGACGTTTTGCCGTTCGCGAGCAGATCCCCGAGCAGGTCCATCTCCGCATCGCCGTCCGCGAACATCGCCGGCGAATGCCACGCCATGTAGACGCGCGGCAACTCGACACGATCCTCCAGCACGAGACGATGCTCGCGCGTCAGGGTCGCGGCAGCCGTGACCTGCGCAGGTGCAGGTCCGGGGCGGAGATCACCGAAGTAGCGTTCCGCAAGCTCCATCGCACGAGGCGTGTCAATCGCTCCGGCCAGCGTCAGCGACGCATTCGCGGGGTGGTAGTACGTCCGGAAGAACTCGTGCACGTCGTCGAGCCGCATCGCCTTGATGTCGTCCGCCGCCCCGATGGTCATCCAGTGATACGGGTGATCCGGTGGGTACAGCGTCGACGTGATTGCCATCATCGCCATTCCGTAGGGACGGTTCTCGTAGTTCTGCCGCCGCTCGTTCAGGACCACGTCGCGCTGCGTTTCGAATCGCTCCGCGGTGACCGCCGGCAGGAGGTATCCCATCCGGTCCGATTCCATCCACAGGGCAAGTTCGACGGCACTGGTCGGCACGACCTCCCAGTAGTTGGTGCGATCCGTATTGGTCGAACCGTTCAGCAGCGCTCCAGCCTGCTGCAGCGGCGGAAAGTAGCCGCCGGGGTGGTGCTCCGACCCCTCGAACATCAGGTGCTCGAAGAGATGGGCGAAGCCGGTCCGGCCGGGGCGTTCGTCTTTCGACCCGACGTGGTACCAGATGTTGATCGCAACGATCGGCACCTGGTGCGCTTCGTGGACGATGACGTCCAGGCCGTTGGCGAGGGTGTGCTTGGTGAACGGGAGGGTCGGCGAGGTCACTATGGCGATCGCAGGACCCGGTTATCGAACCGGAATAAGCGGAATCTTTCCGCGGTTGGCTTCAGCGTTCTTGTGTGCGGCGATAGACACCTGCGCCGCGGCACGTTCCGCCAGCGTCAGGAAGGCTCTGGCCGCCGCCGATGCGGGTTCCGCGATAACCAGTGGAATTCCGGCATCGCTGCCCTCTCGAATGGGCTGATAGATCGGCAGCCGTCCGAGGAACGGCACGTCGAGCTCCGTCGCCAGCTTTTCTCCACCACCGTGACCGAAGATGTCGGCCTCATGATGGCAGTTGGTGCACTGGTAATAGCTCATGTTCTCGACAATGCCGATCGTCGGAATGTTCAGCTTCTGATACATCCGCACGGCTCGCCGGCTGTCCGAGAGCGATACCTGCTGCGGCGTGGTGACGACAATCGATCCGACGACAGGAACCGTCTGGCTCATGCTCAGTGCGACGTCGCCGGTGCCAGGCGGCATATCGACGATCAGGTAATCGAGATCGCGCCAAGCCACTTCCCGGAAGAACTGCTGGATGGCGCCATGGAGCATCGGCCCTCTCCAGATGATGGGCGCATCGTCCTGGGTGAGGAATCCGATCGAGACCACCTGCACGCCGTACTTCTCGGCCGGGACGATCTGTTTGCCGTCGGTCGTCAGTTGCGTGTTGATCCCCATCATCAGAGGAATGTTCGGGCCGTAGATGTCGCCATCGAGCAGGCCAACGCGGCTGCCGCACTTCGCCAGCGCGAGCGCAAGGTTGACGGCGACTGTCGTCTTGCCAACGCCGCCCTTCCCCGCACCGACGGCAATCACGTTCTTGACGCCGGGCAATGGCGGGCGACCGGTTTCGGGCGCAGATGCCGAACGGACCTTCGCCGTCATCTGAACGTCAACCTGATTGACGCCGGCGACGGCGCGAACGGCCGTGGCGGCCTGCTCGCGAAGCTGCTCCTTCACCGGACACGCCGGCGTGGTCAGCTCGATCGTGAAGGACACACGGTCATTCGAGATCGACAAATCCTTGACGAAACCGAGGGTGACAATATCGCGGCGAATATCGGGATCGACGACGACCCGCAACGCGTTCAATACCGCGTCGCGGTCGGGCTGGGATGACATGAACCGATCTTATCTTGCCGGCTCGAACAGGCGGCGCCCGTCGTCTCGAAGGAGCACCCAGAAGGCGTAGGCGGCGAACGCGGTGCCAAACGGCAGGACGAGCAGGTTGACGATCGCCAGCGCCAGCGAGAGTACCCGTCCGAGCGGACGACGACGCTTCATCAGCACTGCGGCCCAGATATGAGCGCCGCCCCACGCCAGCGCGAAGATGCCAACCAGGACGAACATGGCCGCCGTGAGACCAGCTGCGATGTCCACCCGATTCGCGGCGGGTGCTAGCAGCTCAGCCAATGCGCCTGCGGACAGCAGGAGCATCGACACGCCGACGAGCATGGCGAGTGCGCCCCACAGCGTCGCAAGAGTGCCGAGAAGATTCACGTGCCGTTCCACGCCTGGGCTGCTGGATTAGCGGCCGGCTGCCACGATGACGTGGAGCTCGATCCGTGTCGAACGGTTATGGCGAGGGGTCACGGTGAAGTAAAACCGCGCTCCGTTGCGGACACCGGCTGGCACGGTGACGTGCACGGCATGCTGCAACAGCTCGCAGCCGCCGCCCTGACACCGGGAGCACGTCTCCGTCCACGACTCACCGCGGCCGCCGCATTCGCTGCAGGTGCAGTGCACCGGCACGTCAAGGGGAACCGTGGTGCCGGACGCCGCTTCGCGATCGGTCAACTCGACAGCGGCGCGGAGCGTCGGCGGGCGCTCGTCGGCGAGAAATGACTGGCGCACTCGTGCGATCGCCGGCGCGAGCGACGGAAAGTCGATGCACACCTCGTCCGCAAACCAGTTCGCATCCTCGTGCGAGGCATCTCGCGTCATCACGGCGGCAGGTCCGCCCCGTCGCGGGAAGGTGTGTCCGCGCATCAGTCTGTGGTTACGATAGGGATCGATCGGGGAGAAGTCAATGGCGCGCGCCGGGGACGTCGCAGACGGACGTCACCGCAGCGCGAATCGGTTTGCCCTGGATGCGATGATGTCGAGGAAGCCGATGATTGAATCGTCCGCGAGCCGCGGACCTGAATCTGAGGTACGGCTGCGCCCGCTATCGGGCGCCCAGCGTCAGCCGCAGTTCCTTCTGGATCTGGTCGTCCATCTCGTCGAAATTCAGCGCGGTCTCACACTCGTCGCACAGCACTTCCAGTACCTGCGGCCGCTCTTCCTCTGACACCTCGACGCGGGAATCTTCCAGATGAACGACGTGCATCTGCAGCGTCTTCACCAGAAAGTTCTGATCGTTCCCACAACTGGGACAGGTCAAGGTCACGCGGGTCTCCTCTTTGGTCGTCAATAGAACCCCCAATCCTGATTGTATGGGATGGGGTGCGGCGGAGCAATGCAGAATTCGGCCTAGAAAAAGGCCTGCCGGGCCCTGCTGGGCCGGCTTTTCCCGCTCTGGCGCTCAGACGAGCGGTTCGCCGGTCTCCACGACGAGCGATTCGGGCACGCCGAGGCGTGTGACGTGGCCTGCGCGATGTCGTGCAAACACGCAATGCGGTCCTTTCGCTTCGACGAACTCGACCTCGACTACCGTCGGTCGCGCCTGATACACGCCGGCCACGCAGCCGCACGGCATCGTTTCCAGGGCGAGCAACGTCATAGCTGCAGCGCGGTCGCGAGCGGGCGTGGATGAAATGTTCATGTATCTCTTTTAGACTTCGGAAATCTCCGTCTGGTTCCAGCCTAGGCTAAACGACGCGGGTATTGTGATCTTTTCCTGATCTCAACGCGAGAAGTTTTTGTGACACCTCTGACGACGATCAACGTACGGTGGGATCCAGCGCGTACACAACTTCGACGACAACGGGCTCGTCGGGGAAGACGGCGGCCGCCGCGCGGCGATAGAGCTCTGCCTGTGCGCCGTGCTCGTCGCGGCGACGCCCGGTCTTGAATTCCAGAATGCGTACGGAGCCGTCTCGCTGACGGATCACGCAGTCGATCGCACCGCGCACGATCTGCCCGTCCGTTGAAAACGTGAACGGCACTTCGTGAAACACCTCACCGGTTTCGTACTGCTCACGCAGCGCCGCCTGCGCTCGCAGCGCGTGAAAGCGCGCGATGATGTCGCGCAGCAACGTCTGCCCGACCGCAGCATCGACATGTCGCTCCCGGCGAAGCATCGCTTCCACCGTCGATATCAGCAGGCCGTCCTCGACCACCACCGTCATCCCGAACCGCTGCAGCAACCGATGAACGAGCAAACCGAGGAGCAGGTCAGACGCCGCGCCAGTGCCATCGGGAACAACCCCTGACGCCGACGCCGCGACAACGGTCGCGACACTTCGCCGGACGGGACACGTGTCAACGATGCGATCGAAGTCCGTTGCGACGTCGGTCGGTTGAGGCCGATCTTCAGGTCGGCCTCCCTCGAGTGGCGGCGTCTCGAACCCCGAAACGACGTGAAACGTGTGAACCGCGCCGGCCGTGCCGATCCATTCGACCTGTCCGGAGCCGGTATAAGCAGCGACGAACGCGTCCAGGAGCGATGCGGGCCAGACTTCGGCAAGGCTGCCACGCCCCGGCTGAACGCGACCTTCCTTCAGGGCGGTGCTCAGATACAGCCGATCGCGCGCGCGGGTGAGCGCCACGTAGAAAAGGCGCTTGGTTTCCTCCCGTTCGCGCGCGGCAGCATCTTCGTCAGCCTCGGACCGATAGTCGCCGACCGCAACCGAGATGTCATCGTCGTCGCGCCCACCGGCGATGCGAATGGTGTCGCGACGATTGCCAGTTCCGCGAGCCGCGTTCACGAGGAACACCGCCGGGAACTCGAGCCCCTTGGCCGCATGAATCGTCATCAGGTTGACGGCATCGAACGCGTCGATGACCGCGTTGGGCTCGTCCCCGACCGCCAGCCTGTCGAGGTGATCGGCAATTCGCGCCATCGTCGCGTATCCGCGATTCTGGATACGCCGGATGATGGCGCGCATCTTCTTGAGGTTCTCGCGGGCGTAGGCCATCCGGGCGCCACGCAATTCGATGGCGTAGGCCGACTCTTCGAGAATCAGGTCCAGCAGTTCGGCGGGCGGAAGGCGATCGACGAGGCCGCACCATCGGTGCAGGCTTCGGCGGGCGACGTCCAGAGCCGCCCGATCGTCGTCGTGCAAGTCGACCGCCGGTGGTTCAGGTCGGCGCAAGCGCATGGCAATTCCGGGCGCGAGCCGCCGCAGCGCTTCGTCCGAGACCCGCCCAAAGCCGGAACGCATTACCGCAGCCGCCCTGAGATCGGACGTCGGATCGGCGAGATACCGCAGCAGCGCCAGCACGTCCTTGACTTCATCCGAATCGAAAAACCCGAGCCCCTTATAGACGTACGAGGCAACGCCGCGCCGCTCGAGCGCCTGCTCGAATTCGCGATGGCTCTCGCGGGTGCGAAAGAGGATCGCGACGTCGCCGGGACGAATCGGTCGCCGGATGCCGGTGTCGCGGTCCCGTACCGGGGTTCCCTCCTTCACGAGCCGCGCGATTTCGTCCGCCACCAGCTCGGCGCAGGCCTCAGGTGTGTCACCAGGCACGAGCCCCAGAGTCTGATCAGCCCGAACGCCCTCATCGATCGGGAAGCGATCGGTTTCGTCGTAGCGGAAGGCGTCGGGTCTGGGCAGGCCTGAATCCAGCGTCTGACACACGTCGTTCGCGAACGACAGCAGCGCCGGGACCGATCGGAAGCTTCTCGAGATCGAGCGGTGGACGTCGCCGTCCGGTCGCAGCCGTTCGAGATGACCGCTGGCCTCCCGCAGGACGGAGACGTCGGCGTCGCGAAACCCGTAGATGGATTGCTTTCGGTCGCCAACGATGAAGACGGACGGCTGCAGCGGACCGCTGTGCGCTAACCCGGCTCCTTCACCCCACGACGCGATGAGCAGCTCAACCAGCTCCCACTGCGCCCGGCTCGTGTCCTGAAACTCGTCCACGAGCACATGGTGGTAGCGCGACTCGAGGCGATACCGGCTCTGCGCGAATTCCTCCATTTGGCGGAGCAGCTGCAGCGCCTTGAGCAGGACATCGTGAAAATCGACAACCGCATGCGCATCCAGCGTGCGCCGATACTCTTTCTCGGCGATCGCAAACATCCGACGCACACCGCGTGATACGAGGACGTTCAACTCGCGTCGATACCCCTGCCATGCGCGCAGCACCTCGCTCGCGTTCCCCACCACCAGATCGCGGTGCGACCGCCACGTGGCGTCTGAAGCGAATCGCGCGCTGGCTACGGTGAGTCGAACGCGAGGCTTGCCCTCCTGGGTCAGAAAATACTCGCGCGCGGCGGCGAACGCGGCATGTACTGCGGCCGGGTCGAGCGGAACGCCGCCTTCAACCTGACGGTCGAGCGCCTGCAACTGCCGGGCAAGCCACAGAAACGCGGGCTCCGGTGGACCCGTCTCGAGAAAACGATCGAGACCGCCCGACATGCGGCGCAGAACCGTCGTCAGCGCGGCGGCACCATGGGCAGCGGCGGACGCGACGGTGAGATCCTTCCTGCCCCGCGCGAGAAACCGGTCCAATACCGCGGGAGCGACGATGCGCCGCTGCAGCAAGGCCGCAAGTCCTCTTCGCGCCCGGCGTTCGCTCAACTGGGCAAACACCAGCGCCACGGCGTCATCCTCGCGTGCGAGGGCGCGACAGATCCTCAGGGAACGATCGAGTGACTCTTCGACGAGTCGCGGCACCTCCACCTCGTCAGCCATCGAGAATCCGGGATCGAGATCGGCCTCGAGCGGAAACTCGCGAAGCAGCGAGAGACAGAACGCATCGATGGTGCTGATGTTGATGTCGGCCGTCCGGTCGCGCAGTTCGCGCCATCGGACAGCCGGAATCTCGCCGCGCTCGGCCGCCGTGCGCAGCGTCACAAGAATGCGCTCACGCATCTCGGCCGCCGCCTTGCGGGTGAAGGTGATCGCCAGAATGTTGCCGGGATCGACGCCGGCGCGAAGCAGATTGACGTAGCGATCCACGAGAACACGCGTCTTTCCTGTTCCGGCGGACGCCTCGAGCGCAACATTGAATCTGGGATCGACCGCACGTTCGCGTCCTGCACGATCGCGTTCGTCGATTCGCTCCTGGAGAGATGGCTCCTCGAACGGGAGTCGAAAGCTATTCGACATAGTCTTTCCGGCAGACGGACGAGTACGCGCAGTAGCCGCACATGATCGGGTCGTGTGGCCGGGGCGGGAACGTTCCGGCGTTGATCTGATCGATCAGTCCGAACACCCGGTCACGCGCGGCGACGAGCAGCTTCTGATCGCGTGCGTCGGCCACTCCGACAACGGCCTTCTTACCGGCGAACGATACGTACAGCGCTTCATCGACGGACCACGCGCCTGCGTCGCGCTCAGCCAACCGCTCCTGCGCGCACAGCGCGTAGATGGGGACCTGCAGCGCGCGTGTCCGTTCGGGCGCCGAGCCGGTCTTGTAATCGACAACGCGCAGCCGGTTGCCGTCCAGCAGGTCGATGCGGTCGGCGACGCCGCGCAACGGTACCTGTCTCGAGCCGTCGCCGCCGAGCGAAAACTTGCCGTCGAGGCGATATTCGAGCCAGCGTTCGCGAACGATGCCAGGCCTCGCAGCTTCCATCGACAGGATGGTGTCGACGATTCCCACCGACAGAGCAGACCCGAACAGCCGCGCACGCTCGAGTGCGGCGTCGCTTTCCGGCAGTGTCGCGAGCAACGGCTCGGCCACTTCGGAAAAGACCGCTCGGGCCGTGTCGAGCCGCATCGTGGTGATCCCGCCCTCGCCCCGGGCATCCCAGGCAGCAAAGAACCGCTGCAGGAGGTCATGGACGAAGCGCCCACGCGCGCGCGGCGACAGCACCGCGCCGTCCTCCGGCGGCTCGTCGAGTCGCAGCACATCCGATGCGAAGAACTTGAACGGACAATCCTGATAGCGCTCGAGCGCACTGAGCGAATAGCCATCGGCGTGATGAGGATCCGTCGCGCCATGGAACTTCGGATCATCACGACCAGCCTCCTGCATTCTGAGAGTCGCCCATTCGCGCGCACCGTCATCAAGCGACGGCGTCAATGTCCCGGTCATCAGCGCTTCGTGGTCGAACACGAGAACAGAGGAAGCAGGCTGCGCCTGTTTGTGGGATCGCTGTTCGATTTCATCGACGAGCGACGACAGGCTGACGACCGCATCGTGCTCGAGCAGGAACGCAGAGACGGCGACTTCGCGAGTCGGAGAACCCAACAGGTCGCCAAAGGCCGCGCGAACGCCGTCGGCACGACCCCGTTCGGCAGGCCAGCCAAGCTCCCGCAGGATCGACGTCGAATAGAAGATGTTCCGGCGCGGCCGCTCGGGCCATTCGCCGTCGACCAGGCCGGCACAATGCAGAAACTCGAAGTCGCCGAAAGGCGCGCTCGCAGAGTCGAGAATGTGCACGCCTGAGTCGCCGGTCCTTGGTGCGAACGTCTGCCCTTCAATCCATCGTCGCAGCAATGCGGCGACGGTATCGAAATCGACAGACGACTCGTCGAATCGCCCGTGGGCATCGCGCAGCGAGGCGATGGTCGCGAGCACGGCGCCCCGTGCACGAAGGTGTCTCGCGCGACGCGGATCCTCGACGTCTGGAATCGTCTCGTATCGCGTCAGGAATGCCTCGAGCACCGCCAGGTGGTCCGACACAACAGCGGCGGATCGCAACGGCTCGAGATCGTGTGCAATTCGTCGAAACAATTGACCCGCCTTGACCGCCCGCGAGCGTGAGGAGGATCCGGACACCCACGCATCGAGAAGACGATCAAGTGCGTCAACGTCGCCTCCGTACCCGCTTTCGGCCAGCGCACGATCCAGCACAGTGATATCGACGCTCGACGCCCGCGAATCGTCCTGATCAAGGCGAAAGTGGGGCGAACGCAGAAGCTGAATGCCGGGAACCCGGGCGAACCCGGAACTGACGAACGACAACACCAGATCGACCGCAGCCGAGTACGGCTCCGCGGCGAGCGGAAGCGCATCGAACAACTGGCACGGCAGGCCAGCAGACTCCAGGACGGCGCGCGCCAGATACACGTACGGGAGTGGCTGATGCACCACGAGCGCAGCGCGGTCGAGCGACGTCAGACGACCTTCGCGAACGGCCGCCTTCACACGCCGGGCAAAGCCGGCGACTTCTTCCTCGCGGTCGCGCGCCACGTACACGCATCCGTCGTCATCCGGAACCGCAACGATCGGTTCGTGTGGCGGCTCGAGAGGCTCGAACCGGACTTCTTCGATATCCGGAAGGATGTTGTGCAGCCGCTCATGCAGCGCGCCGGCGAGCACTCGATCCGTAACGACGACATCGAGCTCGGTGATTTCCGGGGCGCGCGCCAGCAGATCCCAGTCAACGGACGCGAGCCCGTATCTGGCGACCGAATGATCCGGCACGGTGACGACGACGTGGCGATAGCCGCGCGGTGCGGGTTCGGAGAGGATGAGCCGCCGCAGCCCGTGTTCATCGGTGCCGTGCTCGGCGCATCGCCGCTCGAAGTCACGGAAGACCGCTGCGAGGAACCGCGTCTGGTCAACGAGTTGGCGGGCACCGCGATCGTCCGCAGC
Source organism: Vicinamibacterales bacterium (assembly GCA_035647075.1). Lineage (GTDB taxonomy): Bacteria > Acidobacteriota > Vicinamibacteria > Vicinamibacterales > UBA2999 > Gp6-AA40. The sequence continues at coordinate 18,354 of DASROF010000039.1, read as the reverse complement.
ACCGGGCTCGAGCATGCCAAGCGCCAGCCGCTCGAACGAGTCGATGTCCTTCTGATTGCGGCGCAGCTCGTCGTAGAACCTCACCATCTCGGCAACAAGTCCCGGACGGACTCTAAATGGTGCATCGATGCCACCGGTTGTGACCGCCCGGCAGGCAACGCCAAGGAGCACTTCGCGTTCTTCGGCGGACAGTTCTCGCGGTGGCTCCGGCAACCGGTCGGTAAAACGGCGGACCAGGTCGGAGGCTGTGGCGAAATCAGGAAGGATGACGGCGGAGCGAGCGCTCTCCATGCCACGAACGAGCTGTTCCGCCGCGGCGTAGGTCGGAACAATCACCAGGCGGGCGCGGGCATCGAGCGGGGATCCCTGGGTCGCCAGCGAGATCGTCGCCTCGCGAAACGCCTGGGGGCTTCCAACGCGCACCAGGCGTGTCGCGCGTGGAGTAATCACTGCAGCTTCGGTGGCTCGATAAGAGTGCGCATTTCCTTCTGCGCGCGCGAGAGCATCATCAACGCGCCCGCGGCGGCTGACGACGCTTCCCACGCCTTCGAAATGTCACCGGAAGTCACCGCACTCAGCCTGGCGGCCGCGGCGTTCTCCGCAAAACGCCATGCGCCAATCACCATCTCATGCGTGTCGCGCAGATACTCCGGAACGAGCAGGCGATCGAGCCGGACGGCACCGCCGCGAAGGACCCGGTTCAGGGTGTCCAGCCGATCGAGATCTGGACCCTCCAGTCTCTTGATCGACTCCAGGGAGGACCTCGCCTTGACCAGTTGCACCAGCTCCATGCCGACCGAGCGCTGGTATTCGCGGAACATCGCTTGCCGGCTCTTCCACTGATCGCGCAACAGACGGAGACGGCGGGCGTTAGCCAGCTGGAGCTGTACTGAAGCCGTCAACGCCTGCACGATCTCCGGACGTTGGTGCCCGAGCTTGGCGTCTTCCTTCGGAATGCGATCCAATACGTGCTCGACGTCTCGTATCTCGGCGTCCCCTGCCGCCTTTGTGGCCTTGGCGAGAAGCTCTTTGGTCACGCGACCATAGCGCTGATTGACAGCAATCTCCTGATCGAGCTGGTCCTCGATAAGCCGCCGCATCTTGCTGGCGTCGGAGCCCGTCACGCCGGGAGCGGCGATCAGTGTCAGCGCCGACTGGAGCAGAGTAAAGCGCTCGCTGACGTCCTTCGTGATCCGCGCAAGGCGAAGCAACTGGTCGAGTTGCTCGCGAGGACTCGGCATCGCGGCAACGGGCTCGAGCGTCATCTCCGGCGCATTGACCAGCGCTATCTGAAATGGCGTCGGGGGTGGACCACCCTGCAGCCGGGCGATCGCTGAATCGAGGAGTCGCACAATCTCCTGGATGTCCTGCTGACGGTAGCCATAGTGCATACGGGGCCATTCCGCGAGCGTGCGACGCGCCCGGTCCGCCGCCGCCAGCGCGCTGGCACGGTCGGTCGACTGAGCGATGTTACTGAGAACAGTTGCGACTTCTTCAGTGACTTGCTGATAGTCCGCTTCGGCCCTGGTCGCGACGTAGCGTTGATATCGCGCCGACGCGGCAAACCGTTCCGTCTTTTCCCAGTCGACCTTCGACGCGGCCAGAGTAACTGCGTGTAGTCGGGGAGCCTGGGGCGTTCCGCCGATCGGCAGCGAGAGCACGACCTGATCCGAGGTCCGCGCGTACTCGCCGTACGTCACGAGCGAGCTGCCGTCCGTCAGAAAAATGCGGAACAGCATCGCCTCGTCCGCGGCATACGCCTGGCTTGCGGCCAGGACGCACACCATCAGCAGGATGGCGCGTCTGGTGGAGAACAGCATGTTCAGGCGATGCAACATTTTACCTGTGCTGCGCCGGCCACCGGGACTGATGTTGTGGAAAAGCTGTGGACAGATAGTGCAAATCCTGTTGAGAACCTGACATGAAAAAAAATCTTTTCAGAAGATCCTCGGGAAACCGTGCCGATGACCATATGTTGAGCGGGCTTCGCGACTCGCTTCGCTTGATCGCGAAACGTGAGTGCGTAGAATTGCCATCGCTTCACTTCCCGAGACACCAGACACACGTGACAGTCCATCGCTTCGACGAAACCATTGGCGGGCGTGCGTACCACATCGAGGTCATGCCCGTCAGCAACCGATGGCGCGCGCAACTTTGTCGCACGCCGGGTCTTCCAACGGCGATGATGCCGTTCTACGGATCGACGCCAGACGAAGCGGCGCGGCACCTGACGAAGTGGCTGATGCTGGCGCATGGCAGCCGCCGTGAGCAGCCGGCCGAAGAGCCCGCCAAAATCTAACGTAACACCCACTGGTGACAGCCCCGGTCAGTACTGACGCGGTTGCGGCTCATCTGGCCGTGGGCTACCATTGAGTGTTCGGGTCTTCCCAAACATGTGGGCCAGTAGCGCAGTTGGGAGCGCGCATGAATGGCATTCATGAGGTCACCGGTTCGATCCCGGTCTGGTCCACCATCACTCCTCCGTCCATCACACCTTCTGCGTCGCAGGGCTGAGCGTCACAGTCAGCCGTAAGGCGTCTCACCGAGTACGGTGATGGCGCGGAACGTTCGCGCGAAACTTCCCGCGACGCGGCGGGAATCGAACCTTCGTCGTCGGCGGCACGGTGGCATGCCGAATGCTCAACGGCCTCTTCGCGTTCAATCACCATCGCCATCACCACCGCCAACATGTCACACGCCTTCGAATTCGCGCGCTCCCATGCGCTGGCGATGCCAGCGCTCGCGAAGTTCGCGCTGGGAATGGCCATCCTCTTCGGCGTTCCCGCGCTGTCCCGCCGGCTGCGGCTCCCGGCGGTAGTCGGCCTGCTGTTGAGCGGCGTCGTCATCGGTCCGCACGTGCTCGGCGTCTTCGGTACGCAGAGACCCGTCGCCGACTTCTTTGCGGACCTTGGCAAGCTGCTGCTGATGTTTTTCGCGGGTCTCGAAGTCGACCTTGCCCTCTTTCGGCGGGTGCAGCGCAAGGCGGTCACGTTCGGCGTCATTACGACCAGCCTCCCATTGGTGCTCGGCTCCGCGGTCGGCCTGTTGTTCGGTTATCCCATGGTGACGGCGGTCGTGTTGGGCTCGCTGCTCGCGTCGCACACCCTGCTGGGAATGCCGATCATGATGAAGCTCGGCGCGAATCGACTCGAGCCCTACATCGTCACCGTGGGGGCGACCGTGATGTCGGACACGCTGTCGCTGGTCGTGTTCGCGATGTGCGTCTCAACCTTCGAGCGAGGCTTTTCGGTGTCCGGTCTCGCGTGGCAGCTCGTCGAGGTCGTCGTGTTCATCCCAGTGCTGCTGCTGGGCGTGGGCCGCGTGGGGAGTTATCTCCTGAAGAAGGCCGAGGACGATGAGCAGGCGTACTTCGTTCTGATGCTCGGGATCATGGCGGCTGCCGTTGCCCTGACCCGCGTCGTGCAGCTCCCCGGCATCGTCGGTGCGTTCCTTGCGGGTCTAGCGGTCAACAGCGCCGTTCAGAACAAACCCGCGAAGGAGAAGCTGGAGTTCATCGGCAATTCCCTCTTCATTCCGGCCTTTCTCGTCGTCACCGGCTTTGTGATCGATCCGGTCGCATTCGCGCAGAGCATCGTCGATCACTTCGCCCTGGCGGCGGCCGTGGTCGGAGCGCTCATCATCGGAAAAGGGGTGGCCGCAGCCATCGCCGCGCGGGCGTTCAACTACACCAGGGCCGCAATGCTGACGGTGTGGTCGCTGACCCTCCCTCAGCTGGCGGCAACGCTGGCGGCGACGCTTGTGGGGTTCGATACGCTCAACTCGGCCGGTGAACGGCTCATCGACCAGAACGTTCTCAACGTGGTGTTCGTACTGATCGTGGTCACCGCAACCATCGGACCCATCATGACTCAGCACTACGCGCCGTTGATGCTGGCGTCGGCGGAACCCAGGGCGCAGAAGAAGAGTGCTGCCTAGATCATGCTGGGGTTTCCCCTCGGTTTCTGGGACTACGTGACGTTTGCGGTGCTGATGCTCCTGGGCGCGGCGGCGCTGACGGCCGCCGTGCTGCTGCTCGGCCTGCCCGGCAGGATCGCCCGTTCGCGGAATCATCCCGACGCCGACGCGGTGAACGTCATGGGCTGGGCCGGTGGACTGGCGGTCGTGCCGTGGATCCAGGCGTTCATCTGGGCCTTCAAGCCAACCACGGTGATCGATATTCGACGCTTCCCGCAGGAGGAACAGGAGGCCATCAGGTCCATCGCCGCATCGCGCGGTGCAGGGCCGCCGGCGCCCCCTGGCGACAAGAGCGCTGACACCAAAACCGAGAGTGGTGCCAAGAGGTAAGCCGCCGTGGTCCTCGCGCTCGTCATCACCGTTCTCTATGCCCTCGTGTTCTGGCTGGTCTTCTTCAAGCTGAAGCTCATCACGTTCAGCATCACGTGGGCGGTCGTCTCGTCCGTGATGTTCGCCCACGTGCTGCTGGTCTTCGTCATCGGCCTGCATTTCATGACGCCGTACACGACCGACGCCACGGTCGTCCAGCCCACGATCCAACTCGTCCCGAGGCTCCCTGAGCCAACGCTCGTGACCGCCGTGATGGTCGATTCCAACGTCCCGGTCAAGAAAGGTCAACCTCTGTTCCAGTTCGACCGGCGGCCTTACGAGCACAGAGTCGACGAAGAGGAGGCTGCCCTGGCAGCGGCCAGGCAGGATGCGCTGATTCTGAACAATGATGTCGAGACCGCCCGTGCCGTGATGGCAAAGGCCATCGCCGCGCGCGACGCCGCCGAGACGCAGAAGGCGATTCTTGCGGCGAACCTCGATGCCGCCCGGCAAACGCTCGTCCGGGCGACGAGCGTCCGCGATTTCGCCCTCGTTCAGTACGAGCGCTCTGGCAAGCTGAAGCAGGAAGACGCCGAGGCCGTCGAAACGTTTCAGCGGTGGGAGTACGACCTCCGGGGCCAGGAGGCGGCCGTCGCCGAGGCCGGGATTGAGATCGAGAAGGCGCGCCTCCAACTCAAGAAGTGGGACGCCGACATCGCGGCGGCGAACGCCGCCGTGAAAGAGGCCGAGGACAACGTCGAACGAACGCGCCTCGCGTCCAACTCCCAGATCAACGGCGTCAACACGAAGGTCGCTCAGATCGAGGCCGCACTCGCGCAGGCGCGTTACTACCTCGATAACACCACGTTGACGGCACCCGAGGACGGATTCATCACCAACCTGCAGGTTCGTCCCGGAATGGTCGCGGGCACCGTCAGATTCGGTGCCATCGCTGCGCTCATCGTCGATTCCGATCGATATGTGCTCGGCACGTACTACCAGGAACATCTCAAGTACGTGAAACAGGGTCTCCCTGTGGAAGTCGCGCTCGATCTGTATCCGGGCCAGATTTTCACGGGCACTGTCGACCGCATCTGGTGGGCCAGCGGCGAAGGGCAGTTCCTGCCGAGCGGCGACGTACCCTCCTTCAACCCGCCACCTGTCCTGCCACAGGGACGATTCGCTGTCCGCATTCTGCTGGACCATTCGCAACCGCCGCGTTTTCCAATCGGCGCGCAAGGGGCCGCGGCTATCTACACCACCGGTGGCGCATGGGCTGCGCTGCGCCGAATCGTCATTCGCACGTATTCGTGGCTGAACTTTCTGTATCCGCTCTCGTTGTGATCATGCAGGCCTGTCGACAGACACCACGAGCCATCACCGCGGTGTGTCGGATCGTTGTCAACCTGCTGCTGCTCTCTGTTGCGGCCGCAGCGGTGTCCTGCGCGCTCTCAACACCGCCGACGCGCGCGGAAACGGAGATCAAGGCGCTCCCCCCGGATGCGCGTATTCCGTCGCGGTGGGCCCCGGGTTCCTCACCCGACGCCCAGGTCACCAACGACTGGGTCACGTCGTTCAATGATCCCGGCCTCGAAAAAGTGGTCGCGGAGGCGATCGCGAACAACCCGGACCTGAGGCAGGCCGCAGCGCAGGTCGAGATGGCTCGGCAGGCCGCAATCCTCGTCGGCGCGCAGCTCAAGCCTCGCATCGGCGTTGACGCCGGCGGTGAGGTCACACGCGACTTCGGAGATGAGACGTTCAAGAGCAGCGAGATCTACGGGTTGGTCGCCTGGGAAATGGATCTCTGGGGCAAGCTGCGGGCGACGCGGGCCGCCGCGGTGGCCTCGTACCAGGCGACCGCGCTCGACTACGCGTTTGCCCGGCAGTCGCTCGCGGCGAGGACCGGTCAGAACTGGTACCTCGCCAGCGGGACGCGACAGCTTGTCACGCTCGCGGAACAGAGCGTCGAGGTGTACACGCGACTGTTGAAGTTGGCGAAAGCCAAATACGACGCGGGCCGTGTATCCGCCCTCGACGTGGCTGAGGCCAGCGCCCACGTCAACGAAGCGCAGAGTGAGCTCCGGCGAGCGCAGGGTTCCTATAGCGAAGCGACACGTAACCTCGAAGTGCTGGTGGGTCGGTTTCCGGCGGCGGATCTGGACGTGACTCCGTCCTATGCCTCTCTGCCCCCTCCGATCCGCGCGGGTCTACCAGCCTCACTGCTTGAACGCCGGCCGGACCTTCTTGCGGCCGAACAGCAGGTACTGGCGAGCTTCCGCGCGCTCGAAGCCTCCCGCCTCGCGCTCCTGCCAGATCTGACGCTCACGGTCGAGGGAGGGCGGCTCAACGACAGGTTGCTCGATCTGCTGCACCTCAACCCGAATCTGATCGGCCTCGGATTGCGACTTTTTCAGCCAGTGTTCGAGGGCGGTGCCCTGCGAACGAAGATCAGGATTGCCACCGCGCAGCAGGAGCGGATGGTCGCCAACTACGGCGGCGTGGCCCTGAAGGCCTTTCGGGAAGTGGAAGTTGCGCTCACGAACGAGGAGCTGCTCGGTGAGCGTCTTCAGTATCAGAACCAGGCACTCGCGAACCGCAGCGAGACCGTGCGGATCGCGACCCTCAAATATCGCGCGGGCGCCCAGTCTTTGCTGCCGGTTCTCCAGCTTCAGACCGATGAACTCGCAACGCGCGCCGAGATCATCAAGCTACGCGACACCCAGCTCGCCAACCGGATCCAGCTTCATCTGGTTCTTGGCGGCCAGCCGTGACCTACTTCTCCGGCGCCTCCGACAAGTCATGCAACTGCCTGGCGATCGTCGCCACGCCTTCCGTCGCCAGCTTGATTTCCGTGAGATAGGCCGTAGTCGTCGCCACATCCTGAGGATCCGTTTCCTCGGCCAGCGTCGCGAATCCAAGAATCGTCGAGCACAGGTTATTCAGCTCGTGCGCTGCGTCGCGCAGCGTCTTCGTCGGCGTCACTTCTGCCATCACCGTCGCTCCTGTGGGCGCCGACGTACCGCGTCCTGAACCATCCGGACCAGGTTCGCGGGCGTAAACGGTTTCTGCAGGAAGCCTGCAACGTCTCGCATGTCGAATCGGCCTTCCGTATCTGGCTCCGTGTACCCGCTGGTCAGGACGATTGGCAGCTCAGGCCGCATCTGGGCGATGAGACGACACGTCTGCGCGCCACTCAGCTTCGGCATCGTCATGTCGAGGAGAACCGCGTCGAATTCCGGCCCGCTCTTGCGCACCATCGCCATGCACTCCTCGCCATCGCGTACGGAAATGACCCTGAATCCGGCTCGTTCGAGTGACAGCGTCGCCACCGTCCGCACGCCGTCGTCGTCGTCCACCACGAGGACCGTGCCAATCGACGCCTGAGCCTTTTGCAGCGAACCGGCGGCCTGACGGTTGGCAGAACCGGTGACAACGGGAGGAAGCAGAAGGCGGAGGCGCGAGCCGACGCCAGGCGTGGACTCCACGGCGATCGCACCTCGATGACTGCGGACGATCCCGAGCACCGAGGCGAGTCCGAGTCCGCGTCCGGTGGCCTTGGTCGTAAAGAACGGGTCGAAGATGCGGGCCAGCGTCTTTTCGTCCATACCGCAGCCCGTGTCGGCGATCTCGGCAAAGACGTATTCGCCAGGCGTGGGGTCCTGACCCATGCAGCTGTACGCGAGGTATTCCCGTGTGGCGACCATGCGGCCGGTAGTGATTTCAATCCGTCCGGGCGCGGCGCCGATCGCATCCGCGGCGTTGGTCACAAGGTTCATCAGGACCTGACGCAACTGCGTGGCGTCCGCTTCAACCTCGGGCAGGTTGTCCGTCAGCCGCACATCGATGTCGGCCGTGCGCGGAACGACGGTGCGAAGCAGCGTCACCAGCTCGACGACCAGGTCCGAGAGACTCACGTTCTGCACGACGAAACGACCTCGCCCCGCATACGCGAGCATCTGCCGCGTCAGTTCCGCCGCGCGCTCCGCGGCGAGTTCGATGTCGGTAAGGCGGGCGCGAATCGGGGACCTTGGGTCGAGTTCAGCCAGTGCCAGACCGGCGTTGCCAAGCACGCTGACCAGCAGGTTATTGAAGTCGTGGGCGATGCCGCCCGCGAGCACGCCAAGGCTCTCGAGCTTCTGCACGTGCAGCATCTTCCGTTCGAGGTCCCGATGCTGCTCTTCGACGCGATCCATGTCTGCGCGCTGGAACGCCGCTCCAAGCACGTTCGCAACTGCATGGATGAAGAAGAGATCATCGCGAGAGAAGGATCGGTCGTGACGTGCGCCGACGATCAGCAACCCGAACGGACGCGAGCGACCGGGAATCCGCATGGCAACGGTGCTGACGAGGCGTTCTAGAAGCGGCAGGTCCGCCGCCGCAGACAAGGTTGCCTTCAGCGGAACCTGCCCCGCGAGGCCACCATCCACCACAGGGGTTTCACTCTCGAGTGCTGATGCGGGGAATCGGTTTCTGTCGGCGGCGAGACTGCTCTGACCAGGGATCGCGGCGATCAGTCCGTGACCGGCTCGCACGATCAGGCGTCCGTCCTCGGCGACCTCGCTGACGAGGGCCGACTCTACTTTCATCGTCTCGGCAACGAGGCTGACGGTTTGCTCGAGGAGTTGCGAGCAGTCCATGCCGGCCAGGGCGCGCTGGCCGAGTGTGGCGACAACGGCATGGCCGCGCGCCGCGTCGTGCGCCCTGCGCTCCGTGCGGAGGTTGGCTACGACGTCGCTATCGCCGTGGTCTCCCGCGAAGGTGTCGGAAGTGGCTCGAAAGATGTGCGGCACGCCCGTCTCTGCCTTGGGATATCGGTAGATGTCGCGGATGACGACAGGAGTGTAAGTGCCGTGAATCGCAGGGCGACGACCGACTCAGCTATTCAGCGACCGAGCGCCTTGTAGTCCGCAGGAGTGTCAACGTCCACGAGACATCCCTGGTCATCGACCGGAACGTTGACGACTTCGCGGGCGTGTGTGCGGACAACCCACTTGGCCCCTACGTCTGCGGGCGCCGCTCGCAACTCGTCGAAGAGTCCGCGATCGAAGATCACCGGATGTCCATGCCGATCACCAATCGCCGGGCGAACGATCGCGGCGCGGGTTCGCTTCCATTCGGCCACCACGAGCCGGACGGTCTCGGCCTTGAGCATCGGCACATCGACCAGGGTGACGACGATGGCCTCGGTGCCGGGCACGACCACAACGTCCATCGCCCTCAGCAGCGATGAGAGCTGGCCCTGCGCGGGATTCGGATTGCGAACGATCCGCGGTCGCGTCGTAAGCGACGCTTCTGAGAGCGCTTCGGTGATTCGATCGTGATCGCGTCCGGTGACGACGACGACGTCGTCGATTCCGGCGTCGGCAAACGTTTGCGCGATCGCTGCGACGAACGTTCTGCCCTCCGGCGTCAGCAGGAGCGCCTTGGGGGAACCCATCCGTGTGGAGTCTCCCGCGGCGAGAATCACGCCTGGCGGCATGCGGCATCGTACGTCAAGTAACGGCACGATAAGGACTTCGGGCACGCTTGACTTCGCCCCACGTACTCCCTACACTGGCCCAGCTTTTCGGCCCGCCCGCGTACGTCCTTCCTGATTCGGGATCGGCCGCTCCGCGTGAGGGCCGAAAGACGAGTCGAAATTCAACGATCGACGCGCATCGGAGGACCGAGGTTATGCCCACCGGGACTATCGCACGCCTCCTCATAGACAAGGGATTCGGGTTCATCCGCGATGAGGGCGGAACCGAGCACTTCTTTCATCGCAGTGCTGTTCGCGGCGCTGTGTTCGAGCTGCTCCGAGAGGGCCAGCGTGTGGAATTTCAGCCTGAGGATTCGGCGAAAGGGCCTCGCGCCGGCGACATCCGCCTGATCGAAGGATAAGATTCGCTCGTGCTCCCGGCCCCAACACATCTGTGAAACGGCGTTAAGCCGTTTTGCCGGATTGGGGCCGGGACGTTTTCCGCCGTCAGGACTCCGCGCGGATATTACCTGCCCGGGGACCCTTCTGCGACGGTTCCTCGTCGAAGCTGACGCGTTGCCCCTCGTTCAGCGCATCAAACTCTCCAGCTTCAACCGAACTGCGGTGGAAGAACCATTCCTGCCCGCCCTCATCCCGGATGAAGCCAAAACCACGATCGCGCACCAGTCGTTTGATTGTTCCGTTGGCCACTTGCAGAACCTCCGTCGAGTCGCTCGAGTTGAGTGGATCGTCCATCCCAACCGAACAGCGCAACCCGATATGGCTCGGAATCAAGTTTTGTTCCGTCAGGAAAACCAGCGACGCCAGCCCGACTGCTTTTCGACGAGTCTGCCCGTCGCAGGCTGAAACTCGAGGACGCGCTTCGCGATCACTGCGGCAAACGCGGGATCCGCCGTCATCACAAGCGCGGCGATTGCCCGGCCAGCGGCGATCCGCGCGAAGTCCGCCGCGAACCTCAGCGATTCGTTTCCCGGCAACAACGCGTTCGGATGCTCAGCGATGAGAACTTCCGGTCGCAACGCCAACGCGCGCCCGACTCTCAGCCGGAGCTGCGCCCCTGGCGACAGCACCGCCGTTATTGCGCCCAGCTCTTCGTTGGTCAAGCCGACCTCGGACGCCAGTTGGCCGACCTGAGCTCGAATGTCGGGGGGGAGCGGCTCGATCTCGAGCGACAAGGGCAACGCCAGGTTCTGCTCGGTGGTGAACTGATCGACCAGCACAGCACGCGCGCTGATCAGTCCGAAACGATCCAGCTCTTTCACCCACTCGTCCACACCGGTGATCGACTTCGTCGGCCGCCCGAACAGGCGCACCTCGCCTTCGTCAGGCAGTTGTGCTCCGGTGATGAGGCTGACCAGCACTTCGGCCATCGCCGCATCAACGCCAAGCAGTGCGACAGACTCGCCCGCGCCAATCTGCAGGTGTTCGACGCGGAGAGGGCGCAGCCCGTGATAGTCCTTCGTCACGCCGGTGATTTCGATCAGGAGGTTATCGCCGGTCATGTTGACCGCGTGCGTCCTGCGGCATGACCAGACAGCTTGTCCCACTCCGCGCGCGGCAGCGTTGACGCTCCCGGCTCGAGCCCATGCTCCGGAACGCCGTGGAAGTCGGAGCCGCCGGATACGAGCAGGTCGAGTCGTCTTGCGATAGCGACGTAGCCCTGGACCATCCGGTCATCGTGATCCGAGTGGTACGCCTCGATGGCGTCCAGCCCGGCGTCGCGCAGCGGCGCGATCCGCGCGTCGATCTTCGTGCGCCCCGGATGGGCAAGCGACGCGACTCCACCGGCATCGTGGAGCACCCCGATCACTTCCTCGGGCGACGGTCCGGGGCGTTCGACAAATGCGGGCCGGTCCTGACCCAGCCACGTATCGAAGGCTTCCCGTGTGGTTGCCACATGACCGGCGGCAACCATCGCCCGCGCAAGCGCGGGCCGTCCGACGGATCGCATGTGATGTGTCCGGGCGTCCTCGAGGATCGGCTGGACGTCCACCGGAAGTCCCAGCTGTTCCAGGCGTTTCGCCATCTCCGCGATACGTGTGATTCGCGTCGCCCGCTGTCCCGTCAGGAATCGGACGAGGCGCTCATTACGCGCGTCGAAGAAGTAGCCCAGCATGTGCACGTCACGGCCGCCCTCGACCGACGTGACCTCGATGCCGGGAATGACCACAACACCATGACGAACCGCTTCAGTGGTCGCCTCCTCGATGCCGTCGGTGGTGTCGTGATCGGTGACTGCGAGGATGCGGACGCCGCGGGCAGCCGCGCGACGCACCAACTCGGTCGGCGTCAGCCGTCCGTCGGACGCGGTGGTGTGAAGGTGAAGGTCAACCACGGCGACGCGGCGAACGTGCCTGTCGCTTCGACAGCGCGTTCAACTCGCGTATCAGGAGGTCGAGGTGGGTGCGCTCCTCGTCGGCAAACTCGAGGAAGATCTGCTTGCCTTCGGAATCCTCGAAGCGCTCGCCGTACTTCTTGAAAAACCGGTGCGACCCGCGCTCGCACTTGATGCCGATCTTCAGCGCCTGCTGGTCGTTCACACCACGGAGGAGTCGCTCCGCGCCCTCGGCGAACAGACCGTTGGCGGCGCCTTTGAAAAAGAGGAAGGTCGGACGCGATTCCAGCTGCGGATCGCGCTCCAACAGCGCGTTGTAGCGTTCTTCCAGCTTGCCGAGGTGCTCCTTCTCCTCCATCGCCAGATCGTGGAACACCTTGCGGCCCCGCGCATCGCGGGCAATCTTCGCGGCGCGCGAGTAGAACTCCAGGCCGCTGCGTTCGGTGGCGATCGCGATTCGCAGGGCGTCGCGTGCAAACACCAGGTCGGTATGTCCAGAATCGGTGGCTGACGCGGGTCGTCCCGTGCGGCACGCCTCGCACGTCCCGTAAATCTGGACGACGCTCTGCGACGGCGTAAACGCCCTCGCCCCGGACACTTCTTCGATGAGTGATTCGATGTCCGAGCTCAGAAACTCGAACGAGCGATGGCAGTTCTTGCAGATCAGGTGAAAGTGACGCGGTTGCCGGTAGGAATGCTCGAAGCGGAAACGGCCTTCGCCGAAATCGACCTTACGCGCAATGCCGGCATCCACCATCCACTGGAGGGTGCGATACACGGTTGCCCGGCTGATGCGCTGATCCTCGCGACGGATGATGTCGACCAGATCGTCGGCACTGAGGTGTCCCTCCTGGCGGAGAAACACATTCACGATCTGCTCGCGTTTGCTGGAGCGCTTGCCGCCCTCCGGCTTCAGTCTGCTGAGATCGGGAAAGGCCGTCGGCACGGAGGGAGGCCGCGCTCCTTACACGCTGAAGGACGATCCGCAGCCGCAGGTCGATGTGGCGTTCGGGTTCTTGATCGTGAAACCACCGCCGGTCACCGTATCGACGAAGTCGACTTCAGCGCCCTTGAGGTAGCTGATGCTCACCGGGTCCACGAACAGCCGGACGCCGTTCGACTCGAACACCTGATCCGCATCTCCGCCGCCTTCCTCGATCATGAGGCCGTACTGAAACCCTGAGCAGCCACCGCCCTGCACGAACACGCGCAGACCGCTGCCCGCTTTCCCTTCCTCGACCAGCAGATCGTTGATTTTCGACGCTGCCGTTGGGGACACATTGATCATCTGATTTGCTCCTCGGCCGGCCTGGGCCGTTTCCGCCACTAAACCGGTACTCAAATTATACGCGGCGCGAACCGTCAACGTAGGACACCCCTGTTGGGTGTCTTTATTGCGCTGCCTTCTTCTATTACAGCTAATTTCTTGCCAATCAGCAGTTTAGGCGAGTCACGGTCGGGCTTTCCGCTCAGCGGGACGCGAGTGCCGCCAGCTCCGTCGCTGAGCTCTGCTCGACATCCTTGTGCAGGCTCGCTCCGTGCGCATCCATCGTGACGATCGCCGGAAAGTCCTTCAGCGTCAGGTGCCACATCGCTTCCGGCGTGCCGAACTCCAGAAGTGAGACGCCGTCCACGCTCGTGATGGTTCGCGCATAGAACTGCGCGGCGCCGCCAATGGCGTTCAAGTACACGGCCCCGTGGTCCTTCAGCGCGGCCAGCGTCTTCGGCCCCATCCCGCCCTTCCCGATCACGGCGCGGACGCCGTAGCGTTTGATGACCTCGGCCTGATACGGCTCTTCGCGAATGCTGGTCGTCGGGCCGGCAGCCGTCACTCTCCAGCCGATCCCTTCCTTCGCGACGACCGGTCCACAGTGGTACAGAACCGATCCGCGCAGATCGACCGGCGGCTCGTGCTTCATCAGATGATGGTGAACGGCGTCACGGCCGGTATAGGCGCGGCCGGAGACAAGTACGACGTCGCCGACACGAAGTGATCGGATCTGCTCTTCGGTCAGCGGTGTCTGCAACACGACCTCGCGGCCGGTTCGCCTGAACCCTTCCTGATCGGCCATCGGAACCGCCGGAACAGCAGGGTCGCGATACAGCCAGCGTTTGATGTCGCCGGTCCGCGCGTCGAGAACAACGCCGAGCCGGCGGAACGCCCAGCAGTTGTAGGCGACGGACACGAAGAAGCTCGCGGGCAGACGGTTGAGCGCGGTGATCTTGCAGCCGATCAGCGAGACGCGCCCACCAAATCCCATCGTCCCGACACCGAGCCTGTTCACCTCGCCCATGATCGACGCTTCCAGATCCGCCAACCGCGAATCAGGATTCACATCGTCGAGCGTCCGAAACAGCTGCTCTTTGGCCGCAACGTAGCCGGACGTTCGATCGCCGCCGATCGCGACGCCGACGGCACCAGGAGCGCATCCCTTTCCCTGCGCGTTCCACACCGCGTGCAGAATGCATTTGCGGACGCCCTCGAGCGAGCGATCCGCGCGACCGAGATGCGCGACCTCCGAAGGCAGCGAGTACTGCGCGTTCATGTTCTCGCAGCCGCCCCCCTTCAGGATCAGCTTCACTTCGATCTCGTCGTTGTTCTCCCACTGGTCGAAATGAATGACTGGAGTGCCGGGCCCGAGGTTATCGCCTGAGTTGTCGCCGGTGATCGAATCCACGGAGTTCGGACGCAGCTTGCCGCGGCGGGTCGCTTCAGCGATCGCATCGCGGATCTGCTGCTTCATCACCAGCTGGCTGGCGCCGACGGGTGCCTTCACCTCGAAGGTCGGCATGCCGGTGTCCTGACAGATCGCGCCTTCGTCCTTCTCTGCGAGATCGATATTCTGCGCGATGATGGCAAGCGCCTGGCTCGACTGTGTAGCGGCGGGCTCCTGCGCACGCGCCATTGCCATCGCCGCACGGACGTCCGGCGGCAAATCGGTGGAAGTCCGGACGATCAGGGACACCATACTGTCGAAGAACCCTGCGGCCATCCGCTCAGTATAATTGAGCTGGTCGTTATGACCTCTCGCACTGAACGCGATCCGCTCGGTGAACGAGCGGTTCCCGCGGACGCGTATTACGGCATTCAGACCGCGCGGGCGCTCGAGAACTTTCCGATCAGCGGGCTCCGTGCGCCCGCCCTTCTCGTCGACGCCACAGTTCTCATCAAGAAGGCCGCCGCCCTCGCCAACGTCACGCTCGGTCGCCTGCAGCCGCACCTCGGCAACGCAATCACCGAGGCCGCGGACGAGGTCCTTGACGGTCGTTTGCGCGATCAGTTCGTCGTCGACGTCTATCAGGCAGGTGCCGGCACGTCGCACAACATGAACGCGAACGAGGTGATCGCGAACCGGGCCGCGGAACTGCTCGGCGGAGCGCGCGGCGAATACCAGCTCGTGCATCCGAACGATCACGTCAACATGGGACAGTCGACGAACGACGTGTTCCCGACCGCGACGCGTCTCGCGCTGCTCCTCGGCCATCGCGATCTCGTCGTCTCTGCACGCGCGCTCGCAACCGCACTCGCGGTGAAGGCGAAGGAGTTCCACGACGTCCTGAAGGTCGGCCGCACGCATCTGCAGGACGCCGTGCCGATGACGATGGGACAGGAGTTCGGAGGATACGCAGCCTGTATCGATCGCGCGGCGAACGATCTCGAGCGGACGTCGGTCCAGTTGCAGGAGCTCAATCTCGGCGCGACGGCTGTCGGCACCGGACTGAACGCGGGAGATGACTACACGACCATCGCCATCGGGCACTTGAGCAAACTGACCGCGCTGACGCTCCTGCCGGCGGTGGATCGCTTCCGTGTGACGCAGAGCATGGGCGACGTGCTCGCCTATTCCGGGGCGATGCGGCGGCTGTCCGTTGAACTCAGCAAGATCGCAAGCGATCTCCGTCTACTCAGCTCGGGACCGCGAGCAGGTCTCGCCGAGATTCGCCTCCCTGCGGTGCAGCCCGGCTCGTCGATCATGCCGGGCAAGGTCAATCCGTCGATTCCTGAAATGGTCAATCAGGTCTGCTATCAGGTGATCGGGTGCGACACCACGGTTTGTATTGCGGCGGAAGCCGGCCAGTTGGAACTGAACGTGATGATGCCGGTGATGGCGTGGAACGCGCTTCACTCCTCGACGATCCTGCGCAACGCGATGGCGGTCCTGCGGACCCGGTGTGTCGAAGGTATTACCGTCGATGCGGAACGGTGCCGCGAACTGCTCGATCGAAGTACCGCAGTCGCGACGGCGCTCAGTCCGTATATTGGCTATGCGAAGACCGCCGAGATCGCCAAGGCATCCGTGCAAACAGGACGTTCCATCCGGGACCTCGTGCTGGAACAGGGGCTGATGGATGCCGCCCAGCTTGATCAGATACTTTCGCCGGGCGCAATGACACAGCCGGGTATCGTGAATGACGCCTCGAAACAACGGGACTAGGTAGCGCGCTACACTTACGGCCATGGCCGGTAGCTTCTGGGCGGGAACGCCGTTCGCGTGGATTGCGCGGCTCGTCGGGCTCGCCTGCGCAGCATTAGGCGCGTACCTCTGGTTGGTTCGCTGACGCACGACTGGACAGAAGTAGTTTCAACAACTACCTGGTCCCGCGAAACAATGAACATCGCCCGTACGGTCTCGATCGTCATTCTCACCAGCGCGGTGGCAACAGCCGTCGCCCTTGCGGCGCAGCCCGCGCAGGGCCAGCAGCCGCCAACACAAGGACGCCTTTTCCCCGCGACGGATCTGGGTCTGCTCGAGAGCCCGGATCGGGCGGCGTGGCAGAAGCCGGATCTGATCATGGACGCTCTACGGATCGCCGAGAAGGCGACCGTCGCGGATATCGGTGCCGGTGCAGGGTTTTTTACCGTACGTCTCGCCAGGCGCGTCGGACCCAACGGCGTGGTCTACGCCGAGGACATTCAGCAGCCGATGCTGGAGTCGATCAAACGGCGGGTGAGCCGTGAAGGGCTCAACAACGTGATCCCGCGTCTTGGCACACCCACGGATGCGAATCTGCCAAAAGGGGCGATGGATGCCGTGCTGGTGGTCGACGTGTATCAGGAAGTGGAAGACGAGGCCAGCCGCATCGGTCTGCTGCGGCATCTGGCGGACGCGCTGAAGCCGAACGGACGAATCGGAATCGTGAACTACAAGCCCGGCGAAGGGGGACCCGGCCCGGATCCGCAACGCCGTCTCGAACGCACGCTTGTCGAAGCGGAAGTTCGCGACGCTGGCCTGCGGGTGCTCGACGGCGCGACGCTCCCCTTTCAGTACCTGCTCGTCGTAGGCAGGTGAGCGTACAATTACAGCTGTAGTGTCCGCCTCAGGCAGACCGATCCCACATATATGAACGCAGCTCAGTCTTCCACTCTGCTGAACGCCTTCGCGACCCGCGCGACCGACCGGCCCGACACAGTCGTCCGCGCTCTTTCAGTGCTGTTCGTCACGGCGCTGACCGCGGCAGCCGCGCAGATCAGCTTCCCGCTGCCGTTCACGCAGGTCCCGTTCACGTTCCAGCCGATGGTGGTCCTGGTTGGCGGGCTCGTGCTCGGATCGCGGCTTGGGTTCACCAGCCAGGTTCTCTATTTGATCGCAGGCATCGCCGGCCTTCCAGTCTTCGCCGCATCCGCGACACTGCCGCCCGGACTTCTGCGCTTGCTGGGACCGACGGGCGGCTATCTGCTGGCCTACCCGTTCGCGGCGTTCCTTGTCGGCATACTGGCGGAACGCGGCTTCGCGCGCCGCTATATATCCTCGGTCGCTGCCATGCTTGTGGGACTCCTGATCATCTACGCCTCCGGGACGTTGTGGCTCGCGTACTTTGCTCGTCTGGCGTCCGCCAGTGCAGCGGTTGGACTGTCAACGGCACTCGCGTCGGGTGTGTATCCGTTTGTGCTCCCTGATCTGGCCAAGCTCGCCGCCGCCGCCGGCATCACCCCCGGACTCTGGCGATTGATCGGCCCGCGCTAGCGTCATGCGTACGGCGCTGACGATCGCGGGGAGCGATTCGGGCGCCGGCGCCGGCATCCAGGCCGACCTCAAGACGTTCGCCGCACATCGTGTGTACGGCACGAGCGTCATCACGGCCGTCACCGCGCAAAACACGCTGGGCGTCATCGGCGTCGAAGCACTGTCTGCCGACTTCGTCACCGCGCAACTCGAGGCCGTCATGGGCGACATCGGCGCGCATGCCGCGAAAACCGGCATGCTGGCCAACGCGGCCATTGTCGAAGCCGTAGCCGCCGCGATCGATGATCTCG
>DASROF010000038.1:0-4884 GCA_035647075.1 Vicinamibacterales bacterium | reverse complement strand
CACCCGCTCAGGCGATCGATGCGGCCACGCGCCGCGCGGCGATGTTCCTCGGTGCGGAGGATCTGGGCACGCTGGAGCCGACCAAGTGGGCCGATTTCGTCGTGCTCGACGCGAACCCGCTCATGGATATCAAGAACAGCCGGAAGATCCGCGCCGTGTATATTGCCGGCTCGGAAGTCCCCTCGATCAATCAGGGGGGCGGTTCGTAGTGTCCGGCTTTAGCCGGACCAGAAAGTAGTGTCCGGCTTCAGCCGGACCCAACCCGGAGTGACTCAGATGCGCGCTTTCATGCCGGCCCTCGGGATCGCTGTATTCGTCGCTGTTGGACTGACCGGACTGTCCGCTCAGCAAGCTCCCGCACCCGGTGCCGCAGCAGGCGCCGGCGGCGGTGCACGTGGTGCCGCGCCGCAGCCTCAGATCGTCTGGTCGCCAAAGGCGACGAAGCCGGGCGATTGGACCCCGCCGCACAAGCCGCACACGAAGCTCGCGGATCTGCTTGCCAAACACAAGGGCAAGGCCGACTGGGTCGAGACGGTGGTCGACGATGACACGCTGCGCGCGGACTACATCTCGTCGGCGCCCGGCTCAAAAACGCCGCGGCGCATGAACGCCGATACGCGCGAGTGGTGGGTGGTGCAGGACGGTCAGATCCGCTTCACCATCGATGGCCAGGAGCCGATCCTGGCGTCGAAGGGCTTCATCGTCCAGGTGCCGTATCGCACGATGTACACGCTCGAGACGATCGGCGATAAGCCGTCGCTGCGGCTCGAGGTGAACATCGCACGCGCACGCAAGATGTATCCGCTCGACGTCACGCCTGCGCCGGTGCCCGGTGTGGAGTTCGTCAAGGCGCGCGTCGCGGGCCGCGGTACCTATGACGGCACCAACAAGCCGTTCGTCGATTTCAACGCGGTTGTGGCGGGGACGGACAAGACACGCGGCTTCGTCGTGGACGATCGCGGCTTTGCCAACATCATCCTCGGCCGCGGTATCCCGCCGCCGCCAGCGTCGGACAAGGGGCACTTCCACACCGAGAGCTCGGAATTCTGGTTCATCCTGCTCGGGCAGATCCGCTACAACATCGAAGGGCTTCCCGTTTTCGTCGCCGACCAGGGCGACATTGTCTACGTGCCGAAGCAGCGGTGGCATCTGGCGAGCTTTGCTGGTGACGGGCCGTCGGCGCGGCTGGCGATGAACGGCTATCCGGATCTCGCGCACTCGTTCGACGCCGAAAACGCTGGACGATAACGGTCCTTGGTCCTTCGTGCTTCGGCCCTGGTCCGTTGTTGGTCCTTTGTCCGTCCATGGTCCCTGGTCCTTGGTGCGATGGCGCTTGTCGTCGCGGTCGGCTGCTCAAAACCTGCGACACAGAAGAGTGGCTGGGCCCCGAGCCGGCCCATTGAGTTCGTGGTCGCGGCCGGTCCCGGCGGCGGCAGCGATTCCCTCGCCCGAACGGTCCAGGCGATTGTTCAGAAGCACAAACTGATCGACTCGCCGGTCATCGTCACGAACAAAGGCGGCGGCTCCGGATCCGAAGCGTTCGTCTATGCGAAAGGTGCGGCGGGCGATCCGCATAAAGTCGTCTTCGCCACGAATAACGTGTGGCTGCTGCCGCTCGGTTCATCGGTGGGCTACGCCTGGTCCGATCTCCGGCCGGTCGCAGCAGTGGCATTCGACGAGTTCATGCTGTGGGTCAACGCGACGGCGCCCTATCAGACCGTCGTCAGCTTTCTCGATGCGGCGCGAGGCGCGCCAGCGAAGTTCGCAATCGCGGGAACGGCGTCGAAGGACACGGATCAAGTGCTGGTGCGGCAGATCGAGAAGGTCGGCCATGTCGCGTTCTCGTACGTGCCGTTCCGCTCGGGCAGCGAAGTGGCGGTGCAGCTGGCGGGCGGACACGTGGCCGCCAACGTGAACAACCCGCAGGAGAACATCGGCCAATGGCGCGCGGGCACGATCCGGCCGCTCTGCGTCTTCTCGCGCACTCGCCTCAGTTACGCGGATGCTGTCACCGCCAGGCAGTCCTGGGCGGATATCCCGACGTGCATGGAAGCAGGGCTGCCAATTGAGCGCTATCAGATGCCGCGAACGGTCTGGCTGCCGAAGGGCGTCAGCGACGAGCAGGTATCGTTCTACCGCACCATGCTGGAGAAGGTGCGCGCCACGCAGGAATGGAAAGAGTGGCTGCAGCGCGGGTCGCAGACCGACGCGTTTCTGAGCGGGTCGGAGCTGGACGACTACATTGCGAGCGACGAGCGCTGGCTGCGGGGACAGTTTGCCGAAGATGGCTGGCTCGTTAAGTGATGATGGCGGCACCCCTGGAGGGGTGCCGTACGCGACGAGGCGAACGCTCGAAATCGTCACAGCCGCCGCGCTCGCGCTGGTCGGTGGGATTGTCGTCGCCGAAAGCCTGACCCACGCCATCGGCTGGAACGAAACCGGGCCGGGCTCCGGCTACTTCCCATTTCGCATCGGATTGCTGCTGATTGGGGTGGCGATCGTGCGGCTGCTGCAGGTCCGGCCGATTCAGGTCCGGCTAAAGCCGGACACTACAACGACATTCGTCACCCGCGAGGAGCTGCGACGCAGCCTCAGTGTCTTCTGGCCGACCACGGCGCTGGTGATCGCCATGTTTCCGCTCGGCTGCTACATACCGTCCGGCGCGTATCTCGCCTGGATGATGCGCCGCCATGGCGGTCACGGCTGGCTGCTGTCGATCGTCTACGGTGCCGTCGTCATGACGGCATTCTTCCTGATCTTCGATCTCTGGTTCCGCGTGCCGCTCGCGAAAGGGCCCGTGGAAGCCGCGCTCGGCCTCTATTGAGGCGGGCCGACCTTAAGGGCGGCCCCTGCGAGTGAGCGCTTACCGATCTCCTCCCGGTATACTCCGCATTCGTCCGATGGGATTCGTTGGCTTCTTCTATCCGTGGGGCATCATCCTGCAGCTGTTCGCGGTGGTGCACTTCATCCGCCGTCGCCCCGACACCAGCTGGCTGTGGGTCATTCTCGTCTTCGGGCCGCCGGGCGCCCTTATCTACATCTTCGTGGAGATCATCCCGGACATCTCGCTGCTGCGGCAGTCGTACGACTCCTTCGGGCGCAGGAAGAAGATTCGTCACCTCGAAGCGCTCGTGCGGGAGAACCCGTCGCCCGGCAATTACGAAGAGCTCGCTGAGATGTATCTCGACGAGAAGAAATTCGCCCGCGCGCGCGAGTGCTACGATAAGGTGCTGGCGCGGCCGGGGGAGTATCTCGACGCGCACTATCGCCGCGCCATTGCCGCCTTGCAGCTCGGAGACGCGGCTGGCGCGCGTCCCGATCTCGAGCTTGTCGTGGCCCGCGAGCCGAAGTACGACTCGCATCGCGCGATGGCGCTCCTCGCGCACGCAAGCGCCCAGACCGGCGACGCGGCACAGGCCGGCGCGCTGTTCGCCCGCGTGACCGAAGCGTCCACCCTGCCCGAGACCTATTACAACTACGCAAGCTTCCTGGCGTCGCAGGGGAGATCAGACGAAGCGCGCACCTGGGCGCAGCGCATCATCGCCCACCGCGACGCCATGCCGCTCTACGTCCGGCGGCGTGAACGACCGTGGTTCCGCAAGGCGAAGGGGCTGTTGAAACGTTTGCCCGGATGATCGACCTCGGCCCGCTCGCGCACGGATTCGCTACCGCTCTCACTCCCTATCACCTGGGCCTGATGGCCGGCGGCGTCCTGCTTGGCATCCTCGTCGGCGTGCTGCCTGGGCTCGGCGCGCCGAACGGCGTCACACTGCTGATGCCGCTCACCTTCAGCATGGATCCGATCAGCGGAATCATCGTGTTGTCGTCCATGTATTGGGGTGCCTTGTTCGGCGGCTCGACGACGTCGATTCTCTTCAACATTCCGGGTGAGCCATCGTCGGTCGCGACGACGTTCGATGGCTATCCGCTGGCGAAGCAGGGCCGCGCGACAGAAGCGCTGGCCACGGCGTTCATGTCGGCCGGCTTCGGCGCGCTCGCGGGCGTCGTCGTGGTGACGCTGATTGCCAACTCGATTGCCGGTATTGCGCTGAAGTTTTCGTCGCCGGAATACTTTGCGGTCTACCTGCTGGCGTTCTGCAGCTTCGTCGGCATGGGCGGCAGCGATCCGTTGAAGACGGCATCCTCGCTGCTGCTTGGCCTCGCGCTGGCGGCCGTGGGGTTCGACACCGTCTCGGGCGAGGTGCGGCTCACGTTCGGCAGCACCGATCTGGTGCGCGGCATTCCGTTTCTGGTCGCCGTCATCGGACTGTTCGGCATCGGCGAGATTCTCGTGACGGTGGAGCAGGGGCTGCGCTTCGAAGGGGTGCACGCGCGCGTGGGCCTGCGCGACGTGTGGACGAGCGTCCGGCAGATGCCGCGCTACGCGTGGCCGCTTCTGCGATCGACGTTGATCGGCTGCTGGATGGGGATCACTCCTGGAGGTCCGACGGCGGCATCGTTCATGTCGTACGGCATCGCGCGCCGCTTCTCGCGACGGCAGGCGAACTTCGGTCACGGGGAGATCGAAGGCGTGGTGTCGCCGGAGGCTGCCGATCACTCCGCCGGCGTCTCGGCGCTGCTGCCGATGCTGGCGCTCGGCGTGCCGGGATCCGCAACTGCTGCGGTGATGATGGGCGGTTTGATGATCTGGGGACTGCAGCCGGGTCCACTGCTGTTTGTCGAGCAGAAGGAGTTCGTCTGGGGCCTGATTGCGTCGATGTATGTGGCGAATGTCGTCGCGGTGGTTCTCGTGCTGGCGACGGTGCCGTTCTTCGCCTCGGTGCTGCGGATTCCGTTTTCGATCATCGGCCCGCTGATCATCGTCACGTGCCTGACCGGCGCGTACACCATCGCGAACAGCATGTTCGACGTCGTGCTCGCGCT
>DASROF010000037.1:0-9853 GCA_035647075.1 Vicinamibacterales bacterium | reverse complement strand
CTCCTTCTGGATCGCCTTCATCTTCTCGTTGAGGTAGTACTCCTTCTGCGCCTTCTCCATCTGCTTCTTGACGCGAGACTGGATGCGGCGATCGACCTGGAGCTTGTCCACCTCAATCTCGAGGATGCCGGCAATGCGGTTGAGCCGTTCGACAGGGGAGATGATCTCGAGCAGGTTCTGCTTCTCGTCCACGCCGACGAGCAGGTGGGCGGCGATCGTGTCGGCGAGCTTGCCAGGATCGTCCACGCGGACGGCGGCAATCATCGCGTCGTACTGCAGGTTGTTCGAGAGCTTCACATACTGCTCGAACAGCGACACGACCCTGGCCATGGTCGATTCGACTTCGCCTGATGCTTCCTTCTGCTTCGGCAGCACCTTGACGACCACGCGATAGAAGCCCTTGTCTTCCTTCCACTCGACCGCGCGCGCGCGATCGACGCCTTCGACCAGCACCTTGATGTTGCCGTCCGGCAGCTTCAGGCTTTGAACGACGTTGGCGACGCAGCCCATCGTGTAGATGTCGTCCGGGCGCGGGTCATCCACCGATGCGTCGTGCTGCGCGGCGAGGAAGATCCGCTTGTCCTTCAACAGGGCGTGTTCCAGCGCACGCGTAGACGAGGGCCGTCCGATGACGAACGGCATCATCATGTGCGGGAAGACGACCACGTCCCGGAGCGGGACAATGGGGAGCGTTTCGTAGACTTCCATCAGGATCCTTGGAGGCCTCAGGCCACAGGCCTCGAGCCCCAGTAGGTTTCAGGCCGGGACCTAACCTGCCTTTTCAATCAGCGTAATCGATTTGTCCTTGGCTTCGACGATCTCGCGGGTGACAACCACCTCGCGGAGCTTCTTCTGCCCGGGCACCGAGTACATCAGGTCGAGCATCAGGTCTTCGATGATCATGCGCAGCCCGCGCGCGCCGATCTTGCGCGACAGCGCCGATTCGGCAATGGCTTCGAGCGCGTCATCGGTGAAGCGCAGCTTCACGTTCTCGTACTCGAACAGCTTCTGGTACTGACGCGTGATCGCGTTGCGAGGTTGCGTCAGGATCTGCACGAGCGCCGGCTTGTCCAGCTCGTGGAGCGTGCCGACCACCGGCAGCCGGCCGACGAACTCGGGAATCAGGCCGTACTTGATCAGATCCTCGGGCTCGACCTGCTCGAGCGTGGCGCCGACCTCGCGCTTCGAGACCGACTTCACCTCAGCCTTGAAGCCGAGCGTCTTCTTACCGACGCGGCGATCGATCACCTTGTCGAGACCGACGAAGGCGCCGCCGCAGATGAAGAGAATGTTGGTGGTGTCGATCTGGAAGAACTCCTGGTGCGGATGCTTGCGGCCGCCCTGCGGCGGCACGTTGGCGACGGTGCCTTCCAGGATCTTCAGCAGTGCCTGCTGGACGCCCTCGCCCGAGACGTCGCGGGTGATCGACGGATTCTCATCCTTGCGGCAGATCTTGTCGACTTCGTCGATGTAGATGATGCCCTGCTGGCATTTTTCGATGTCGCCGCCGGCGGCCTGCAGCAGCTTGAGGATGATGTTCTCGACGTCCTCGCCGACATAACCCGCTTCCGTCAGCGTCGTCGCGTCGACGATCGTGAACGGCACCGAGAGCAGCTTGGCGAGCGTCTGCGCGAGCAGCGTCTTGCCGGTGCCGGTCGGGCCGATCAGCATGATGTTCGACTTCGTCAGTTCGACATCGTTGCGGCTGCGCGGCTGCTTCTGGATCTCGATCCGCTTGTAGTGGTTATAGACGGCGACGGCGAGCTTCTTCTTCGTGCGCTCCTGGCCGATGACGTACTCGTCGAGGAACTTCTTGATCTCGGGCGGGGAAGGCAGCGAGGAACGGACGCCGCGATTCTCGAAGCGGTTGTCGTCCGCGATGATGTCGTTGCAGACCTCGACACACTCGTCACAGATAAAGACCGTCGGGCCCGCGATCAACTTGCGGACGTCGTTCTGATCTTTATTGCAGAACGAGCAGCGCAGAATCTCTGTCTCGCCGTTCTTCTTGACCATGCCTTATGCAGGGTATGTCTCGATGTTACACCCGTTTGCGGATGACGTCATCGATTATCCCGTATTCCTTCCCCTGGTCCGCCGACATGATGTAATCGCGTTCAGTATCGTCCTGGATCCGCTTGAATGTCTGCCCGGTGTGGTTCACCAGGATTTCGTTGAGCCGCTCGCGCATGCGCAGAATTTCCCGCGCATGAATATCGATGTCGGTCGCCTGTCCCGCCAGCCCCTGCATCAAGGGCTGATGGATCACGATGCGGGAGTTCGGCAGCGAGAAGCGCTTGCCTTTGGCTCCGGCGGCGAGCAGCACTGCGGCCATCGACGCGGCCTGGCCGATGCAGATCGTCTGCACGTCGGGCTTGATGAACTGCATCGTGTCGTAGATCGCGAGCCCGGCGGTGATCGATCCACCCGGACTGTTGATATACAGCATGATGTCTTTGTCGGGATCTTCTGCCTCGAGGAACAGCATCTGAGCGATCGCCAGGTTGGCAATCTGGTCGTCGATCGGCGTGCCGATGACGATGATGCTGTCCTTCAGCAGGCGTGAGTAGATGTCGTAGGCGCGTTCGCCGCGATTGGTCTGTTCGACCACCATCGGCACTAGCTGGGAGTAGTTCATCAACGATCTGTAATTAGTGATTAGTGAATCGTTCGAAATTGCTGAACGGCGATTGGTGATTTGCTGTGCAAATCGTTGGTCGTCAACGGGTTCGGCGGGCTACTCGTCGGTGATAGTAGCACGCGTCAGCGCCAAGTCAACCGCCTTCTCCCGTCGGAGCCCGGCATACAGCCGTGCGACGCCGCCTTCCTTTTCCAGCTGCGCTCGCAATGCCGCCGGCGTACGACCGGCCCTGGCGGCGAATCGTTCAATCTCCTTATCGACATCTTCCGGCGCAACCGTAAGGTTTTCGCGCCGGGCGATCTCGTCCAGCGCCAGGGCGCTGGCCACAGCCGCCCCCGCCGGTTCCCGCTGAGCTTCGCGGAACTGGCCCCAGTCGATGCCAGCCTGACGCGGGTCAACATTCTGTTGCATCAGTTGCCGTGCGAACTCTTCGAGCCGTCGATCGATCTCGCGTTCAACGAGTGAGCTCGGCAGGTCGAACGTGACGCGTTCCGACAGCTGCTTCAGGATCGTGGAGCGGACCTGTCGAGTGGCGCTCTCGCGTGCATCCTCCTCCATGTCCGTCCGCACTTTCTCCCGGAGTGCCGTCAGCGAATCGAAGGCGCCCAGGTCCTTGGCGAATTCGTCATCGAGCTCCGGCAGGACCTTGCGACGGACGTCCTTCACCGTGACGGTGTAGGTGACATCGGTGTCTGCCATCTCCTTGACGCTGTAGTCGGCAGGGAAGTGGACCGGAAACGTCTTTTCGTCGCCGGTACTGAGTCCCACGAGGTTCGCGTCGAAGCCCGGCGGATTCGATGGGCCGCCGATTTCGACGGAGACATTCTCGTGTCGGTCCGATTCCTGATCCGCGTCCTTGCGATCGATGTCGAGCACAGCAGTGTCGCCGTCCGCAATGGCGCGGCCTTCGACCGGCTCGAACTTCGCCGCGCGCTCGCGAAGCCGCTGCAACGTCTGATCGACGGCTTCGTCGGTGACAGCAGTCGATGGACGCGTCGCCGTCAGCGTGCCGAGATCGCCCGGGTCGAACGCGGGCACGGTCTCCACCGCCGCCGTGAACTTCAGCGGCTGTCCCGCGTGCAACTGGACGTCCTTGATGTTCGGCGTATCGACCGGCTCGATGCCGCGCTCCTGCAGCGCCTCTTCGACCGCACGCGGGATCAGCCCGTGCATCACGTCGTGGAGGATCTGGTCCTTGAAGCGCTGCTTGACGATCGTGGCGGGGACTTTCCCTGGTCGGAACCCCGGAATCTTCGCCTGCTTCGAATAGTCCTTAGCGACCTTGTCGATCTCCGCGTCGACGATGTCGCTGGGGATCTCGATGGTGAGCGTCTTCTTCGTTTCGCTGACGTCGGTGAATTCGGTTTTCATGAGGAAGTGCGAAAGGAGGGACTCGAACCCCCATACCCTTTCGGGTACCAGATCCTAAGTCTGGCGCGTCTGCCAGTTCCGCCACTTTCGCGTGCTTTTCAGACTAACCGATGGAGCGGCCTTATTCCTAGGCCGACCGCTTTTCGTTCCGACGCGTCCGGCTCGGCGGCGCCAGCGTCGCCGGTGCCCGGCGGATGGCGGCCTTGAGACCCGTTTTGAGCATCGTGGGGCGGGTTTCCCGAAGCGCGTGCAACGCCTGGCTTCGTGGCCCTGCCACATTGGTGATGATTAGCTCGTCGACCGGCCCCCGGGATGCCGCGCGGGAGTTGATAGCGCGCCTGGCCGGGACCCGGTGAACAGCGATCTTGACCTGGCGTGCTGCCCGGTCCTGATATGCGGATTCGATTTCCGGCGCGCTTGAATTGGACATCACGACGTGCGCGCCGCGACGGCAGGCGAGGACGATTGCCTGCAGCAAACGCTGCTGATCGAGGGTTCCGAAACCGGCAGCCGTATAGCTCGCAAAGCTCGACGTGCGGCTGAGCGGCGCGTACGGCGGGTCGCAGTACACGAAGTCACCCTTGCCTGCTTCGCCAATGGCCTCCTCAAAGCCACGGTGTTCGATCACGACGCGCGGCCGGCGCAACACGCCCGCCACTGCGTAGATGTGTTCCGGATCGCAGATGCGCGGCTCCCGGTACCGGCCCGCAGGCACATTGAACTCTCCCAGCCGGTTGAGCCGGAACAAGCCGTTGAAGCCGGTGCGGTTCAGGAAGATCAGCATCGCCGCGAGCTCCGGCGGATAGCCGGTGGTGAGCCGACCGGTGGCGCCTGCCGCCATCGCTGCCCGCTGCGGATTGAATCGTCGATCGCGCACGTCGTAGTAACAGTCGTCACCGCGGCGGCGGTGTTCGCGCTCGAGTGCCTGCAGTGCCGTGATGACGGATTCCGTGTCGTCCCGCACGGCGCGGTAGCAGCCGATGAGATCCGTGTTTACGTCGGACAACCTGACGGCCCGGCCATCGAGCGCTCCGGTGGAGGCCAGGTGAAAGAACACGGCGCCGCTGCCGACGAAGGGCTCGAAATAGCCGTCGAACGACGCGGGGTAGTACTGCTCCAAGGCCGGAAGCAGCTGGCGTTTGCCGCCAGCCCACTTGAGAAGGGGTCGCACGGCAGGGATTATCGGTCGAATCGGGATCGGGGATCAGGGATCAGGGATCCGGGATCCGGATTGGGGATCGGGGATCAGGGATCCAGTGAATCGGGTGGTCCGGGAAACTGCGGATCGTTGGGCGAGAGAGCCGGCCGGTGCGGCGCAGCGCGTCCCGGCAGGACGAACTCGATCTGCGCGTTGAGGCTGCCAGATCGTCGTTCGCCCAGCGCTGTACCGCGTCGAGCACGGCGCTGTCGATTCGGAGGAGGTAAGGGCTTCCGCTCCGCCACGGGCTATTGATGGATCTCCTTCCGCTCCTCATCCAGGGTCAGGGCAAAGGTTCGTTCCGGGTTCCTGATGGGGTAATTTGCAGGTTCATGAGCTTTTTCAGCCTGCCCGCATTTCTGTCGCCCGCCGAGTGTCTTGCGATTCGGAGGGGTATGGATGCTGGAGACGCGGAACTGGCGGAGATTCTGAACGCCGGAATCCACGCGGAAACGGACGTTCGAGCGGCGACCGTGATAGAACCGGCGCCGAATCTCGTCCGCGAAGTCGAAGCCAGGCTCGAGGGTTGCCGCGACGCCGTGATGGCAGGGCTTGGACTACAGGTGGCCGAGCGCGAGGGAGCGGGGTTTCTTCGCTACCCGGCGGGCGGCTTCTATCGCGCGCATCGCGATCGGGGCGACGACCCGGAATGGGAAGGCGCCGCCCATCGAGCCGTCGCGCTCGTGGTGTTCCTGAACACGTCTCGCGCCGCGTCGCCGGCAGGCGAGTTCGACGGCGGCGTGCTGCGGCTCCTTCTGCCTGGACGCGACATCGACCTCATTCCGGAAGCTGGACTCCTGGTGGCGTTTCCCGCCGACATCCTGCACGAAGTCACCGAAGTGCGCGACGGCACGCGCGATACGGTCGTGGACTGGTTTTATGACGCTATCCGGTCATAGAACGGGCGCTGGCCTCTGGTTCCGGGCCCTCGACCTTTCTCGATCCGCTGGCAAGAGCGAGCGCCAGTTCAAGATCACCGGCACGCTGCTGACTGGTTCGATTTGCTCCGGCAGCAATGCGAGGATCCGGTCGCCGCGGCGTGCGACGTCGAAGTCGCGGATCCCGGGCGCATCGAACAGCGGGCGCGGAGAGTCGAACCGGACGCCGGTCGTGCCGATGTCCGCACGCATGATTGTCGATCCCCGGAGGAAGAGCAGTGATCGCGAATCGCGGGTCCAGCGCGGACTTGTACCGCCGCCGGATGAAATGCGCTGGCGGACGCCGCCTGCCAGAACATAGATGTCAGGCCGGCCGGGCTCGTCGGAGACGTAGGCGATGAACCGGCCGTCCGGAGACCATCGTCCGTCGGTTTCGTTGAATGGTGTCTCGGCGACAACCGTGGATGCGCCGCTGACAGTATCCACGCGTGAGAGATCGAATCCTGCCGCTCCTCTCTTCTGTATCAGCACTTCATTGCCGCGCCAGTCGGTCGGCAGATCGCCGGCCGCGTTCAGTGGACGTGCCGGATCATCCGCGGCGTTTGGATCGATCTCCGCCGGAGTGACCATGATTTCGGGCTTGCCCCGCTGCATCGATCGAAAGAGCAGCCGCTTCGCATCGGGTGACCAGACCGGATCGGAGTCAGCGGCGATCGATGCAGTGAGCCGCAATGCCGGTGAACCGCCGGCCACCGGCATCATCAACACGTCCAGCGAACGCAGCAGCGGATCCCGCGTCGTTGCCGCAACGCGGCCGTCGTCGGCCGACAGGCGGACCTGCCAGTAGTCGCCGACATCCGCCACCGTGCCCGTGCGATTCCCGTCCATCGCCAGCCAGGTGAGTTGTCGTGGCCGTTCGACTGCGCGGGAATGAATGAGCACATCGGAGGATGCCGCGAATAGACCTCGACCGGACCTGGTGACGCCGACCCTCAGCGCCACAGGCACATCGCGGCCGGCCATGCGCCCGCTCTCCGTCTCGCGTTCGTCCGCGAGAAGTGCTTCGTCTTTCACGAAGATCAGCGTGTCGCGATCCGCCCTGATGAACGCCGCATGGGCCGTTGTCGTCCCGATGTCGCTTTCGTTGCTCCCCTGGTGAAGGCGAACGACGCGGCGGCCGTCGCGCACCGCGATATAGACGAAATCCTGGCTCGGTGCGACAGCGAGTGGATACGCGTGCGCCGTGTCGCCTGACGCGAGTCGTGTCGCATCGGTCACCTGGCCATCGAGCAGCCGCCGCACCACGCCCGGACCCGGCACGAAGAGCAAGGAGCCGTCGCGGAGCCATGTCGCGCCTGCCGGAGCGGGCGCGTCGGCTACCACTGTGACAGCGCCGTTCTTGAGGTCCAGAAGCTTCAGTTGCGCCTCAGCAAAGAACGACAGGACGTTGCCGTTCTGCTTCCACGCGGGAAGCCGCGCACCCTCTGTTCCGGCGATCGGCTCGGCGAGCTCCGCATCGAGTCGCCGGCGCCACAACTGGGTCTGTCCGGGTGGAACCTGGCTCGACGTGTTCCGGCGCATTTGCGTGGCGACGAAGACCAGCTCACGCTGATCAGGGGAGATCGCTGCATCCAGCGGCTCGTCCCCGACGCCGAGTTCCGCCCCCGACGGGGCTGTCAGAAACAAACGAACGGCGTGGGGTGGGGCAGGCGGTTGCTCGCGCAGATGTTGGATCGCCGGCAGAAGGAGGACGGCGATCGCGAGACCCAGAAGAGGAACGAGCGCGCGCCTCACATCAAAACTTCCGGCTCCAGTTCGAGGGCCACCGTTCGACGACGACCTTCTTTTCCGTATAAAAGTCGATGGCGTCGCGGCCTTGTGCGTGAAGGTCGCCGAAGAAACTATCCTTCCAGCCGGAGAACGGAAAATAGGCCATCGGCGCCGCGACGCCGACATTGATACCGACGTTGCCGACGCGTGTCTCGTAGCGGAACTGACGTGCCGCAGCGCCGCTCGACGTGAACAGGCATGCCATGTTGCCGTATGCCGAGCGGTTCACGAGATCGATGGCCGCCTCGACGGAATCGGCGCGCATCAGGCTGAGCACCGGCCCGAACACCTCGGTGCGCGCGAGCTCGCCCGCCGGATCGACGTCCGTGAGCACGGTGGGCCGGATGAAATGGCCTTTCTCGTAGCCGTTGACGGCTGCCTTCCGGCCATCCACCACGGCCCTGGCGCCGGCGCTGATGCCCTGCGCGATGAGCGATTCAATCCGCTGGTGGCTCTCGGCGGAAATGACCGGTCCCATTTCGGTGCCGGCGTCCAGACCGTACCCGATCTTCCGTGACGAGGCGGCGTCGCTGATTCGATCGGTGAACGGCTTCGCTGCGTCGGCGACGGTGATCACGACTGACGAGGCAAGGCAGCGCTGGCCAGCGCATCCGAACGCGGAGTCGGCGACGATCTTCGTCGTCATGTCGAGGTCGGCGTCCGGCAGCACGACGGTCGGATTCTTGGCGCCGCCCTGACACTGCACTCGCTTGCCGTTGGCAGCCGCGCGGCTGTAGATGTAGCGCGCCACCGGCGTCGAGCCAACGAAGGAGATCGCGCGAACGTCAGGGTGATCGAGCAGCGCGTCCACCGCTTCCTTGCCGCCGTGGACCAGGTTCACGACACCGGTCGGTACTCCTGCCTCACCAATCAGCTCCATCACGCGAGCCATGGTCAGCGGCGTCTTTTCAGACGGCTTCAGCACCAGCGTGTTGCCGCACGCGATGGCGTACGGCAGAAACCACAGCGGAATCATTCCAGGAAAATTGAATGGCGTGATGACGGCAACGACGCCCACCGGCTGGCGAATCATGAGCTCGTCGATGCCCGAGGCGATGTCCTCGAGATTCGCGCCCATCATCAGTGACGGAATTCCCGTTGCGACTTCAACGTTCTCGATTCCTCGTCTGAGCTCGCCTTCGGATTCGGCGAGCGTCTTGCCGCACTCCTGCGTGATCAGGCGGGCGATCGCGGAAAAGTTCGCGTCCAGGAGCGCCTTGAGCCGGAACAACGGCTGGATGCGATCACCGGCGGGCGTCCGCCGCCACGCCGGCAGCGCGTCGGCAGCCGCCTTGATTGCGCTGGCGACGTCGGCCGCGGACGACAGCGGCGCTTCCGCGAGGACCTCGCCGGTTGCGGGGTTGGTGACAGGAATGGCTTGCGGTGCGGAGGCTTTTTCCCAGCGTCCGCCAATGTAGTTGTGAAGCATTGGTTCGTTCCTCAGGGCACCACGATTGCCCGACCGACAATGTCCCCTCGTGCGAGCGCCTGATACGCGGCGTCGGCTTCCGCCAGCGGGAACCGCTCGGTCACGATCGTCTCGGGCCGGAAGATTCCCTGCGCCGCCAGGCGAATGATCTCCGGCATGTCTGTGCGGGTGCGTGCGCCGTACGACCCGATGATCCGGAGCTCCCGGCGAACGAGCCGTGTGATCTCGATTGACGCCGCGGCTTTTACGGGCGCAATGCCGACGCCAACCATGCGGCCGCCATCCCGAATCATCTCGAACGCCTGGGTGAATGTTTGTGGCAGGCCCAGCACCTCGAACGCCGTGTCGACGCCGCGTCCGTCGGTGAGCTCACGTACTCGTGCGACCGGATCGGTCTCACGCGCGTTGACGACATCCGTGGCGCCGAGACGCGTGGCCGCCTCCAGCTTGTCCTCGCGCACATCGACCGCGATGATTTGCGATGCCCCGAACGCGCGCGCGATCTG
>DASROF010000036.1:0-44246 GCA_035647075.1 Vicinamibacterales bacterium | reverse complement strand
CACACGAACGCCTCGCCGTGGTGCGCCTTCAGGAACGCGCTGGCGTAGGCCAGCAGGGCGAAGGACGCGGCGTGCGACTCCGGGAAGCCGTAGAGCGCGAAGGAGCGGATGCCGCGCAGGATCGACTCCTGCGCCTCAAGGGCGATGCCGCGCGCCTGCATGCCCCGGCGCAGCCGCTCCTCGAGGCGCTCCATGCGCTCGAGCGAGCGCTTGAAGCCCATCGCGCGCCGCAGCTCCTCGGCCTGACCGCCGGTAAACCCCGCCGCCACCATCGCCATCCGCAGGAGCTGCTCCTGAAACAGCGGCACACCGAGCGTGCGCGCGAGCACCGGCTCGAGCGAGGGGTGCAGCGGCACCACCGGCTCCCGTCCCGCGCGCCGGTTCAAATAGGGATGCACCATCTCGCCGACGATCGGTCCGGGACGGATGATCGCCACCTGCACGACGAGGTCGTAGAAATGCGTCGGCTTCAGCCGCGGCAGCGTCGCCATCTGCGCCCGCGACTCGACCTGGAACACGCCGACGGTGTCGGCCTTCTGCAGCAGGTCGTAGACCTGCGGATCGTCAGGAGGAATGTGGGCGAGATCGAATCGAGGACCGGTCCCATTCACCAGCTCAATGGCATCTTGTAACGCCGCCATCATTCCCAGACCGAGCAGATCGACTTTGACGATGCCCATGTCGGCGCAGTCGTCCTTGTCCCATTGAATGACGACGCGCCCGGGCATGCTCGCAGGCTCGAGCGGCACGACGGCATCGAGTTCACCCTGGCAGATCACCATGCCGCCCGAGTGCTGTCCCAGATGCCGGGGCAGATCCTGGATGCGCATCCAGAGTTCGGCAAACGTCCGCATGCGCGGCATGTCGAATGAGAGCCCGGCGGCTTCGAGGTTGCGGCCGAGCGTCTCGTTCGGGTCGGTGAACTCGAAGTTGTTCATCGCCTTCGCAAGCCGGTCGATCTCATCCTCTTTCAGCGAGAGCGCCTTGCCGACCTCGCGCGCGGCACTGCGGCTGCGGTAGGTGATCACGTTGGCGGTCATCGCCGCCCCCAGGCGGCCGTACTTCTCGTAGACGTGCTGAATGACCTGCTCGCGCCGGTCGCCGCTCGGCAGATCGAGATCGATGTCCGGCCACTCGCCCCGTTCCTCCGACAGGAAGCGCTCGAACAGCAGATCCATCTTGATCGGATCCACCGCGGTAATGCCGAGGCTGTAGCAGACGGCGCTGTTGGCGGCCGAGCCGCGGCCCTGCACGAGGATGTTGTGCTGCCGGCAGTAGTTGACGATGTCCCAGACGATGAGGAAATAGCCGGCGAGATCGAGCTTGTCGATCAGATCGAGCTCGCGCGCGATTTGGGCACGCGCGCGATCGTGATAGGGCTGATAGCGCTCGAGGGCGCCGGCGTCGGTGATGTGCCGCAGGAACGACATCTGCGTCTCGCCATCCGGCACCGGATACGACGGAAAACGGTAGCCGAGATCCGCCATCGTGTATTCGAGCCGCTCCGCGAGGGCGACCGATCCGGCCAGCGCGTCCGGCCGGTCGGCAAACAGCTGCGCCATCACCTCGGGCGACTTGAGGTATCGCTCGGCGTTGCGCGACAGACGACGGCCGGCTGCGTCGAGCGTCGTGTTGCGGTGAACGCAGGTGAGGACGTCGAAGAGCGGACGATCCGCCGCGGAGGCAAAGCGGACACCGTTGGTAGCGACCACCGGCACGCGAAACGCGCGCGACAGGCCGGTCAGCGCGACGAGGTCGGATTCTTCATCGCGCAGCAGATGACGCTGCAGCTCGACGCAGACGCTGCTGCGTCCGAACAGGCCAACGATCCGATCGAGCAGCCCGCCGACTCCGTAGTGCTGCGCATCGAGCATCGGCCGTCCGGCAAGCGCCACCAATCCGGTCGTAAAGCCGTCGAGCTCCTCGATCGCGAGCGCACCGTCTCCCTTCGCGGCTCGCATCTTCATGCGGGTGACGAGGCGACAGAGGTTGCGGTAGCCCTCAGGCGAGGCAACGAGGACTGGTAATCGCCATTGATGATTTCGGATTGGTGATCGAGATTGTGAGATTTGGGAGTTGGATGTTGGGAGTGGGGAGTTTTCAATAGTCAACTCCGCCCCGATGATCGCTTTCAGCCCGACCTGTTGCGCGGCCTTATGGAACCGCGGCGCGCCGTACACACCATCGGCATCGAGCAGCGCGAGCGCGGGATAGCCGAGCGCCGCCGCGCGCTCGACGAGCGCCTCGGGCAGCGACGCTCCCTGCAGGAAGCTGAAGGCAGACGCGGCGTGGAGCTCGATGTACATGGCTCAATCGACAATGCCCTCGATGAACCATCCGCCTTCGCCGCTTCGCGGCCGCGGCGAGACACGCCCCGCTTCGCCCTCCGAGGCGTGGGTGCGTAACCGCTCATGGAATACGCGGTAGGTCACACCATCGCCAAGCGCCACGTCCCACTCATCCCGATTCCATTCGTCCGCAACCCACCAGGCACCTGACGTGCGCCAGGGGCCTGCCGCCACCTCGACCCGGCCGCCCAGACCGAGCTGTTCGACACGAACGGGTCGTCCGTCTTCCACGCGCACGCGAGCGGAAATGGGTGTGCGAAATCGGCGCAGCGCTGTCGTCGGGATTCGGGATCCGGGATTCGGAATCCGATCCGTTCCCGATCCCTGATCCCCGATCCCTGATCCCGGATTGAACGGTTTCATCGCAAATGCCCCTGGCCGCCAGCTGTCGACGGGCTCCGGGGATCCGCAGCGGCCTTCTCCCATCAGCGCGGCGAGCCTGGCATTCAATGTCGACAGCTGTTCAGGCGAGGGCAGCGGACGCGTCAGCAGCGAGAACTGCACCACGCGGCCCGGCGTCGGTTCGACAGCCACAGTGACTCGATCGATGGCGGCGTCCGGTGGATGCGATTCGAGATCGAGCAGCGCGAGTGTCCGCAGCGCCCGCGCATCCCGCATCGGCGCGGGTAACTGCAGAGACCGTTCGTGGACGGTGCGCGTGATCAGATACAGCCTGATGTGCAGAACCGCGGCCCCGCGATCCCGTCGCTCGAGATGCACCGAAAGCGGCTCCATCAGCCGGCCGAGCACGAACGAGAGCGGCTCGAGCCCTTCGATCGGCCATTCGAGCTCGAGCGTCTGCTCGAATCGCTCGTCTGGAAGCGCGGGCACGAGCGGGTGCTGATCCTCCCCTCGCGCGACACGCTGCCACTCCACACCCGCGACGCCCAGCCGCGCCGCCACGTCGTCGGACGGCAGTGCCGCAAATTCACCGAGCGTCCGCAATCCCCACCGCCGCAGTGTCTCTGTTGGCGTTGATTCCGGTTGGGAAGTTGGAGGTTGGAAATTGGGAGTTGTGGGCCGGGTTCCACGTCGCGCTCGGGCCATCGGCGCGAACCCGCCGAACGCATCCAGCAACCCGAGCGGCAAAGAGGCAAGCATTTCTGCCTCCGAGCCGCGGTCGATGACTGTAATGCCTGCGCGATGGTGGACGAACAGACGCGCCGCCGTTCGAGTGCCGGCGATGGCGACACGCACCTGCACACCGCGATCGGCGGCCGTCCGCCGCAATTCATGTGCGATCGCGCGTGCCTCGCCAAACAGCCGCTCGAGTCCGCTCAGATCGAGCGTGATCTCACGCGGGCTGCACACCTCGATTCGCGGCGAGAACTCGCGCGCCACGGTCTCGAGGACGCAGTGATCTGTTCCCTCCGCGGCGTATAGGGCCCCAAACACGTGAATCCCGGCCTAATCGCTGTTGTTTGCGAGCGCGCGAACCGCTGCCGATCCATCAACCCGCCGGCGCGGCGAGATAACCCGGATCCCGGTATCCAGTCCTGTGAAACGGCAAACCCGCCCGTCATTCCATGTCGTGCGTCCGGTGCACATCACCGTGAGCCCACCGGCGCTTCGTGCGAGCGGCTCCGGCACGATCAGCAGACACGCCATGTCGCTGCCTTCGACGATGCGCTGGAGGCGGAGCCAGGTGGTGAACGGCAGACTCCTGAGCACACGCGGCGATACATCCGCGAGATCGATCGCGACCACGCCGAACCCGCCAGCCTGCAGCACGAGATTGAGCGCTTTGAGCGCGCGATCGACGATGCGATCCTTCGACTCGCTGAGCGCGCTCAGGACACGTCCGCTCGATGCGCCGCGAATCCAGAGCAGGCGATTGAGATCGATGCCGGCTGCGGCGGCACTTGCCACGTCGAGGCCATCACAGGTGTCGATGAGCGCGGCAATCTCGCCGCCGCGCGTGGCGGCGGCGAGCAGTTGCAGCAGCATCGTCGTTCGCCCGGACGAGTGCGGCCCAGCCAGCTCTGAGACCTGGCCGCGTGGCAGCCCACCACGCAGCACCGCATCGACAGCGGCAATCTCAAATGGGATGAACGCGGCAGGATCGGATCGTTCGAGTGGCGGCAACGACGTCGTCAACGTCCGGTCGAGCTTTCGCTCACGTAGCGCAGTTTCCAGAACAGCTAACGCACTATTCGCCATATGTTCGCCGAGAGGACTATAGGCGAACATAAGACGAAAATGCAAGCCGTGCGACTAAGCTGAGGAGCGTGACCGCGCTTCGCCGCATCGCTGCGGCGCTCACCTACCGCGATTTCCGCGTTCTCTGGCTCGGCGCCTTCGCCTCGACGATCGGCACCTGGATGCAGAAGGTCGCCCAGAGCTGGCTGGTGCTGACCATCACCGGCTCCTCGTCTGCATTCTTTCTCGGCCTCGATTCGTTCCTCGGCGAACTTCCGATTCTCCTCTTCACGCTGATCGGCGGCGTCATCGCTGATCGCCACGATCGACGCCAGTTGCTGCTCGCGTCGCAGTACGTGCAGATGACGGCGGCGTTCACGCTGGCGGCGCTCGTCTACTTCAACGTCATCCACATCTGGCACGTGCTCGCGCTGTCGGTCATGACCGGGCTGGCGCAGGCGTTCGGCGGCCCCGCGTATCAATCGCTGTTGCCGTCACTCGTCAAGACCGAGCACGTACCGAACGCGATCGCGTTCAACTCGATCCAATTCCAGCTGTCGCGCGTGATCGGATCGCTCACGGCCGGTGTGGCCTACGCCGTGTTCGGCATGGTCGTATGTTTCGGGCTCAATGGCGTGTCATTCCTGGCCGTCATTGTCGCGATCCTGTCGCTGCACATCCGGCACGTGCCGCCTTCCTCATCGGCACGCATGCGTCATCAGCTACAGGGCGGCTTCGCGTTCGTGCGCGCTAATCACGGCCTCATCGGGCTTGCCGTACTCGGATTTGCCACGACGTTTCTTGGCAACCCGCTGCTGACATTCCTTCCGGTCTTTACCAAGGATGTCTTCGGCGGCGGTGTCAACGACTACACCTACCTGATGGCCGCGGCCGGCTGCGGCGCTGCGGCCGGGGCGCTCGTCGTGGCATGGCTGGGACGGTTCCGGCATATGGGCCTTACGCTGCTGATCATTCAGTTTCTATTCGGCCTGGTCATAGTGACGTTCGCGTTACTACACGTGTTCTGGGTCAACGCGATCGTGCTGTTCGTGGCCGGCGCGTGCATGGTGATGGTCAGCGCCATGTTGTCGTCGCTGGTGCAGCTCAATGCGCCAAACGAGATGCGCGGCCGTGTGATGAGCATTTACATGGTGGCGTTCCGAGGTGGCATGCCGCTCGGCAGCCTTGTCGCCGGATGGACCGCGACGCGATCGAGCGCCCCGTCGGTACTGATGGTCAATGGCGTGCTGCTAACGGCCGTGTCGGCATGGTTCCTGCTCAAAAGCCACGGCGTGAGGGAGCTTTAGCAATGCCGTTCCGACCCCTGTCAGCCGGAATCCTATTCTTCGCACTGGCCACCGTTTCCGCATCAGCTCAGCAGAGTCCAGCACAGCAGGACACGAGAGCGCAGACGCCGGCCGCGGTGGCGGTCACGCCGCCTCCCCCGCCAGACGAGGTGGGCTTTACGGAGAAAGCCAAACGGTGGGCCGACGACCATCAGCTGATGAAGCGGCTGAACGGTGATGTGGATGGTTGGTATCCCCGCTTCGGTGGAATGACGCGCGGTGGCGGGTTTGCCTTCGGCCCTGGGTATCGCACTCATTGGCACGATGTGCTGGTGGATCTCTCTGTCGGCATGTCCACCAAAACGTACAAGGCCGCCGACGTCAAAGTGCGATGGCTGCAGGCGCTGGACGATCGCTTCGAGCTGTGGACGAGCTATCGCTACGAGGACTTTCCGCAGGAGGACTACTTCGGACCCGGACCCACCTCGCTGAAGAGCAATCGCACGAGCTACGACTTCGACGGTAATCAGGTTCGCGCGCTCGGCCTCTTCAAGCCGGTGCCCTGGCTCCATCTCGGAACGGAGCTCGGGTACATCGCGCCGGACATCGGCGAAGGCAGCGACCGGAACTACCCGTCGATCGAGCAGATCTTTTCAGAGGCGCAGGCTCCGGGACTGAACGAACAGCCCGGCTACCTCGAGACGACGTTCTTCACCGACATCGACTACCGCGATCAGCCGGGGCGTCCACGCAGCGGCGGCTTCTATCACCTGGCGATGGGGTTCTGGAACGACCGCACGTTCGAGCGTTACGACTTCAAGCGCTTCGACGCCAACCTCTCGCAGTTCGTCCCGCTCGACGCGGCCAAGCGGCATGTCCTCATGGGCCGCGTCGGCCTCGCCTACACCAACAACACCGCGGGCAGCCGGGTGCCGTTCTATTTCCTGCCGTACGTCGGCGGCGTCGACACGATTCGCGCCTTTCATGAGTTCCGGTTCCGGGACGAGAACGCACTCTGGATGACGGCTGAGTACGATCTGACGCTGACGAAGTGGGTCAGCGTCGCCACCTTCGTCGACGCCGGCAAGGTCGCGCACGACTGGGAGGACATCGGCCTCACCGACCTCAGGCGTGGCTACGGATTCGGTGCGCGCATCCACTCCGACCGCCAGACATTTGCCCGCATCGACGTCGGTACCGGCGGCGGCGAAGGATGGCGACTGTTCCTGAAGCTCGGTTCGGCCTTCTGATACGATCACATCGCTCACGCAGGCTCATATCCAGTTCCCTCGAACGCGGACGCCCCTAGCTCCAGCGGCGGGGCGGAGCATGCGCAACGGTCCCCATGGCATTTCCGAAGGCGCAGCCGACGACAGCGGTGACCACCGCAATGGTGTGCGCGGGTGCGGTCGGCGCACAATTCGTGGCGGGCAAAGCGGCGCGCGACGCGCTGTTCCTTGCCAACCTCGACGTCACCGCGCTCCCCATGATGGTGGTGGTGACGGCCGCCTTTTCGATCCTGCTCGTCGCATTGAGCTCGCGCGGGCTGCGGCGTGTACCGCCAGGCACGCTGATCCCACTCACGTTCGCGATCAACGCCGCTCTGCTCCTCGTTGACTGGACACTGACGTCAGTGGCGCCCCGGCTGACCGCGCAGGCGCTCTACCTGCAGGTCTCCGGTCTCGGTCCGATGCTGGGCTCGGGGTTCTGGCTGATCGTCACCGAACATTTCGATCCCCACACTGCGCGCCGGACCTTCGGCCGGATCGGTGCAGCGGGAACCCTCAGCGGACTGGTCGGCGCTCTTCTCGCCGATCGCGTGGCGACCATGTTTGGCGTCACGGTGATGTTCCCGGTCCTCGCGGCGCTCAATGTGATCTGTGCGTGGCAGACGTACGCCCTCGCTCGTGCGACGGCAATCCGTTCACGAACACCACAACGCGCAGACGACGAAGCGATGCAGGCAGGGAGCATGCTCGACGCCACCGCGCATCTCGCGGTGACATCGCCGAGTTCCGGTCTGCGCGCGATGACAGGCGCACCCTACCTGCGCAATCTTGCGCTCTTCGTGTTGTTGAGCACGATGGGCGCGACCCTCATCGACTATTTATTCAAGGCGCAGGCAGTCGAAACGGTCGGGCGCGGCGAGTCGCTCCTCCGCTTCTTTGCGGTGTATTACGGCGTCACCGCACTCATTGCGCTGGTCGTGCAGATCTTCGCCAGCGCGCCCGCGCTCGCGAAACTCGGCCTCGGGCTGACGACCAGCACGCCGCCGCTGGCGCTCTGTGTCGGCGGCCTCGGCGCAATCATGTGGCCGGGACTGTGGAGCGTGGCGGTTGCCAGAGGCGGCGAATCGGTGTTTCGCGGCTCCCTGTTTCGAACCGGCTACGAAGTCTTCTACACGCCGATGCCCGCAGAGGAGAAGCGCGCGGCAAAGTCGCTGATCGACGTCGGGTTCGATCGGCTGGGTGACGCGCTGGGCGGAGGCCTGATCAGCCTCGTCATCCTTCTGCCGATCGCCAGCCATTACCACGCGATGCTTGCGCTCGCGATCTTCAGCGGCGGCCTGTCTTTGATCGTCGCGCGCCGTCTCAACCGCGGCTACATCCAGGCGCTGGAGCGGAGTCTCGTCAATCGAGCGGTCGAACTCGATCTCTCGAACATCGAAGACATCACCACGCGAACGGCGATGTTCAGGACGCGTCACCTGATGACGACGGGGTCCGTGGCCCTGCGCGATGTCGCCGTCGTCGACACCGCGGCAGCCGCGAACGACACCGAGGTGCAGCACATTCTCGCGCTGCGATCGCGGAACCGCGACCAGGTGGTGCGTCTGCTGCGTGCAGAAGAGGGGCTGGACGCGCTGCTGATCCCCCATGTCATTCCGCTGCTCGCCTGGGACGCCGTGGCGGAAGAGGCCGTTCGTGCGCTGCGCAAGGTGGCCGAAGAGCGGCTCGGTATGTTGACCGATGCATTGCTCGACCCGAACCAGCCGTTCGCCGTACGACGACGGCTGGCGCGGGTGTTTTCCATCTGCGTGTCGCAACGATCCGCCGATGCGCTCCTGCTCGCGCTGGATGATCCGCGGTTCGAAGTGAGGTTCCAGTGCGGCCGTTCGCTGTCCGCGATTACCTCAAAGAACCCGCTTGTCCGGATTGACCGCGAGCGGATCTTCGAAATCGTGCGACGCGAGATGACGGTGAGCCGGCCAGTCTGGCAGAGTCACCGGCTCCTCGATGCGATGGGCGACGACAAGGCGTCGTTCGTCGACGAGTTCATCAAGGATCGCGCGAGCCAGAGCCTTGCGCACGTGTTCGTCCTGCTCTCGCTCGTGTTGCCGGCCACGCCTCTCCAAATCGCCTATCGAGGGCTGCACACGAGCGATCCAGCGCTTCGCGGCACGGCGCTCGAGTATCTTGAAGGCGTGCTGCCGCCGGACATTCGCGACCGTCTCTGGCCGTTTCTCGGCACCGGTGCACCCATGCCCGCCGCGACGCGCGACCGGGAAGCGATTCTTGCCGATCTCCTCCGCTCGAATGAGTCGATCGTGTTGAACCTCAAGGAACTGCGGCGTCGCGGCGCCGGTAACTGAACATGGCTGCATCCGATCGCGTCATCGCCAGGCGTCAGGACACGCCGCGCCCGGACGACGACTCGCGGGCCCCCGGCCGTATGCCCGAGGAGCTGCTGTCCGAGCAGGTTCAGCGGCTGGCCATCTTCGCCGCCATCGCCGGCAGTCTGTGGACGTTCGCACTGCTGCTCGACGTCATCGTGATGCCGGCGGCCAACGGCACCGGGCTCTGGAACTGGCGCACGATTCCGGTGGAGATCGCGGCGGCGGTCATCTCCGCGATTCTCTGGTTCGTCTTCAAGCACTCTTCGCTGAGCCTGGCCGCCAAGAAGGATTCCGGGCTCGCCTTCATGCTGCTGAATGCGGTGGGCATCAGCGCCCTGAACGCCTGGGGCTCGGTGCTGCCGCAGGTGGGCGAGATCCACATCTCGTGGATCGCGGTGCTCATCCTCGTCTACTCGATGATTGCGCCGGCATCGCCCCGACGCATGCTGATCGCATCGTTGCTGGCGGCGCTGATGGATCCGATCGCGTTCGCGATCGCCGGTCTCGCCGGCCTGCCGACACCGCCACCAATCGTGATCGTCGTGATGACGTGGCCGAACGTGGCCTGCGCGTTCGTCGCCATGGTGCCATCGCGGATCCTGCAGCGCATCGGACGACGGCTGCACGAGGCGCAGGAACTGGGGAGCTACCACCTGCTGGAGCCGCTCGGCAGCGGCGGCATGGGCGAGGTCTGGCGGGCACGACACCGGCTGCTCGCCCGTGAAGCGGCCATCAAGCTGGTCCGCCCCGAACTGCTCGGCGCGCGTACACCGGCGGAAGCCGCCGTCCTGCACCGCCGCTTCGAGCGCGAGGCGCAGGCGACCGCCATGCTCAGCTCGCCGCATACGATCCAGGTCTTCGACTTCGGCGTTACGCAGGACGGCTCCTTCTATTACGTGATGGAACTGCTGACCGGCCGCGATCTGGAATCGCTCGTGCGCGAATTCGGGCCACTGCCCGCCAGCCGCGTGATCTACCTGCTGCGGCAGGTGGCGCACTCCCTGGCCGACGCGCACGCCCGCGGCCTCGTCCACCGCGATATCAAGCCGGCGAACGTCTACGTCTGCCGCATGGGCCTCGAATACGATTTTGCGAAGGTGCTCGACTTCGGGCTGGTCAAGGTCAAACACACGCGTCCTGGCGATACACTTTCCACCATCGACCAGACGACCACGGGAACGCCGGCGTATATGGCGCCGGAAACGATCCTCGGCGAGGCCGAAGTGGATCGCCGGGCGGACGTGTACGCCCTCGGCTGCGTGGCCTACTACCTGCTGACTGGGCAGCTCGTGTTCGAAGCCGACACCTCGATGAAGATGCTGATGCACCACCTCAACACACCGCCGGTCCCGCCGTC
Organism: Vicinamibacterales bacterium; assembly: GCA_035647075.1. Classification (GTDB taxonomy): domain Bacteria; phylum Acidobacteriota; class Vicinamibacteria; order Vicinamibacterales; family UBA2999; genus Gp6-AA40. The sequence continues at coordinate 33,500 of DASROF010000036.1, read as the reverse complement.
GCAGCGCACGGAGCTGCCGATCCCGCGTGAGCTCGACGAACTCGTGCTCGCGTGTCTCGACAAAGATCCCAATCGCCGGCCGCAGAATGCGGCCGAGCTGTTCCGCATGGCCTACAACTGCCGCGCGTGCGAAGGATGGAGCCCGGAGGCAGCCGCGGCCTGGTGGGACGTGCATCTTCCGGAGCTGACCGGCCCGTTGACTACCGTCCAGCATGCGAGAACGCCCTCGTCGGCGGTTGTGTCGTGACGGACGGAACACCCGATCGGCGGGGGCCCCTCGATCGGCTGCTGTCTCTAGGCGCGGACGTGCGCGCAGGAGAAGGCACCGGCGCGCTGATGCTGGCCGGCAATGTGTTCCTGCTGCTGGCGTTCTACTACCTGCTGAAGACCGTCCGCGAGGCGCTCATCCTCAGCGAGGGTGGCGCCGAGGTCAAGAGCTACGCGGCAGCCGGGCAGGCGGTACTCCTGCTGGGGTTTGTCCCTGCGTATGGCGCGCTCGCTTCACGCGTCAATCGCCTCACGCTCATCAACTGGGTAACGCTGTTCTTTGCGTCCCACCTGGTCATCTTCTATCTGCTTGGCGCGGCGGGGGTGCACATCGGTGTCGCCTTCTTCCTGTGGATTGGCGTCTTCAACCTGGTGATGCCTGCGCAGCTCTGGGCGTTCGCCAACGACGTCTACGACGCGGAACGCGGCAAGCGCCTGTTTCCGATCGTCGGAATCGGCGCCTCGCTTGGCGCATGGGCCGGAGCCGCCTTTGCCGGCGAGCTGTTCGATCGGATCGGCTCGTACCCGATGATGCTGATTGCCGCCGCCGGCCTGCCGGCGACGCTGATCCTGACGCGGCTGATCGAGCGGCGTGTCCGGCGCGCGCCCGCGGCGGCCGCAACCGCGGAAGCGCCAATCGGCAAGGCCGGCGGTTTCCGGCTCGTGCTGTCCCAGCGATACCTGCTCTTCATCGCGCTCTTCGTGCTCGTCACGAACATCGTGAACACGCTCGGCGAGTACATCCTCGGGAGTCTCGTTACCGCCGACGTCAGCGCGCGTATCGCCTCCGGCGCCGCACCCGCCGGGAGCGAGGACATGCTGATCGGCGCGTTCTACGGCCGGTTTTTCGCGTGGGTCAATTTTCTCGGGTTCGCGTTCCAGCTGCTGCTGGTCTCGAGGCTGTTCAAGTGGCTTGGCGTTCGCGGCACGCTCTTCGTCCTGCCGGTGATCGCCGCGTTCACCTATGGCACCACGGCACTGATGCCGGTGTTGAGCATCATCATGCTCGTCAAGATGCTGGAAAACAGCACCGACTACTCCATCAACAACACGACGCGGCACGCGCTGTTCCTCCCGACGAGCCGCGAAGCGAAGTACAAAGCCAAGCAGGCGATCGACTCGTTCTTCTGGCGGGCCGGCGATGTGCTGCAGGCCCTGGTCGTGTTCGTGGGTGCTGAGCTGCTGGCGTTGACCACGCGGGGATTCGCGCTCTTCAATCTCGCCATCGTCGCCGTCTGGATCGTTCTCGGGATCGCGATCGCTCGCGAGCACCGTCAGCTCACGGGTGAAGATCTGGTGCGGACGAAGGCGGAGGCGCAACCGGTCTGATGCGGGCCCGGTCACTCGTGATCGCGCTGGTGATGACCGTCGTCAGCGCGAACCCGCTGTCCGCGCAGATCCCTGAGCCCGAAACACGCGAGGAGGCGCTCCGCCGCGAGCGGGAAGCGAAAGCGGCGCAGCTCCACCCGCCCGAACCATCGAAACTCGAAAAGACGCTTCTTGATCTCGAGGCGGGGCGGCTGTTCGAGCGAATCCTGAATCCGGCGGAAGGCCTGTATCCGAAATTCGGTTCGATCACCGCGGGCAGCGGCTTCTCGATCGGTCCCGGTTACCGGACGACACAGCGGCTCGGCGGTGCCGTCGACTTCAGCACCTTCGCCATGGGCTCGCTGAAGAAGTACTGGATCGCGGATGCGCGAGTGCAGTTGCCCCGACTGGCCAGCGAGCACGTCGGCCTCGACGCGCACGTGCAGAGCTACGACTTTCAGGACGAGCTCTTCTTCGGAGTCGGGCCCGACTCTTCACGTTCGGACCTTGTCACCTACGGCCTTCGCAACACCGTGGTCGGTGGATTGGCGGCAGTGCGTCCAACGTCGTGGCTGACCGTCAGCGGCGCCGCCGATTTCCTCAATCCGCGAATCGACCCGACAACCGGAGAGGCACCCTCCATCGACACCCGCTTTGACGATGCGTCAGCACCGGGGCTCGCCGATCAGCCGGACTTCATGCGGTATGAAGGAACCGTTGACGTCAATCTCCGCGAGCCGCGTGGCAATCCGCGCAGCGGCGGACGCTATCTGTTCACATACCAGCGTTTCGATGATCTCGAGTCGAACGCCTATTCGTTTCAGCGCGCTGCCGCAGAGGTGCAGCAGTACCTCTCGCTCTTCCGCAACAGACGCATCCTGGCGCTGCGCGCGATGGTATCTGCGTCCGCTGCCGACCAGGGTGCCCAGGTGCCGTTCTACTACCTGCCGACGCTGGGTGGACCTGATGATCTTCGCGGCTTTCATCGCGACCGCTTCAGCGATACGCACGCGCTCCTGCTGCAGGCCGAATACCGATGGGAGATCTTCACGGCGGTAGATGGCGCGATCTTCTACGACACCGGCAAGGTGGCGTCGCGCCTCGAGGATCTGAACCTGCGCGATCTCGAATCCGACTACGGGTTCGGTTTCCGTTTCGGCAGCGCGAATGGCGTCTTCCTCCGCATCGAGGCGGCGTTCGGCAGCAGCGACGGCAATCACTTCATCTTCAGGTTCAACAATGTCTTCTAGGACATTGACGATGCGCGGATGCGTGACCACGTTCGCCGTCCTCATCGCGATCTGGACGGCGCCGCGCGCCGCAACTCCCCGCTTCTTTCCCGACGATCCCATTCAGGTGGACGACGACCGCGCCGTCGACGCGAGCGGAACACAGGAAATCGAGGGCAGCAACGCCTACGACTTCGCCGAAAACACCTTCTTCAGTCAGGGTGACACACGGGACATCCGTGCCGTGAACGTCAACTCCGTCGACGAAGTCCCGGACTCGAGCTGGTTCACGAACCGGATCGGGCGTCGTGCCATGACCACGGCCGAGATCGCGCGCGGCCCGAACCAGCTGGACAGCGTGAACATCGACGACTGGCCGATCGTGCGCGAAAAGAGCAGCGGGATTACTCCGGGCTATCACGTCGTCGATCCGTCGGGACAGTTGTATCAGGTGAAGTTCGACCCACCATCGAACCCCGAGATGGCCAGTGCCGCTGAAGTGATCGGTGCAGCGATCTACCACGCCGTCGGCTACAACGTCGTGCAGGGGTACATCGTGGAGGTCGACCCCTCGCGCATTGTCATCGCGCCAACGGCGAGCACTGTGGACCTGAGCGGACGCAAGCGTCCGATGACGCGGCGCGATGTGGACCGGCTGCTGGCACGAGGGGCGCGGCTGCCAAACGGAAAGTATCGGGCCACGCTCAGCCGCTTCGCGGACGGACAGAACCGCGGCTTCTTCAAGTATTACGGCACGCGACCCGACGACCCCAACGACATTCACCCACATGAGCACCGCCGCGAGCTGCGCGCCGCTCGCGTGTTCGCCGCCTGGTTGAACCATGACGACTCGCGCGGTATCAACTCGCTGGACATGCTCGAGGGGCCTGAGGGGCGCAGATTCATCAAGCACTACATGTTCGACTTCGGCTCGATCATGGGAAGCGGCAGCACCTCGCCGCAGACGCTGCGCGCCGGCAACGAATACATCATGGAATGGGCGCCTGGACTCAAAACGCTCGCGACGCTGGGGCTGTATGTCCGCCCGTGGATTCGAACCAGGTATTGGGAAGGCGCCAAGTCGGTGGGGCGGTTCGAAGGCGATGTCTTTGATCCCGTGAAGTGGCGGCCTGAGTACCCGAATCCCGCGTTCGGCAACATGCGCGCGGACGATGGTCTGTGGGCTGCCCGCCTGGTGGCGCGGTTTTCGGACGAGGTCATTCGCGCGATCGTGGCGAAGGGCGGCTACAGCGAACCCGGCGCCGCCGATCACATCGTCAACACGCTGATCAAGCGACGGGACAAGGTCCTGATGACGTGGCTGACCGGGGTCAATCCGCTCGGCGACGCGCGGCTTGGCACCGATGGGGTTCTGGAGTTCGACAACGCGGCCGTGTCGGCGCGCGTGACATCGGCGCCGTCGCGCTACACCCTCAGGTGGTCAGGATTCGACAACGCGACCAACGCGACCACGGGCACGCCGGTCGAAACGACCACCACCGAGCCGCGGGCAACGGCGCCCCCTGCCCTTCTGGGTCCCGGCAGGCGTTCCCCGATTAGCGGCGCCCAATTCGTAACAGTGGCCATCCGAACCACCCATCCCAATTACCCGGTGTGGGAAATGCCGGCTACGTTTACGTTTCGCCGGGTGTCAAACGGGTGGCAGACTGTTGGCGTCGATCGGGTAGTCCCGGCCAGGCGACCCCGCTGATTACGACCAAAAACGCGAACACCTCGTCTATACACGTACGGACGCGCCGCGGGACTCTGTACGCCTGACGCCGACCGGTTGAGGCCAGATCGTTTCTGGACACACGAATGACGCATCGACGACATCCTCGAACCCCTGGGCAGCTCGCAGCGATTTGCTGCGCGGCGGCCATGTTGACACTAGCGACGAGTGCCGCAGCGCAGACGATTCCCTCGCCGACGTCGCAGCCGTCAGCGACATCGTCAACGTCCGCGCCGACGTTACTACCGACATCAGTGCCGGCCTCACTACCGCGATCACTGCCCGCAGTGATCGGAGAAGCGGTGTCGGACTTCCGGCACATTCCGTCGTGGACGAATCTGGCGATCTTCGCCGTAGGCGGGTTCGGCGCGGCTCTCGAGCATCCGTCGGACGCGTCGGTCTCACGCGCGATGTCCACCTCGCAGGGTCTCGACTCGTTCCTCCGCGCCGGTAGAACCGTGGGGGACGCCAGAACACAGCTCGCCGCGGCGATTGGCACGTACGCGATCGGACAGATCAGCAAACGGCCCAGGATTGCGATGGTCGGCGCGGATCTGATTCAGTCGCAGATCCTCGCGCAGTCGATGACCCAGGCGATCAAGATGGGCGCCGGACGTACGCGGCCAGACGGTACGCGGTACTCCTTCCCGTCGGGCCACTCGTCGGTGACGTTCGCCACGGCGACCGTGCTGCAGCGTGATCTCGGGTGGAAGGTCGGAGTTCCGGCCTACGGACTCGCGACCTATGTGGCCGCCTCCCGCATCCAGGACAAACGCCACTTCCTCAGCGACGTGACGTTCGGCGCCGCGCTCGGCATCGTGGCGGGCCGCAGCGTCACCGTCGGCGGCGGCAACGCGAAATTCGCCGTCGCTCCAACGGCTGCTCCAGGCGGTGGCGGAATCTCTTTCACCTGGCTCGGCTCCAACAGATAGGCCCAAGGGCCAAGGCCTAAGGCCCAAGGGCTGGTTCAGGGCTAAGGGTTAAGGAATCAGCCAGCCCTTAGGCCTTAGGCCTTAGCCCTGCCAGTACACAACAAAGGCGGGGAATCTCGCTTCCCCGCCTTTGGCGTGCTGCCAGTTGGACTGTCGGCTAGCGCTTGGAGGCTTCGTATATCGAAGCTGCACCGCCGCCGATTGCCGCGCCGATCAGCGCGCCCTTTTTCCCGCCCATAACCCCGCCGAGGCCCGCGCCACCGGCCGTCGACCCGCCGATGACCATCGCGGTCTTCTGCCAGGATCGGCCGCTGCGCTCACGTGTCACCACGCGCGTCGGCGCCGGAGCCGCGGTGCGATACACCGTGCGCTGAGGTGCCACGGGTTCTGTGACGATCGCCCGCTGGCTCACCGGCACGAAGCCCGACTGCAGCGAGGTCGCGCCCGCCGCCTGCGGTGCCGGCGTCACCGGAATGATTCGGCCGTCCACCGTTTCGACATACGCCGCCGGCTGCGCGAACGCGTCAACTCGCTCTGCCCGCGGGCCAACGGCGTACATCGCCACACCTGAAATCAACGCTCCTGCAACTGCTGCCGAAACCGGGCTGATCGTCATCGTTCTCTCCTCCGTCTCCTCAGAGACGTCCTGCCGGCAATAGTCCAAGCGCTATGCCACCTCCGCAACCCTCTAAATGCCGCATATACATGGACTTTTGCGGCTCGGGTTGGTTTACAGCTGTCCTCTTGATAGTTCATCCGTTCGCCCAAGTGGGCACACTGTCCGCGGACGCACGCCAGAAACCGGAGCGTTGTTGTTGTAACGCGTATGTAACGCAATCTGGTACGATGCCGCCTCGTGGCCTTCAGCCTGATTCCCCGTTCACACCATTTTTTCGACGATTTCGTGGGCCTGTCCGAAGAGATTCGCGGCGGCGCCAAGCTGCTCAAGCAGATGATGTCGAGCGACCCGCCCGACATGAGCAAAGCCGACGCGATCAAGGACGTCGAGCACAGCTGCGACGGGCGCACCCGGGCCATCGTCGAGGCCGTCAACCGCACGTTTGTCACGCCGCTCGACCGCGAGGATATCCACGCGTTGGCGATCTCGCTGGACGATGTGATGGATGCGATCGACGCGGCGGCGGCGGTCACGCGACTCTACAAGATCCCCCACATCCGGCCCGGCGCCCGCCGACTCGCTGACATCGTCTGCGAGTCGATGGACCGGATTACCGAGGCGCTCGGCAAGCTCGACAAGCAGCGCACCGGCGTTCTCGAAATCGCTGCGCGGGTGAACCAGCTCGAACGCGAAGCCGACCGCGTCCACCAGGACGCCATCGTTGCGCTCTTCGATGAGGAGCGCGACCCGATCACCGTGATCAAGTGGAAGGAGATCTTCGACTTCCTCGAAGCGGCCACGGATCGCTGTGAGGACGTCGGCAATCTGCTCGAAGGGGTGGTCGTCAAGCACGGCTGACGCATGGACCCGATGCTGCTCGCGGTGATCGTGCTGGTCGCGGTCGCCCTCTTCTTCGATTACATCAACGGCTTCCACGACGCGGCGAATTCCATTGCCACGGTCGTCTCCACGCGCGTCCTATCGCCGGGCCAGGCGGTGGTCTGGGCGGCGTTCTTCAACTTCGTTGCCGCGTTTGTGTTCGGCACCGCTGTCGCGCAAACGATCGGCAAGGGCACGGTGGACATCACGATCGTCACGCTGCCGGTGATCTTCGCCGGGCTGACCGGAGCGATTCTGTGGAGCCTGCTGACATGGTGGCTGGCGCTGCCCACGAGTTCCTCACACGCGCTCATCGGCGGGTACGCCGGCGCCGCGGTCGCCAAAGGCGGGATGGCTGCGGTGTTGTGCGCAAGCTGCACGGCGTGGACGAAGACCCTGCTGTTCATTGTCTTGTCGCCGCTCATCGGCATGACGGTTGGACACCTGCTGATGGTGGCGATCCTGTGGATCTTCCGCCGGGCCACTCCACGGCGCGTCGATCACTGGTTCCGCCGCCTGCAGCTGCTGTCGGCGGCCTTTTTCAGTCTCAACCACGGCGGCAACGATGCCCAGAAAACCGCCGGCATCATTACCGCGGTGCTCTTCGCCTCGGGCTACATCGGATCATTCGATGTTCCGATGTGGGTTCGATTCGCAGCCTATGCCGCAATCGGGCTCGGGACGCTCGCAGGCGGCTGGCGCATCATCGCCACCATGGGAACCAAGATTACGAAGCTGCAGCCAGTGGGCGGATTCGCCGCGGAGACCGGTGCGGCGATCGCGATCTTCACCGCCACTCATTTCGGCATTCCTGTCAGCACGACCCACGCGATTACCGGCTCCATCGTCGGTGTCGGCTCCACGCAGCGGCTCTCGGCCGTACGCTGGGGCGTCGCGCGGAAGATCGTCTGGGCCTGGGTGATCACGATCCCGGCGTCTGGAGCGATCGCCGGGTTGACCTACGAACTCCTCAACATGGCAGGGCTGCACTAATTGGATTGAGATAGCCTGTGGGGCGTGAAGTCCAACGACACGCTCGCCATCATCCTGGGCGGCGGGCAGGGATCGCGACTGTTCCCGCTGACCGCCACTCGCTCGAAGCCAGCCGTTCCCATCGGCGGCAAGTACCGGCTCATCGATGTGCCGATCAGCGGCTGTCTCCATGCGGACATCCGCCGCATCTTCGTCCTCACGCAGTTCAACTCGGCATCGCTGAACCGCCACATCTCCGGCACATACCGGCTCGACCGTTTCTCTGGCGGCTTCGTCGAGATTCTCGCTGCTGAGCAGACACCGGATAACCCGAACTGGTATCAGGGAACGGCCGACGCCGTCCGTCAGGCCGTGCGCCACTTCACGCAGCACGATGCCGATTACGAGCTGGTGCTCGCGGGCGACCACCTGTACCGCATGGATTACGCGGCGCTGGTCGACGCGCACCGGACAACCCGCGCGGACATCACCATCGCGGCACAGCCGGTCGATGCGGACACCGCCACGCAGATGGGTATCTTCCGCTTCGATCGCGACGGGGCCATCGTCGCGTTCGAGGAAAAGCCGAAGGCCGAACGCCTCGCGCAGATCGGACGCAGCATCCCGTCGGGATCGACCTTCGCGACGCATACCGACGAGCACCCGTTCATGGCGTCGATGGGCATCTATGTGTTCACGCGGCGCGTACTCGTGGACATGCTGCATCGCGAGACCGGAATCGATTTCGGGCGCGAGCTGATTCCAAACGCGCTCGGTAAATACAAGGTCATGCCCTATCTCTATCGGGGCTTCTGGGCCGACGTCGGGACGATCGAGTCGTTCTACGATGCGAACGTGATGCTTGGCCGGCGCGACGCGCCGTTCCGATTCTGGGACCCGGAGCGCCCGATCTACACGCACCTCCGACATCTCCCCACGTCGCGAATGACCGATTGCCACATCAACGGCTCGGTCATCGGCGAAGGGTGCTCGCTCAATCGATGCCACGTGGAGGGATCCGTGGTGGGTGTCCGCGCCGCGATCGGCGCGGGAGCTCGCGTGGAGCGTTCGGTCCTGCTCGGCGCCGATTTCTACGAGCACGGCGAGCCGCCCGGCGATCTGCCGCGGCTCGGGGTGGGACGCGATGTCGTCCTGGATCGCGTCATCATCGACAAGAACGCGCGCATCGGCGAGGGCGCGCGTCTTGTCAACGAACGGAACGTCGACCATGCCGACGGCGACGGTTACTACATCCGCGGCGGCATCATCGTCGTACCGAAGAACGGCGTGATCAGGCCGGGAGTGATCGTCTGAAATCTAGAGGGAGCGTCCCCCCAGGTTCGCTTCGATTCGCGCCTTGAGCTGCTGCAGCGTCTCCGGTGAACCTTCGAAGAGGTGCTCGGGGTATTTGGCGTCCTTCTTCATCGCCTGATAGATCGCGTCGCTCTGATAGAGGTTCAATCCGAGTCCCGCCAGGAACTGCAGCTTCAGGTTGCGGTCGGTGTTGATCTGCGCGTCCTTCAGCCAGTTCTGCATGTCGCCGCGGCTGCCGCCATACGTCGAGAACAGATCGAGGGCGGAATTGATGCCGACCTGCTTCAGCGAATTCATCACGGGCGCATTCGCCGGGTCGTCCAGACGCTTCTGCACTTCATCAATGTTGATCCGCCCGCCGCCAAGCTGACCAAAGAGCACCAGGTCATAGCCCTGGCCGTTGATGGTGTTGGCGAAGACCGCGCCCTCGGGGAATGCCTCGAGGAACGTCGCAATCTCGCTCTTCGCCGCAGCCTCGCTGCTCTCGTACAACTGCACGAACAGCGTGACCACGCCGCCCGGGTTCAGATGTTGCTTCACGACCTCGAAGAACTCGCGCGTATAGAGCGTCGCCGCTCCCTTCACCCACGGGTCGAGCGGGTCGGACGTGACCGCGTCGAACTTTTCGTCCGTCGTCAGCAGATAGTGCCGTGCGTCATCGAGATGCACGTTCACCTTGGGGTTTCGAACCACGTCGAAGTTGTGCTCGGAAAAGTAGGTTGACACCACGTACGGAACGAGCGGCTCGATTTCCGCGATGGTTTGGCGCTTGACTGCCGGATCGATAGACACAGCCCCCGCCGTGACGCCGGCGCCGCACCCAATGACCAGCACGCGCGCAGGGTTCTTGGGTACCAGTGTCGTAATGTGCCCGAGCATCCGCTGCAGACGCATGTCCTGCGGCTCGCTCGACGCCTGCACCTTCCCGGCGTTGTGGTAGTTCAGCACACCGTTCGGTGTGCGGCTGACGGCAACGGATGCCGTGACACCTTCACCGGCGTAGAAGATCTCATTCTGCCCGACCCAGGTTGCAGCGTAGCGCCCGTAGGCGATGAGGATCTTCCAAACATCGCGAGATGGCACCGTGCGCGCGAGCAGGCCGGCGAGTAGCGCGACGCCGATCACGACGACGGGAGTCGAAGCGAGGGGCGACCTGCGCTCCCCTTCTCCCGGCATGAGCATCAGCAGCCCCGACAGCGCGGCAACGCCGATCAGGATCTGCTGCGTCATCGGACTGCCCTTCCAGGCGATCAGGATCAGGCCCGTCACCAGCGCTCCGACGATGGCGCCGAGGGTGTTGGCCGCATAGACACCGCCGACCAGCCGGGCCGGGTCCTGTCCTCGTGCAGCGACCGCGGCCAGCGCGAGCGGAAAGCTCATCCCCCAGAGAATTGCACCCGGCAGCATCACCCAGATGCCCCGCATCAAATCGAGCTGGAACTGAAATTTCAGGTCGGTCGCAATAGAGGGATTGATGGGCCAGAACGGCAGCGACGCGCCGGTGGCGTACGCGGCCCACGCCAGCGCCGCGCACAGCCCGACCTGCGTCCACCCAAGCGCAATCCGCGGGTTGCGTGAGTTCCTGGCCATTGACGCGCCCAGACTGCTGCCGATGCCCAGTCCGACAAGGAACACGGCGAGGATCAGCGAGAAGGTGTAGGTTGTCGCACCGAGCAGCAGCGACAACATGCGGGTCCAGACGACCTGGGCGCCCATCGCGGTGAGGCCGGACAACGCAATCGCGATGTAAACCAGACGCGCTCCTGGCACGATGGTTGGCCCGTCCAGCGCCGGCCGGACTCCGACCGCCGACTTCGTCCGCCCGGCGATCGCCAGCGCGAGTGAGGCGACGATGACGTTGAGCGCCACCGCGACGTAGGTCGTGGTCGGCATGTCGTACACGCGCAGCAGGTAGTAGCCGGCGAGCAGGCTGCCCATGACCGCGCCGGCAAGGTTGCCGCCATAGAAGTATCCGAGCCAGGCCACGCCGCTCGGCGTAGCCTCAACCCAGCGCGCAATGGCGGGGAGCGTCGCGCCCATCAACAGCGTGGGCGGAAGCAGCATGATGGCCGCCACGATGGCGCGTAGAAACAGATTGGCCTGACCGGTGCCGGCGATCTTCGTGTACAGGTCGCCGACGACGGGGACGGCGAACAACACGATCAAGCCGCACAGGCCGATCCCCAGTTCGAGATAGGCGTAAACACGAAGCGGATGCTGCTCAGGTTTGATGTACCTGGGGAGCAGCAGACTGCCCAGGCACATGCCGCCCATGAAGATTCCGAGCAGCACGCCGAGCGAAACCGCCGACGAGCCGATCGAAAGCTGGAGCAACTGGAACCAGACGACTTCGTAAATGAGTGCCGCACAGCCGGACCCGATGAAGAGGAGGAGGAGCGCCGGCAGCCAGCGTTGGGCGATAGAGATGCTGGAAGCAGGCGCGGGGCTTTGGTCAATGGTGTTCATGCGCCCGTCATCATAGCTGAGGCGGCCCCGCGGACTCAGCTTGAAACCACGTGGGATAATCGGCGTCGTGACGGATACCCTCGGCACAATGACCTCGAGCGCGCGGCGCGAACGACCTCTGGTGCTGCTCGTTGAAGATCAGTCGGACCTGCGCCGCCTGTATGCGGAACAGCTGGCCATCTCCGGATTCGACGTGATCGAAGCCGGAGATGGCGCAGAAGGTCTCGCGCGCGCGACCGATCGCACGCCAGATGTGGTGCTGATGGACTTGAGCCTGCCGCGGATGGATGGCTGGGAGGCGACCCGACGCTTGAAGAGCGACGACAGGACGTCTCACATTCCGGTGGTGGCCTTGACAGCCCATGATGGCGCGGGCGAACTGGAGCGTGCCACGCACGCTGGTTGCGATTGGTTCGTGCCGAAGCCATGCCCCCCGGCCGCGCTTATTGCAGAGGTGAGACGCGTACTGTCGAGCTCAGAGCGGTAAGACAGGCCCGGCTAAAGCCGGACACTACGTAGGCGGCACCCGCACGCGCAGAGCCTTCGGCCGAATCCGTGCCCGGATCGACGTTCCGCCCACGCATGGCTCTCCGTCGGCGTGATAGATCATCGGTGCCTCCGACGAGACCGTCACATCCTGCACCGCTGTCATGGTGATGCCCGGCACCTGGCCGATGCGTCCCGAGAACAACATTGGCATCTGCGTCAACGCCTTGAGCGCCGATCGCTCGCCCACCACAATCACTTCCAGGCGCCCATCGTCGATGCGCGCGTCCGGAGCGATCACCGCGCCGTTGCCGTACTGACGTCCGTTGGCGAGCGCGATGACCAATGCCCGCGTCTGCCAGGAGACACCGTCGGCCACGATGTGGTACTCGCCGGCGCGGAAAGAAAACAGATGCCGCGACGCGATCTCGATGTAGCGAGCGAAACCGCGGCGCTCGAGGCCCGTGATTGCGAACTCGTGAGCGACTTGCGCGTCGAGGCCGACTCCCGCCACGTTGAAGAACAGCCGACCTTCGATCTCCCCTGCGTCGATCACCCGCTCGGTGGGACCGAAGGCCACAGCAAACGCCGGCTCGGCGTCCAACGGGATTCTCAGCTCGCGTGCGAGCCCATTGCCGGAGCCGCTCGGGATGACGGCGAACGCGACGTCGCGAAACGCGAGTTCGGACGCAACCTCGTTGATGGTGCCGTCGCCGCCCCAGGCGACCACGAGTGACGCCCCTGCAGCGAGCGCCTCACGGGCGAGAACCGCCCCGTGTCCGGACTGCTCGGTGACCAGCACGCGGCCGTCAACCCGCTGCCTGGACAGCATCCCTTCGGCCTCGGCGATTCGGCGCCGCGCGAGCGCTGGCCGTCCACCCGTGCCGGAAATCGGGTTAACGATGACGGCGACACGCTCGCCCGTAACCGTCACTTCTTTACTTGGCGTGCAACGTTCGGCGGGAGGAACCAGACGAGGGATGCGGCGCTCTTCGACGTGAGACTGCCGAGATCGATGCGGCAGATCCCGCCCTTCTTGAATGCGAGAGCACGGCCGGCGCCGATCAGGTAAGCGGCCAGCTCGCCAAGCTCGGGCTCATGGCCGACCAGCGCGACGCGGCGTCGTTTGGCCACGCGGGCCAACTGTGTCATGACCGACGCCGCCGTGTGGCCGGGCGCCAGCGCATCGAGGACCTTGACCGGCGCTTTCCCTTCGAGGCCGGAGGCGAGGATTTCGGCCGTCTGCCGCGCGCGCACAAGTGGACTCGTAAAGACCTCGTCCACCGTGATGTCGAGCCGCCGGAGGCCCTTGACCACTTCCTTGAACCGGTTGATGCCGCGCTCGGTCAGCGGGCGTTTGGTGTCGTCGGGCCACTCGCTGCCGCGTTCCGCGGCAATCGCGTGTCGAACGATATAGAGCTCAGTCGGAGTTGCCATGAGTCAGGCTGCTGACGTGCGTCGGCGTGAGGGGCGGACGATGGTGACACGATCGCATATTGCCAACAACGGTGCGCGCATTGCGATATAGCGGCCGTGAAGCCGTCGGCATTCCATCTCGAGACGGCGGACCAGCAGGTCCATGTCGGCAGACACGCGGAGGGTCGGCGCATTCGGAGAACCCTGCAGCGCACGCGTGCGGTCAATGAGCACTTCGAGGTCGTGAATGCGGCCGAGCAGATCCTGAGCGCGCTTCAGGGTGGCAATCTGTACCGTCGCACGAGAGCGTGTCAGATCCCGGACGATCTCCATCGCGTAGCGAAGCTTTTTGGTCGCGATGCGGACCTCATGCAGCCGGTCGGGCAAATAGATGGCCGCAGCATTCTCGATGGTTATTCGCAGCCGTTCCGCCCGGCGTGCCGCCCGGGTACGCGCCTCGGCGAGCTGCTTCGGGTCGATGGCGCCGGGGCGCCCACCCTCCTGGTCCCGCTTCTTTGCTGCGGCCACAAGCTTGGCCGACAGTTTGTCGTGCCGGGTGCGATCAATCGAACGCCGCATATCGGCGTGCATTCGCGCGCGCTCCTGCCGGATCGTCTGGTGCAGCGACAGCACGCCGGCGCGCGGGACCTCGCCAGTGCCGGCGAACTCGTCGAGCGTCAACAGCGCGACGTCGAGCTCGCGGACCGGCCCGAGCGAGCGGGTCAGACGGCGAACGGTGCGCCTGCGTTTACGCAGTGAGGAGCCGCGGACCACGAGCGGCAGTGCCTCACGCAGGCGCCGAGTGGCGACACGCGCCTGATGCACGGACGTGACGTCGCCGGCGCGCGCGGATGGAAGCATCCGCGCCAGTGCAGCCAGGCGCTGTCTGATCAGCATCTCGAAACGTCCTGCCGTCACGGCCATCTCTCCCGTACTATAAATCGGCGCACCCAGCGCCCCACCTCATGCGACTCGCCGCCATCGACATCGGCACCAATTCCGTCCATATGCTGGTCGTCCGCGTTCGCGAGGACCTCTCGTTCGAGGTGATCGACCGCGAGAAGGCCATGGTCCGGCTTGGCGCGGGCGGTCTCGACGGCAAGGCCCTGACTGCGGAGGCGATGAGTGCAGCCCTGCAGGCCCTCGCCAAATTCAAGCGCCTTGCCCAGGCCCGTCAGGTCGATGCCGTGCTCGCCGCCGCGACCAGCGCGACGCGCGAAGCGCGCAATGGCGGTGAATTTCTCTCGCGAATCGAGCAGGAAACCGGAATCCGTGCGCGTGTCATTACCGGCGCCGATGAGGCGCGGCTCATCCATCAGGCAGCGGTCTACGGCGTCGATGTCGGCAGTGGTCGTGCGGTCGTCGTCGACATCGGCGGCGGCAGCGTCGAGATCACCCTTGGCACAGCCAAGAACACGCAACTCGCGCGCAGCTTCAAGCTCGGTGTCATCCGCCTGACCGAACGGTTCGTGCGCAGCGACCCGTTGTCGAACCGCGACGAGCGGCGGATGGTCCAGCACATCCATGACGAGATCGACCGTTACTGCGCGCAGATCACAGCAGCCGGTTTCGACCGCGTCATCGGCACGTCTGGAACGATCCTCAGCCTTGGAGTCGTTGCCAGCACGATGTCACGGGGAACACTTCCGTCAGAGTTACGGAACCTACGCATCGCAGCCAAGCAGATCCGGCGGGTGCGAAAGACGTCGGTGCGCCTCGATCTCGAGCAGCGACTCTTGCTGCCGGGTCTCGACCCCCGGCGAGCAGACCTGATGGTCGCGGGAACCGTGCTGCTCGACACGATTCTCCGGCGTCTCGGCGCTGAAGACTTGACGCTGTGCGACTTGGCACTTCGCGAAGGCCTGGTGCTCGATTACGTGCGGCGCAACAAGCGGCGAATCGAGCGGGTGGACACGATTCCCGACGTCCGACGGCGCAGCACGATCGAACTGGCCGAACGGTGCAATTTCGATGCGCCGCATGCGCAGCACATCGCGAGGCTCGCGCTGGCACTGTTCGACCAGACCCGGTCGATTCACGGGATGACCGATCGTGAGCGCGAATGGCTCGAGTTCGCCTCGCTGCTACACGACATCGGCGCGCTGATCAGCTTCGTACGCCACCACCGCCACTCGTACTACCTGATCAAGAACGGCGACCTGCGCGGCTTCCAGCCGGACGAAATCGAAGTGATCGCGCTGGTGGCCCGTTATCACCGACGCGGCACGCCGAAGAGCTCGCACGACGAGTACGCGGGCCTGCCTGCGGCCCTGCGCCGGACAGTGCGGATCCTCGCGTCGATTCTGCGCGTGGCGGAAAGCCTGGATCGCAGCCACGGACAGGTGATTTCAGGCCTTGAACTGCATGATGGGCCTGAGGCGTTCTCGCTGCGGATTCACACCGCGGCCAACGCCGACGCGGAGCTGGAGTTATGGGCGACGTCCCGGCACACGAGGCCGTTCGAAAAGCTGGTCGGCAAGCCCGTCAAGCTCGAAGTAGCGCCAACGACGCGCGTGACCAGACGCGGGCCCTCGGGGTCGCTGGTAAGCGACAGGACAGTACCCCTCGACGCCGCTCGGCGCAGGCCACTAAAATAGGTCGGATGGTTGAGGCGCCGTTGTGCGTAGTGTGCCGCACGCGGCCGCGCGACGTTCGCTGGCGGCCTTTCTGCAGCGAACGGTGCCGGAACGAAGACCTGGCGCGGTGGGCCGACGGGCGCTACCGGGTTGCTGGCGATCCCGTACCGTCTCCCGACAGCGACCACGATCCAGAATCCGACTCCAACGACTGAACGCGCGCATCTTATGGCCGACACCCTGACAATCACCGACAACCGAACGGGCAAGCAGTACGAAGTCCCGATCACCGACGGCACCATTCGCGCGATTGATCTCAGGCAGATCAAGACGACCACCGCCGATGATGCAGGACTGGCCACATACGATCCGGCGTTCATGAACACGTCGGCGTGTCGCAGCCGCATCACGTTCATCGACGGCGACAAGGGCATCCTCGAATACCGCGGCTATCCGATCGAGCAACTCGCCGAGCATTCCACGTATCTCGAGACCGCCTACCTGATCCTGTTCGGAGAGTTGCCGACCGACGCGCAGCTGAAAGAGTGGATCAAGCAGATCACCCTCCACACGATGGTGCACGAGAACATCAAGAAGCTGATGGAGGGGTTCCAGTACGACGCGCACCCGATGGGCGTCCTGATCAGCACGATTGCGGCGTTTTCCACCTTCTATCCGGACGCCAAGGCGATCTTCGACGAGCAGTCGCGCAAGAAACAGATTCACCGCCTGATTGCGAAGGTGCCGTCGATTGCCGCGTATGCGTTCCGGCACAGCATCGGCCGCCCCTACGTCTATCCGGACAACGATCTGAGCTTCACCGGCAACTTCCTGAACATGCTGTTCCGGATGACGGAGCTGAAGTACCACGTCAACCCGGCGCTGGAACGTGCGCTCGAAGTGCTGTTCATCCTGCACGCCGACCACGAGCAGAACTGCAGCACAAGCGCGATGCGCGGCATCGGCAGCTCGCACGTCGACCCGTATTCAGCGATGGCCGGCGCGGCCGCGGCGCTCTACGGCCCGTTGCACGGGGGCGCCAACGAGGCGGTGCTGCGCATGCTGACCGAAATCGGCCACGTCCAGAACGTGCCGGGGTTCATCAAGCGGGTGAAGGGCGGCGAAGGCCGGTTGATGGGATTCGGTCACCGCGTCTACAAGTCCTACGACCCGCGCGCCAAGATCATCAAGCGGACGGCCGATGAGGTCTTTGAGGTCACCGGCAGGAATCCACTGCTCGACATCGCGCTCGAGCTCGAGCGAATTGCCCTCGAAGACGATTACTTCATCACGCGCCGGCTGTATCCGAACGTCGACTTCTATTCGGGCCTGATTTATCAGGCAATGGGTTTCCCGGTCACGATGTTTCCGGTGCTGTTCGCGATCCCGCGCACGTCCGGCTGGATCGCACAGTGGGAAGAGATGCTCCTGGACCCCGAGCAGAAGATTGCACGACCGAAACAGATCTACATCGGATCAAAACGCAGGGATTACATTCCGCGGGATAAGCGAAGCTAGAAGGCGCGATGGGTGGGATAAGGGGTGCAATAGGTGCGATAGGTGCGATAGGTGCAATAGTGGCGAACTGCTCTGGTGCTCCGACGCCCGCCGACAAGACTGACATTGCACCGGTCACCGACAGCGCCATCGCACCGACCCGCGACAACGGCATCGCACCGACAAATGGCCAACTTGCACCTACCAGTGCAATTCACTTCGACTCCGCCCGCGCCTGGAAAGACCTGGAAGCTCAGGTAGCCTTCGGTCCCCGTCCCGCCGGATCTGCCGCGCTGCAGAAGACCCGCGACTACATCCTCGGCGAACTGAAGAAGGCCGGCGTCGAGACGCGACAGCAGATCTTCATCGCCAAAACGCCGCTCGGTGAAACGTCGATGGCCAACCTCATCGCGACGATTCCCGGCCGTCGTCCTGAACGAATCGCGATCGCCAGCCACTACGACACCAAGCTGTTTCGCGACATCCGCTTCGTCGGCGCCAGCGACGGCGCATCGTCAACCGCTGCCCTGCTGGAGCTGGCGCGCGGCCTCAAGACGCGTCAGAACGAGTTCACCATCGAATTGCTCTTCTTCGACGGCGAGGAAGCGGTCGTCGAATGGGGCCGGAACAACGACAACACCTACGGCAGCCGCTACTACGTCGACGCCGCGCGAAAGGCCGGGACGCTGAAGGATCTGCGCACGCTGGTGCTGCTCGATATGATCGGCGACAAGGATCTCCTGATCCGCCGTGATTCCGCATCGACGCCATGGCTCGTCGATGCCGTCTGGGCCGCCGCCGCGCGGATCGGCCATCGCGGTGTCTTCTCCAACGAGCTCACCGCCGTTGACGACGACCACATGCCGTTCATCATGGCCGGCGTGCCCGCGGTGGACATCATCGACCTCGATTATCCGGCGTGGCATACGGCTGCGGACACGCTCGACAACGTCAGCGCCCGCAGTCTGCAAATCGTCGGCGACGTCGTTCTCGCCGCACTCCCCGACATCGAAGCCAGGCTGCGGTAATCCGGGATCGGGGATCCGGGATCGGGGATCCGGGGGCTAAAACTCCCCTTCATCCAACACGGGCGCCGGCCGCGACTGCGCGCGCGTCAGAATGCCTTCCGC
This sequence comes from Vicinamibacterales bacterium, assembly GCA_035647075.1. Taxonomy (GTDB): domain Bacteria; phylum Acidobacteriota; class Vicinamibacteria; order Vicinamibacterales; family UBA2999; genus Gp6-AA40. The sequence continues at coordinate 14,677 of DASROF010000036.1, read as the reverse complement.
GGCGAACACGATCACCGCTGACCACACAAACGCAAAGCCAACGAGCTGCTGATGGTTGAACGGCTCGTGATAGACCAGCGTGCCGAGCAGAAACTGGATCGTCGGCGCGATGAACTGCAGGATGCCAATTGCTGACAGCGGGATGCGCTGAACAGCGGCGGCGAACAGGACAAGCGGCAGCGTCGTGATCGGTCCGGCCGCGGCAACGAGGGCCATGGTTGCGGGATCGAGGCGCAGGAACGCGCCGGTGCCGCGCATTTCAACCACGCTCAGAAACACAAGCGCCGGAACGAACAGCAGGCCGGTCTCCAGCGTCAGTCCCGCGACCGATCCGAGCGGCGCCTTCTTCTTGACGAGTCCATAGGTGCCGAAACTCACCGCCAGGCCCATCGCGATCCACGGCACATCGCCGTACGCGATCGCGAGATAGCCGACGCCCGCCGCCGCCAGTGCGATCGCCACCCACTGGACCGTTCTCAGGCGCTCTCGCAGGAAGACGACGCCGAGCAGCACGTTCACAAGCGGCGTGATGAAGTAGCCGAGACTCGTCTCGACGATGAAGTGGTGGGTGACGGCCCACACGTACACGAACCAGTTCACCGCGATGAGCACCGCGGCGGCAGCGTAGAGGCCGACGACGCCGCGAGTCAGTTCCATCCGCTCGCGTCGGGCAATCGGCAGCCGGCGTACGAGCACCAACAGCAGAAAAGACCAGACGATGCGGTGGGCGATGATTTGATCGGCGGGGACGAACTCGATCAGCGTCCAGTAGATGGGAAACAGGCCCCAGATGGCGTAGGCGCCGAGCCCGTACCAGAATCCTCGACTCACGCGTCGAGCCGCGTCGTCGCGAAGGCGCGCGCGGCTTCGATTTCCCGGAGAATCTCCTGCTCCGTCAGCACGGTCGTGGACGCCTTCGCCCGTCGGAAGATCCGTTCGACCATCTCGTCGTCAGCGGGAAGCCCGCGCCGTTCGAGCCAGAAGACGACGTTCGACTTGCCGGACATCGGTCCGATCTCGATCTGCTGCGACCGGCCGACCAATCGCGCTGGAACGCCGGAGTACACGGTGTCTGCGAGTTCGGAATCCTGTTTGTGGAACGCCTTGACCACCGCGGCGGCGTGGACGCCCGTCGCCGTACGGAACGCATCGCGCCCGAACACCGGGTAGTTGTCGGGAATCGGCTCGCCGGTGGCCTCCGAGACTGTATGGACGAGGTCGTCCAGGTGCGTCAGGTCGCGGTCGATCCAGCCCATCAGGACCAGGTTCACCATCAGCAGGTCCATCGGCGTGTTGCCGACGCGCTCCCCCAGACCGAGCATCGTGCCATGTACGCGCGTCGCACCGGCCGCAATCGCGGCGATGCTGTTGATAGTGCCCATGTCGCGGTCGCGGTGACCATGCCAGTCGATACCGACGCCGCCGCCATGCTCCTCGACGATCGATTTCACGAAGCGGACAACGGCCCGTGCGCCATCGGGCGTGGCATGCCCGACCGTATCGGCAATACAGATCCGGGCGGCCCCGGCGCGGATGGCCGTCGAGAATAAACGTCGCAGTGTGTCCGGATCAGACCGCGTGGTGTCTTCGGTGACGTACATCACCGTCAGCCCCTGCCGTACCGCGAAGCCGACGGCATCCTCAGTGCACCGCTGCAGATAGTCGACCGTCCAGTCCTCAGCGTAGCGCCGGATCGGACTCGACCCGATGAAACAGCAGCACTCGATCGGCAAGCCCGTGCGCTGGACGATATCGGCAATCGGCTGAATGTCGGCGGTGAGGGTCCGCGCCGCGCAGTTCGCCTGCACCTTCAGGCGGCACTCGAGAATCTCGGTGGCGAGGCGCTCGACGTCCTTGACGACGTGCGCCCCGGCTCCGGGCAGCCCGATGTCGGCGGTATCGATACCGATACGATCGAGCAGATGGAGGATGCGCAGTTTCTGATCGATCGTGGGAGCCCTGACCGACGGCGACTGCAGCCCGTCCCGCAACGTTTCGTCGAGGAGAATAATCCGCTCCGGCTTCGGGTGATCGCCGTTCGAATTCCAGTCGTAGATCAGCCCTTCATTCACGACCGCGCAGCCTCCGGGCCGCAGCCGTTCCACCCACGCCGGCAATGAAGACTGCAAAGCCCCACAGTGCACCCTGTTGGACGCCATGCACAACGGCAGGTTTCATGACCTCATCGATCGTCACTCGGCCTCGCTTCCCCGCAGCGGCCTCGCGGTAGGCGATCTCGTACTGACCGACGCCGGCGACGGTGACCCGGTCCTGAACGACTGCAAACACAACAAGCGCTGCAACGGACGAGAACACAACGGCACGGGTCACGAGACGATTATATGGTTCCGCTGGGCGGCCCCTCTCTTGCTTTGTCGAACGTCGTGTCCGCTGCTTTGCCGGACGTAGTGTCCGCCTTCAGGCGGACCCAACCACGAGGGAGAATCCCATGCATATTCGCGACGTGATGACGCCAAACCCGCGCACCGTACGACCCGGAGACACGATTCAGAGCGCCGCGCAGATCATGCGCGACGAAGACACCGGCGCGGTGCCGGTCGTCGAGAACGGCCGTGCCGTCGGCATGGTCACCGACCGCGACATCGTCGTGCGCGCCGTTGCCGACGGCAGCCAGCTGAACCGGCCGGTTAGCGAGATTGTCACCAGCGCGGTCGTCACCGCGACGCCGGACATGTCAACGCGCGAAGCGGCGCAGCTGATGAGCGAGCATCAGATCCGGCGGTTACCGGTGGTCGAGGGCGAGCGGCTCGTCGGTATCGTGTCGCTCGGTGACATCGCAGTGAAGGAAGGCAAGGACTCGCGCTCGGGCGATACCCTGCAGTCGATCTCAGAGGGCGTCAAGGAACAGGGCTAGATCTCGGAAGGCGTCAAGCAACGCGGATAGCGTAAGGACCGACCTTTGGGTCGGCCCTTACATCACATCGAAATACCACGCCGCCAGCAGCGCCAGCACGATCAGGATCACCAGCGCGACGATGGGCAGCCGATTACGCCGTGGGCGCTCGAACAACGAGCCTGCCTCCGGCGGTTTGATGCGCGGCTCGGTCGTCGCGTTGCCGCAGCGATAGCAAATCAGCGCCTTATCGGCGATCTCGGTTCCACAGTGTGCGCAGATCATCGCGGTCGGCAATACTGTACCTTAGCGAGGCACCGTTGAACGGGTGCCCTACAGGCCGCTGTGATTCCGCTTCGCGACGTCATCCCCTCCCGTACCACTCCGTACGTCACCGTCGGCCTGATTGTCGTCAACGTGCTCGTGTTCATCTACGAGTTGATGCTGCCCGAGCGGCAGCTCGATGCCTTCATGCTCTATTTCGGCCTCGTGCCGGCGGCGTTCTCATGGGTCGCTGTCCTGACGTCGATGTTCCTGCATGCGGGATTCGCGCACGTCGGCTTCAACATGCTGTTTCTGTGGATCTTCGGCGACAACGTCGAAGATCGTACCGGGCACGGCCGCTTTCTGGTGTTCTACCTGCTGTGCGGCGTCGCGGCCGCACTGGCCCAGACCGCGATACGGCCGGACTCGACGGTCGCAATGGTTGGCGCCAGCGGCGCCATCGCGGGCATCATGGGCGCGTACATCGTGCTCTACCCGCACTCACGCATCGTCACCCTCATCCCGATCTTTTTCTTCTTCCAGATCATCGAGATCCCGGCAATCGTGTTCCTCGGCCTGTGGTTCGTGCTGCAGTTCGTCAGCGGCATCGGCTCGCTGGCCGCAGCCACTGGCGGCGAGCCGGCGGGCGGCATCGCGTTCTGGGCGCACATCGCCGGATTCCTGGCGGGCGTGAGCGGAGTGTGGGTATTCAGACGGCCGGAGCGTCAGCGCGTCGAGTGGTGGAACGACATCCCTTAAGCCGTCAGCTTCAGTTTTCGATTCCCAACTTCCCAAGCAATCCGTCGGGTTCAATCCATGATCCAGAACGTGACGTCTCGAATAGCGGCGACCCGCTCATTCCCTTCAACGTACGCTTTGACGTTCAGCGAGTATTTGCCCAACGTCAACTGTGAAAGAGGCAGATCGATGCCGAATTGCCGATCATTCAGCTCGTTGGTCGGCAACGTAGTTGCTGGAAATGATCTGGTAAGGACCGTCTTGCCCGCTTCGTCGCGAACGCTCGCGTCCAATCGGACGCGGTCGATCTGGATGTTCTTTCCGGCATACAACGCGCCCGACACGTTCAGAACCTGCATTGCTCGAAACCGGCGCTCGGCCAGGCTCGATGTTGACACTCCGCCCTGGCCGTCCGCCCGAGGACCAACCAGCAGACCGCTAAGGGCAAGCCCTCTGTCGCGAAAATCTGGGACTTCGACGTACGCAACCACGGTGCCGACAGAGTTCTCTCGAACCCGGACGCCAAATCGAACCTCGTACTTCCCCAGCGGCACATCAAAGCGATCTGCGAAGTCAAACCCGAACCCCGGTGTCGTGGTCCGCGCGGTCGCTGCGATTGGAGCACGGCCTGAGCGTTCGATGATCACCTTGCCATCCGTGTCGATGACGCGGTACGCAATGTCCGCCGTCTTCTCATCGCCAAGAAGCGCGGCGCCAGCCACATGAGCGCCAAGCACTACTGAACCTGCACGCGCGCTGCTCAGGGGTGCGAGTGTCAGCTGTACGTCGATGTCGGTGCGTGGAATTGGACTCCGCAATGCCTCGACAACCGAGGGAGGCCCGGCTGCGGCCGTCCGCTCTGCGTCTGCTCGCTCTGGCGCGAGATACCCTCGGCGAGCACGGACACTCACCCCAGACCGTTTCACACGAACCGTAATTGAGTGAAATCGCCCATCAACGTGTTCAGTGCGAGGTGAATAACCCAACAGATAGTAAGTACTGTTGTCGCGGACAATCCGCGCAAACCCCTTCACGAAGTCGTTTGTATTGACGATCGCCTCACCGCCGGTATCTTCAGCAACGACGCGAAGGGCGCCTTGTAAGTCCAGCCGTTTCGTGCCCAGTCCGCCCGGATCAATCGAGTAGATCGCGACGTTGTTCCGTTGCGCAGCGCGAATCGCATCGCGATACGCAAACGGCAACCGTGGGTCCGTGCTGGCCAGATCGAACGGAATCCCGCCACCCAACCACAACACTGCAGTTCGTCGATTAGTAATGGCACCCAGTCGTTGTGACAGGTCTTCAATCACACGAAACGTTTCAGTAATTCGCGCCACTTGTTCAGATTCCGTCTCTGGCGCTGCACTGGCTGCTCCCATGCTGAATCGGTCGATCGACTCAAGCAGCAAGCGTTTGTTGGCGGTTAGCGGCTGCGACTGACGCATCGTCCCGTGGATGTGAATCACCGCCATCGAGTCACCACCTGCCATCCCCTCCTCGACGAAGCGGCGAGCAGCGTTCTGGGTCTGGCGCGTGTACAGCGAACCGCTGCCGCCCACCGCGGGTGTGTCCAGCAGCATCACCCAGAGGCGACCTTTTGCTGACTCGGCATTCGACGTTAGGTCGTTTGCGCCGGCGAGTGCTTCCTTGGCACTCGCCGATGCGACGATTGGAAGGTCGATGAGCGAGAAGCCGCTCAACGTCTGCGCCTGACCGTCCTCGAGGATCTCGAAGTCTTCTGGACGGAGATCCTTGACGAACTTTCCATCACCGTCAGTGACAGACACATCGACTTCGATCTGAGTTACAGACGATCGAAATTGTGGCCGTTGGGTCTGCGCGAGCGCCACCGACGCGGTGACGAACATCAGGCAGCCGAATGCGTGCTTACTCACTCCGATTAGGCGCCGCTAGGAGCGGCAAGCGAGATCTTCGTCGTGGACCAAGCACGAAGAACCAAGGCCCCAGGACCTATCCGCCGCCCGCCTCGTTGATCTTGAGGAGCAGATCCAGCGCACGGTCGTAGCTCGGCGCGATTTCCAGGGCGTTCAGCGTCTGCGTCTTGGCCTCTTTGAGCTGCCCAGCGGCCATCAGCGCCTCGGCGAGATCCGTGTGCGCCGCTGCCCGGTCTGGCGGGTTGGTCCCGAGCGCACTGCGGAAGGCGCGCACCGCGGTCGCGGTGTCCTTACGCTTCAACGCCAGCCGGCCGAGGGCCGTCTCGGCTTTCGCATCGAACGGATCGATGTCGACGACCTTCCGATACGCGGCCTCAGTCCGGGCCGCATCGCCAAGCGGCTCAACCAGCGAGGCGAGCTCCCGTGCCGAGTCGACGTCTGCGTGATCGATCTTCAGGACATCCTCGAGCGCACGAATCGCTCGCGGCGTGTCTTTCGCTTTGAGCGCAACACCGGCAATGAACCGGTGAGGATTGTTGTCGTCGCTGGCCAGCGGCAGCAGCTTCGACGCACGTTCGGCCGATGCGATCGCGCCCGCGGTGTCGCCGCTGTCCGCCAGCTTCACTGCCAGCTGCATCTGCACCGCGAAGCTCTCGGGATTGGCGGTCGCCAGCGCTTTCAACGCGTCGATCGACTCGACTTCCTTGACATCCGGCCGCTTCAAGGCACGAAGAACCGACGCGTACTGCTTGTCGAGATAGGCGTCGAACGACTTCTGGATGCCGTCCAGGGATGTGCCGAACACCTCCTTGACCGCCTGTTCCGTCTCGATACCGCGTCCGTACGCCTTGATAAAGGCGTGGAATGACTCTTCTCCGTAGGTGTTGATCAGGTGTTCAACGACCAGCGATGACTGGTAGTAGGCGATCGTGATCATCCGGGGATCGCTGAACCCCTCGTTCAGATCCTTCAGCTTCAGCAGCTTGCCCTCATTGAGCGCCATCGCGAAGCTTGTGTCGGTCTCGCGGCCCCACTCCGGACGCCCGCGGCGTTCTTCGAATACCGATGTGCCCTCGCTGAGCCAGCGCGGGATGCGGTTCTTCGACATCTGCAGCGTGATGACGTGCGCCAGCTCATGCCACAGCGTCTCCTGCCAGTTGAATTCACCAGGCTTGCGCGCCCGCGGCGAGTCCAGTGTCACGACGCGACCGAAGCAGGCTCCGAGCGCGCCGATCATGCCAGGGAGGCCGAGCGTGCGGACCGCGAAGCCGTCATGCTTCGGAAACATCTCGACGAGCAGCGGCCCCTGCGCGGTGAAGTTGTAGTGCTTCTCCAGCGCCGCGAGCGCTTCCTTCGCCAGCGGCAGCGCCTGCTCGCGCATCACGCCGACTTCGTTCTTGTGGAGCTTCATGACGATGCGGCCGTCGGTGATCGTCTCGAAGTCGTTTTCGAGCTCGTCGAGCACTTCGAGCAGGTTCTTCGTCGATACGTTGCTTAGATACTTGTCGCCTTCAAACGATGCTTCGAGCGACTTCCGTGCGGCCGCCTCGTCGCCCGCACGCATCTGCTGGAGCCCGAGATCGGCCAGCGCGCGTGTGTTCTTCGGGTCGATCGTCAACGCGCGACGCGTCATCGCGACCGCTTCGTCAAACCGATACTGGTTTGCCAGTTGATTGCCGGCGGTACGATAGACATCGCCGTAAGTCGGGTTGATCTTCAGAACGTCCTGTGCGAGACGCTCGAACTCGGCGTCCTTCCCCTGAATGAACGCCTGTGCCGCCTGCAATGAGCGCGCTTCGAGGCTGTTGGGATTCACTTTCAGCGCGGCATTGATTGATTCGGTCGCATCATCCAGTCGCCGGTCATCGAGGGCCGCTTCCGCGACGAACAGATGGGCGGGAACTGAATTCGGGTTGACCTTCAGTGCCTGCTCGATCGCGGCCTTCGCGTTCGGTGGATTCTGCTCCGCGAGCAGATTGGCGAGACCGATCCGAGCCTGAACATTGGTCTCGTCGGACTTCAATGCGATCTGAAATGACTTCAATGCGGAGTCCGCTTCGCCTTTTTCGAGGAACAACTCACCCCAGGCTGCGTTGACGACCGGATCGCCCGGAGCCTGTTTGTCGGCTTCGCGGAAATAGCGGTTCGCGTCCTGAAACAACTCACTGTCGGACGTTTCGCGCGCGAGCGCGACGGCGGCGCGAGCCAGCCTCAGATTCTCGGCAGCAGATCCCGGAGTGAGGGTCAGTACGCGGCGCAACGTCTGCGACGCGTCGGCCCTGCGCCCCGTGATCAGTTGCAGCAGACCGAACTCGAGCGCGGCATCGCTGGTGGGCTGCGCCTTTGCGGGCCCGGCGAGAAGCTTCTCCGCCTCTGCGTACTTGCCCTGCTCAACCAGCGCGCGGCCGCGCAGCGAAAAGGCACGCGCGTCGCTCTGACCAGCGAGCAGCCGCTCGACGTCCGCATACTTACCCTGGTTCAGGGCCCGCAGCGCCTCATCGACGACCGTGCCGGTCTGACGCGACTGCGCCAGCATGGTCCCGACGATCAGCAGCGGGGCGACGACGATGGCGATACGGGGAAACGTCAGGAATGAACGTGCTTTCGCCAGAACCGGATTCATACTGTCGCCAGTATATTCCCAGCCCTGTCTACTGGCCCGCCCTGCGTGCTGGTAGCGCCCGTTCTTCCGCACGGATGCGCCGCACGAGCAGCCAGCTGAAGAAGACGAGCCCGAGTGGGCCCGTCACACGAGCCTCGACAATCAGCGCCATCCCGATCAGCTCCCCGATGACGCCGACGTAGTTGGGATGGCGGACGAATCGATAGGGCCCCCCGGCAATCAACGGAGCACCCGGCAGCACCAGGACCTTGTACGTCCAGCGTTCGCCGAGTGTGGTGATTGCCCAGATCTTGAGAATTTTGGCGACAGCAAATACGCCGACACCGGTCACTACGAAGGAACGGGGGACGGGCCCCGACAGGATGCCTTCCATTGCCATTGCGACGAACACCGCCGGGTACGCCCAGCGCATCGTCGGGTAGACCGGATCAGGCGGCTCCACGGCGCCGCGCGCACGCAGCACCCGCTCGTGGCGCGTCGAGAGCCTCAGCTCGACCAGCATGAGCCCGAGCACCACCGCCAGCGCTGTCGCCGGGATCATATGGCCTGACGAGCGAGCGCGACGTCGCCGGCGACGCCGACGAGGTGCGCGACGGGTGCAGGCCAGGCATGGGCAGCATGGGCCGCCAGGATCAGCGCACGCGGTGAATCCACCAGCGTTCGCAGAGCGCGGTTGATGCGCCACTTCCCCGCGAACTCGCCCATCCGCCGCGCATGCAGCTGTCGATAGGCAGGCACACCGGAATGCAGCTCGCTCAACGCCGCCTCAGCCGCCAGCTCGCCGCCTCGAATGGCAAAACGCAGCCCATCGCCGGTCATCGGATCGACGAATCCTGCCGCATCGCCGGCCAGCAGCAATCCCGGGCATCCAGCCGCATGGGCATCGACGGCCAACGGTCCCAGCACGCTGATGTCCGACACCCGACGTGCACGCGTGAACCGCGCTGCGAGCGCTGGATCCGTTGCGATACCGCGCACGATCACGCTCTCCGCTGACTCGCCGTGCGTCAGGTTCGGCCGGGATCGAACGACGCACACGTTCGCCAGGCCTCCCGGGAGTGGCGCCACACCGATGTAGCCATCCTGCCGGATGTGCATCTCGCCGTGTGTGCTCAGGCCGGCGACGTCCGTGAAGTACGCGCCGTGGGCCCATCGCTGCGGCGACCGCGAAAACCGCGAGAGACGCATCGTCGTCGCGAGCCGGGATGCCCGGCCGTCGGCGGCAACGACCACCCGCGCCCGCAGCTCATACTCACGGCTGCGGCAGGAAACGCGCACGCCCACCACCTGGGAACTCTCGCTGAGGATGGGCGCGTTGACAGTGAGGCCCGCATCGAAGCCTGCTCCGGCGGCAGCGGCCGATTCGAGCAGCCATTGATCGAGGTCACAGCGCATCAGCGCCGCGCCGGAAAATCCGCAGGGATAATCGGCGGACACCCGTGCTCCCCCGGGTCCCGTCACGGTCATACCTGTTATCGCGAGGGCGTGCTTCCGGACGCGGCTCACCAGACTCGGATCGATGCGCGACAGCATCGCCACGCAGCCCGGATTGAGCGTGTCGCCGCACAGCTTGTTTCGGGGGAATGTTGACCGATCGACGAGCCGCACACGAACGCCCGCCCTCGCGAGCTGTCGGGCAGCTACAGTTCCGGCTGGTCCGGCGCCGACGACGAGAACGTCGAATTCAGAATGCATGATGCAGGATGCAGACAGCGCGGGGAGCCTGAATTCTGCATCCTGAATTCCGCATTTCGCGTCTTACCTCACTCTTCCCAATACCAACGCACTGTTCTTCGATCCGAAGCCAAGGCAGTTGCAGAGTGCGGCATCAATGTCCGCTGCCCGTGCCGTGCTCGGGATGAAGTCCATGTCGCACGCCGGATCCGCGTTCTCGAGATTGATTGTTGGCGGCAGCATGCCGCGCGACATCCCCAGCGCAGTCGCCGCGACGCCTGCTGCCCCGCTGGCACCCTGCGGATGCCCAATCATCGACTTCGTTGACGACCCGGGAACCTTGTCGGCGTGGTTTCCGAAGAAGCGGCGCACACAGCGCGATTCGATCGCGTCGTTCAGTTGTGTCGACGTGCCGTGGTAGTTGACGTACCCGATCTCTTCCGGATGACGTCCCGACTTGCGGAGCGCGATCTCGAGGCACCTGACGATCTCGTCGCCGTCCGGAGCCATCTGCACGCGATGATACGCATCACACGTGGAGCCGTATCCTTCGACGCGGGCGTAGCACGTAGCCCCGCGCGCCTGAGCCCGATCCTCACGCTCGAGCACGAACATCCACGCACCTTCGCCGAGCACGAATCCGTCGCGGTCACGGTCGAACGGTCTCGACGCCGCGGCCGGTCGATCGTTGTAGCGGGTAGACACGGCGCGCATGCGCGCAAAGCCAAAGATCATCCCGGGAAGCACGCAGCCGTCGGTACCACCAGACAGCATCACGTCGTGCTCGCCGGCACGGATCAGCGCAGCGGCATATCCGATGGCATCGGTGGAACTCGTGCAACCACAGGAGAGCACGTGACTGCGCCCGCGCAGCCCCAGCGAGATCGACACCTCGCTCGACACCATCCCGCAGATACCAACGGCAATCGCGTAGGGCGTCACATGCCGGCCGCCGGACGTAAAGAAGTCCTCGTACTGACGCTCGCCGACGTCGATGCCGCCGCCGCCCGTCCCGATGATGACGCCCGCTCCTGGCTCGCCGGCCCGCAGGCCCGCGTCCGCCCATGCTTCGCGTCCGGCGATCACACCGTAGAGTGCAGCCCGCGAATAGCGCTTCGGATCCGACCTGCCGCCGTCCTCATCGTCGCCGTCCAGCGCCAGCGCATCCTCCATGCTTACCGGCGGGACCGACGCGGCAACCTGACAAGGCCACTCGGAGACGTTGAACTGCGTAATGAGGCTGACGCCGCTGCAACCATGGCTGACGTGGTTCCAGTAGCGCTCACGGCCGACGCCGAACGGCGAGACCACGCCGATTCCGGTAATGACGACGCCCGGATGGGCGACCACATTCATGGCGAGACCTATAATAGCGGCCCGTGAGTGAACAGCACGCAGGCGCACGCGCGTTCGCGTGGGCTGGCGCCGTGCTGTTCGCCGCCGCCCTCGCCTATTTCCTCTTCTCGTACTCGGTTACATTCGGCGAAATCGCGACCGGCAACGCCACAACCCGCGCCGTAGCGATCAACGTCCTGCTGTTCAGCGCTTTCGCACTGCATCACAGCGTCTTTGCCCGTCTTCCCGTGCGCGCGTTCGTTCGACGAATCGTCCCGAGCCAGCTCGAGCGCTCGGCGTACGTCTGGGTTGCAAGCCTGATGCTCATTGCCGTCTGTTTTTATTGGCAGGCCGTTCCAGGCGTGGTGTGGCAGGTCTCGTCGCCGTGGAATTGGGCGGTCAGGCTGGTTCAGCTTGCCGGAATCTGGCTGACGCTTCGAAGCGCCGCAGTCATCGACGGCCTGGAGTTGGCTGGTGTAAGGCAGGTGTCACATCCCGAATCCCAGATCCCACATCCCACATCCCAAATGGTTGAATTCAAAACCGACGGCCCATATGGGTGGGTACGTCACCCGATCTATCTGGGATGGATACTGGTCGTCTTCAGCGTCGGAACGATGACGATGACACGGCTGGTGTTTGCGACGATCAGCAGCGTCTATCTGCTCGTGGCGATTCCGTTCGAAGAACGCACGATCCGCGCGCAGTCACCGAGCTACGGCGACTATATGCGGCGCGTCCCGCGGAAGCTGATCCCGCGAGTCTACTGACGTTGGTCCGCCTCTGAAGGCGGACACTATGGCACCGGTCCGCCTAAAGGCGGACACTGCGCCTACTCGTCGTAGTCGTCCTGCGGCAGGCCTTCCAGTTGCTCCAGAAAGACGATGTTCTGGTGGGATGGAATCTCGAATCGCTTGCCGCAGCTCTTGCAGGTGACGTCCTGGTCAACGCGAACAAGATGGTCCTTGACCTTGGCGAACATGGCGCGGGCACGCTCGTCGGAACCGCCGGGGGGTTGTGATTTCCGTGTACGCCTCAACCAGCGGACCGAATACTCGTTCGTGCGGCGGCAGCGCGGGCACTGATACCGGTTGGTCCGTTGTTCGGGCTTCTCCGTAAAGAACTGACGCTCGTCCACTCCTAGAGCTTAGTTGGATAGTTGGATGGTTGGATAGTCGACGTGGCTCGCTGTTATCTCAACTACCCACTACCAACTACTAACTACTAACTACTAACTACCAACTGAATGTGGCCCGCCACTTGATAAACTGAGACCTGCTTTGGCCGAGCCGCCCCCTCCGACTCTTCCGTCAGAAATCCCCGTCCTTCCGCTCCGACGTACGGTCGCGTTTCCGCTGACGTTGCAGCCGCTGGCGGTCAACCGGCCGGTTTCCATCGAAACCGTCAACCGGGCACTCGCGGGCGATCGCATGATCCTCCTGCTTCTCCAGGAGAACGAGGAAGACGACCCGGGTCCTGAGGACGTCCGGAAGATTGGAACCGTCGGGATCGTGCGGCAGATGGCGAGGGCCCCCGGCGGCGGTCTCAACATCATTATCGAAGGCGTCGCCCGAGTCCGCGCCGATGTCGTGAACCGCACCGGCACGTCGATGCGTGCCCAGATCACGCCGCTGCCGGAGAGCTACGAGCGGACTCTCGAGGTGGACGCTCACGTCCGCCGTATCCAGGAACTGATCGACAAGGCGCTCTCGCTGGCGGCAGGACTCTCCGAGGAGTTGCGCGGCGTGGTCATGAACATCGACGACCCGCTGCGCCTGGCCTACGTGCTGGCGACGTTGATCGACATGAAGCCTGCCGATAAGCAGACGCTGCTCGAAGAAAACGACCTGCTCAAGAAGCTGGAGGCCGTGGCCGCGACGCTGACCCGCGAGGTGTCGCTGCTCGAACTGAAGGGAAAGATCGAGTCGCAGGCGCAGCAGGAGATGAACGACGCGCAGCGGCAGTACTACCTGCGGCAGCAGCTCAAAGCCATTCAGCAGGAGCTTGGTGAAGGCGAGGGGAACGACCTGGCCGAGCTCCGGACGCGGATCGACGAAGCGAAACTGCCCGAGCCCGTTCATGCCGTCACGATTCGCGAAGTCGAGCGGCTGGAACGGATGAACGCCGCGTCGCCCGAGCACCAGATGCTGCGCACCTACATCGACTGGATCCTCGATGTGCCGTGGAGCGCGGTGACACCCGATCGACTGGATCCAGTCGAAGCACGGACCGTGCTCGACGAGGATCATTACGACCTCGATAAGGTCAAGGAGCGGATCGTCGAACACCTGGCCGTTCGAAAGCTGAAAGGCGACATGAAAGGGCCGATCCTCTGTTTCGTCGGCCCTCCAGGCGTCGGCAAGACGTCGCTCGGTCAGTCGATCGCCCGTGCGATGTCGCGGAAGTTCGTCCGCATCTCGCTCGGCGGTGTACGCGACGAGGCGGAGATTCGCGGGCACCGCCGCACCTACATCGGCTCGATGCCCGGCCGCATCGTCCAGGCGCTGAAGAACGCCGGTTCCATGAATCCGGTGTTCATGCTCGACGAGATCGACAAGGTGACCGTCGGGTACCAGGGTGACCCGGCGGCCGCACTGCTCGAAGTGCTCGACCCGGCGCAGAACCACTCATTCCGCGATCACTACCTCGAGATTCCCGTCGATCTGTCCAAGGTGCTGTTCATCGCGACGGCCAACCAGCTGGGAACGATCCACCCTGCCCTGCTGGATCGGATGGAGATCATCTCGCTCACGGGATACAGCGAGCAGGAGAAGGCTCATATCGCCCGCAAATACCTCCTGCCGCGGCAGATCAGCGAACATGGCCTTCCCCCGGACGCCCTGGAGATCACCGACGCGGCCCTGCAGGTGGTGATCACCGAATACACGCGGGAGGCCGGCGTCCGGAACCTCGAACGGCAGCTTGGCGCCATCGCCCGAAAAGTGGCTGCGCGCATCGCCACCAGACCCTCAGACGCCGGAACTGTAGAGAAAACGGTGATCGATCGCGATCAGGTGGACGATTACCTCGGTCCGTCCAGGTTCCGGCGCGAGACCGCGTTCCGCACGTCGCGTCCGGGGGTGGCAACGGGACTCGCCTGGACGGAAACGGGCGGAGACGTCCTCTATATCGAAGCGACCTTGCTTCCGGGCGGAAACCAGAACATCATTCTGACTGGCCAGCTGGGCAATGTGATGCAGGAGTCCGCGCGCCCTGATATGACTGAGCGCGGCCCGCGCGGACTCCTGCATCACATTGCCCAGCTGGCCAGTCAGAATGATGTTCTGGTTTCCG
>DASROF010000035.1:0-75299 GCA_035647075.1 Vicinamibacterales bacterium | reverse complement strand
ACGATGGGGAGACGATCCACAGCGAGTGGGTGTCACCGACCGCGGCAATCGAGCGCTGTCAGGCAGGTCTCATCTCGCTGCCGCCGCCGACGTGGACGACACTCGGCATGCTGGCAAGGTTCAAGTCGATGGACGAGGTCTTCGACTGGGCGCTGCGAAAACCGATTCCGCGGGTTCAGCCGCGATTCGAGAAACGCGGCAACAGGACGCTCCTCTTCTACCCGGGCGATCCGATGTATCCGGCTGTTGAAGGATTCGACGCGGCCGAGACGCGGTTCGTGCTCGAGAACCGCCGCTGGAGGCCAATCACGCCGGACTGACGATTGGCAGCGGACGACCCGTTTCGTACCTCCGTACGGTGCGCAGCACGACGTCCGCCATCATGTCGAGAAACAACGGATCGTCGTTCACGGCCGCCGCACGCGCCATCGGCAGTCCGATGGACGCGCAGACATCGGCCGCCTCGCGATCGAGGTCGTACAGCACCTCGATGTGATCGCAGACAAAACCTACGGGTGAGATGACGGCCGCGGCGAGTCCCTGTTCGCGTTCGCGTCTCAAATAGTCGCAGACGTCCGGCTCGAGCCATGGATCCTGCGGACGGCCGCTGCGGCTTTGGTACACGAGCGCCCATGGCCGTCCCACCTGCGCGGCGATCGCCGCACACGATGTCGAGAGCTGATGCTCGTAGCGCGAGGCGTCCGCCATCGATTTTGGAATACTGTGCGCGGTAAACACGATGCGCGCGTGCTCGCGGACGTTCACGGGCAACCGGTTCACGGCGTCGCGCACGTGCGCCACGTTCGCGGCAATGAACTGCGGGTGGTCGAACCAGCTGTCGACGAACGTGATGTCCACGTGGGCCGCGTCATTGCGCAGCGCCTGCTGCGCGGCAGCGACGTTTTCGCGATACTGCTGGCAACTCGAGTAGGAATGGTGCGCCGCGGCGATGAAACCGACCGCGCGGCGGACGCCATCCGCGTGCATCTGCTTCAGGGTATCCGTCAGATATGGATGCCAGTTGCGCATCCCGATGTAAACGGGCAGCGGGTGACCCGTGTTCGCGAGGCGTACGCGCAGCCCGTCGGCCTGTTTCCGCGTCAGCTCGGTTAATGGTGATACGCCGTTGAAGAGCTCGTAGTGATGCGCGACTTCCTCGACGCGTTCGGGGCTGACTCGTCGCCCGCGCAGCACGTTTGCCAGAAAAGGACGGATGTCGTCCGGTCCTTGGGGCCCGCCGAAGGACACGATGAGCACGGCATCGAACATCGGAGCTTGCGAAGTGTGTGGAGGACTCGAACTGTTCGCATTCTCTCCGACGCCACGATGCCGTGCAACTTACGCGCGCTGTCACGACGAGTGCAACCGATCTGCCTTTGATCGGCGCGTCTAAACGCTGAATGATTTGAAGGAATTGGCTGGATGCACTCACCAGATGCGGTGAGCGATGACGTGGCGGTGAGGCAGGGATTCGAACCCTGGGTAGGACTTTAAAGGCCCTACAACGGTTTAGCAAACCGCCGCCTTCAGCCGCTCGGCCACCTCACCCTTCGAGTCGCTCCCGGCGCTACGTTGTCGCTCGCTCAAGGCAAGCCCGCGGCGCGCCGGAACAGGCAGATCGTCAGTATACGGCAGCCCCGTATCACCCACCTGAAAAACAGGGAAGGTCCAGTTCCTCGTCCGTGTGTGTCGGCGTGGCCTGGCGATCAACGAGGATCCGGAACGGACGACTCTCTCCGAACCCGGACTCCTTCGCGAGCGTGTAACGACGGTCGAGGTACTGCTTCAGGATCGGATATACATTCTCGAGTTCGCCGACAGCATAGACCGGCAGAACCACCACCGGCACGCGCTCGCGCTGCAGCCGCGAGACGATGAGCTCCTGGTCTTGCGGTGACGCGGCGAGGTTGGCGTGATAGACCGCGTTCCCTCCGCCGATGCGCCGGTCGGCATAGAAGTACACCTCCGGGTGGTAGCCGAGCACGATCAATCGATCGCCGGGCGCCGTGCAGCGATTGATGTAGCGCGTCAGCGCGCGCAGGCCGGTGCTGCCGACCGGCGCGAACTGCTCCAACGGATCGCGACGCAGATTCACGACTGCGCCTTTCAACCGGCGCGCGGTATGAACTGGCGTGGAAAACATTTCCGTCGCGGTGAGCTGGTTGATCGAACCGGCATAGACGTCAACGGCCATCCAGATCGAAAGCAGGGCCACGGCCGATCCCGCCATTCGCACAATAGCGGTTGTGCGAATAGGACGCTCGAACAGTCCGAGCCATGGTCCTCGCAGCAGCCACGCCCACAGCAGCGCACCCGGGACGATCACGTCTGCAAGACGCGAATCGAGGTTGTCGCGGATCAGGAACGCGTTGAACAGCACGCTCAAGACGATTGCGGCGAGTACCTTCGCCGCTTCGCCTTCGGCGTTCCTGCGTCTCATCGCTCGAACGGCCAAAACGGCAGCCGCGACGAAAGGAGTGAAGAACAGCGCGTCGTACAGCCAGATCGCGCCATTCATCTTATTGAGCAGCGGCGACTCAAAAACCGGGATATGCAGCCACCGGCGCAGCACGGACCACGGAGGATCGCGAAGCACATGCCCCTGATCGTCGACGTTGGTCACGTCCGCGACACCGGGGTCGGCCTTCAGGCGCCTCAAAGTCTCCGGTGAATGATCGGTGAGCACGTACACTCGCGCCGCGCCCTCGTCGATGGGTCGTGCCAGCCGCAATGCGTACTGTCGCTCGATGGCCGCTTGCCGGGCCGCGGTCACGTCCGTCGAAAACCTGACGATGGCTTCCGGGCCGGAGGGCCGGAGGTAGGCGAGCGGTCGCTCGTCGGGCACGGTCGGTAAACGCAGCGAGACGATATCCTCGCCCTGCAGCAGTCGCGTCAGCCGCCCGGTACCTGGTCCGCTGGCGACGCCGCCGCCCATCACGACAAGAAACAGCACGAACGGGGCACACAACAGCACGACCCCACTGATGAAGACAGCGGCGTCGATGGCCAGCTGGCGCCACCGGCCGAAATCACGCGCGATGATTCCGACAGACACCGCGCCGCCGACCCACACGCCATGATCGAATCGGAAATAGAACGACAGTGCCGTGGCCAGACACATCGCTGCCAGACTCGACCGTGCAGGCGTGTCGATGAAGCGCCACACCGCCAGCAGTGCGATCGCGGGAATCAGGACCTTCGGATAGGAGTAGAGCCGTGGCAGTGAGGCCGCCGTGAATGACGCGGCGAGCGTCCCGAGCGCCAGGCTGTTCGTCAGTCGCACGCCGGCGACAAACACCAGTGCGGTCCCGAGCGACATCAGGCCGACGGACAGAACGGCCTCCGCCAGCAGCTGATGCCCGAACAGCCACAGTCCCGCCGCCGACAGATAGTATTGAAGCGGGCGGGTGGGGTCGAAGAAGTCCACGCCAGGAACGGCGCCATCGACGATCTCTGCGCCGAGGGAGAGGAATTCGAAGTGGTCGTTGTGAAACGAGAGGTCGAGGAAGCGATACAGGAACGACCCGGCGAATATCACGAGCGCTCCAGCCCAGACGATCCGCCGTCGCGCTGCCACGCGGACGATGATAGCAGCGGCTGAATCATGCCTCCGGCTTTCGACGCAGTCCTTCTGATCTCATTCGGCGGTCCGCAGGGAATCGACGACATTCGTCCGTTCCTTGCCAACGTGCTGCGCGGCCGCCGCGTCCCACCGGAGCGCGTCGAAGAGGTCGCGCATCATTACGAGCTGTTCAAAGGTGTCTCACCCATCACGGACATCACGAAGCGCCAGGCGGCCGGGCTGGCCGCTCGTCTCGCGGTCGCGGGACATCCGCTGCCGGTCTATGTCGGCATGCGGAACTGGCACCCGTTCCTGGCGGATACATTTCGCGAGATGCGCGTCGCTGGGGTGAGGCGCGTCATCGGATTCATTACCGCGGCGCAGCACTCGTACTCGAGCTGCGAGCAGTACCGTGAGAACGTGACGGAGGCCCGCGCCGCGATCCGCGCCGATGGTTCCGACATCGACGTGACGTATGTGGGGAGCTGGTTCGACCATCCGCTTTTTATCGGCGCCAACGCGGCGCACGTGCGCGACGCGCTGCGGAGGCTCCCGGAAGGCGTCAGGTCATCGGCGCGGCTGATCTGCACCGCGCACAGCATTCCGGTGTCGATGGCTGATCGTTCGCGATACCGCGAGCAGCTGGAAGACACCGCCCGTCTGGTTGCGCGTGACGCGGGAATGCAAGATTGGGCGCTCGTCTATCAGAGCCGCAGCGGCCGGCCGCAGGATCCATGGCTGGAGCCTGACGTGTGCGAGTACCTGCGCGTTGAGCGCAAGAAGGGACTGGCGGCGGCGGTTATTGCGCCGGTCGGATTCGTGTGCGATCACATCGAAGTGCTCTACGACCTCGACACGGAGGCGGCGCAGGTGTGTCGCGAGATCGATCTGCCCATGGCCCGCGCCGAGGCGGTCAACGACGATCCGCGGTTCCTCGACATGATGGCGGACGTGGTGCTGAAGACGGTCAGTCGATATCGGGGAGGTAGGGCCTTACCGGTTCGTCCCCCCGTGTGAGCTCCCAGGTGCGCAGGATTTTCCGACACGTGCAGAACCGTCCAAGGTGACAGGCCGCAATCGCGGTGGCCTCGAACTCCATGGGCTCAACCGACGGCGGCTGCGCCCCGTGGCCGACCGTGATGTGCGGAGTGAACGCGCCGAAGCTGGCGTGCTGCCGAAAGCCACTGACCCAGTGCACGTCGGCGATGCGCCCGCCGCCATCCAGAAATGCGTGTGCATCGGCGCTGGTGCGCTCCAGGGCCTTCAGCGCTGTCATCAGCCGCTCGTGCAGATCGAGAAGCGCCGGCGTCCGCTCGATCGCCATCCACAAGGTGCGGCCGCTCTGCCCGCCGCCGGTGATCGTGAGGTGCAGGGGCAACAGTTCTTCCAACAACTCATCGATCTCCGCGTAAGCGCCATCGAGCTCTTCGTACCTGATGACGTGCTGTGTCAGCGTGATGTGCGGCAGATGCGTGGCATCAAGCACCAGACGCTCCGAGCCATCGCGCGGAAGCGCAGCGCTGCAGGCGATTGCCCGCGCCATGACATCGGGCGGTGGCAGGATCGCGACACCGAGGGCGACGAGCTTTGTCACGGCCTGCATGCTAGCATCCGGCCATGGCACGGACCTGCGCCATCGCGACGCTGCTGGCGTTCTGTGTGTCCTCGGCGCTGCACGGGCAGTCCGCGATTTCCTACCGCCTGACATTCGCCGACCGCGCGCATCACCTCATGCAGGTGGAAGCCGTTTTCACCGACGTTCCCGCCGGTCCGCTGCAGCTGCGAATGAGCCGCAGCTCTCCCGGCCGATACGCGCTTCACGAGTTCGCGAAGAACGTCCACGGCGTTGGAGCGACGGATGGCGGCGGTCGGCCGCTCACCGTCACCCATCCGAGCCCGCAGCAGTGGGATGTCAGCGGGCACTCGGGTGAAGTGCGCGTGTCGTACCGGGTCTTCGGCGATTGGGTGGACGGCACCTATCTCGCAATCGACAACGCGCACGCGCATATCAATATGCCGGCCGGGATCATGTGGGCCCGCGGCTTCGACGCGCGGCCAATCAGCGTCCGATTCGAGCCGCCGCCTGGCGCGTCCTGGCGCGTCGCGACGCAGTTGCTGTCCGGCCGCGATTCACTGACGTTTACGGCGCCCAATCTGCAGTATCTGATGGACAGCCCGGCCGAGTTCAGCGCGTTCGCCCTGCGGACATTTACGGTCTCCGATCAAGGGCGAACTCCCGTCTTCCGAGTGGCGGTCCACCACACGGGCACTGACGCCGATCTCGACTCTCTGGTCCGCGACGTCGAGACGGTCGTGCGCGAAGCCCGTTATGTGTACGGCGAGTTTCCGGCGTTCGACGCGAACACCTATACGTTCATCGCCGACTACCTGCCCGGTAACGACGCCGACGCCATGGAGCACCGCAACAGCACGATGATGACGTCACCGCGTCCGGTCGGCAGCGACCGGATGGAGCACCTCGCATCGGTGTCCCACGAGTTCTGTCACGCATGGAACGTCGAGCGCATCCGGCCGGCGTCACTCGAGCCGTTCAACTTCGACGACGTGAATATGTCGGGGGAATTGTGGCTGGCCGAGGGTTTTTGCAATTACTACGGCTCGCTGGTCCTCCGCCGCAGTGGCTTGCTGAACGTGTCCGAGTACGTTCGTGACATCGGCGCCGCGATTGTCACGGTCATATCGGCGCCGGGTCGACAGGTGCGCTCTGCTGTCGAAATGAGCCAGATGGCGCCGTTCGTCGACGGGGCCAGATTCAACGATCGCTCCGATCTCGCGAGTACGTATATCTCGTATTACACGTGGGGGGAGGCACTCGGTGCCGCCCTCGACCTCACGCTTCGTGAGCGCAGCGACGGCCGGATCACTCTCGATACTTACATGCGTGCGCTGTGGGAGAAATTCGGCCGCTCCGCCGCGCGCCGACCTGGCTACGTCGAATCGCCGTACACGCTCGCAGACTTGAAAGCGACGTTGGCAGACGTGTCTGGGGACGCCACGTTTGCCACGCAGTTTTTTGCCCGTTACATCGAGGGCCATGATGTTGTCGATTACGCGAGCCTGTTGTCTCGCGCTGGTCTGCTGCTGCGGTCGCGGCCGGCGACCCCGAAACCAGGTCCCGGCTCTGACCTGGAAGTCGTGCTGGCTGAGTCGGCCGGTCAGCCGCTGACGGATGCGCAGCGCCGCTTCCGCGACGCATGGCTCAGCTCGGGCGCGCGGAACATCTTTTGATCCAGCAGGTCCACGGCTAAGGTTTGAAGATGAACTTCGGATCGTTTCTTCGCGCATTCGACACGGTGGCTGCTGTTCGCGACGCCGCGCGGCGCCTCAAGACGGCGGGGCCATCTCAACCGTCACAATCAGAGGCCGCTCTGTCGCCTGCGAATTCGCTGCATGGCCCGATCGAGGCCCGCCTCACCGGCGTCGTCATTGCGGCGCTGAAGGAGGCATTCGATCGGGATCGCGCGCGGCTGGATCTTGAACGCGCGCAGCTGGACGAGCAACGTCGTCGAGCCGACGAAGCGTTGCGCGCTGAGCTCCGTCGTCAGGCCGTGGATCGTGAGGTCGGACGTCTCCGCTTGATCGCCGGCACCGCGCTCGTCGGTTGGATCGCGGCGGTGGCGTTCGCGTTGACGCGGCTGGGGGGCATGTCGCCGGTGTCGCGAGCGGTGAGTGCTGCCGGATGGCTGTCGCTGCTGGCCGCGATCGCGGTCGCGTTCATCGTGCAGGGGCGGATCGGCGCGGCGGCGACCGGATCGTCGTCGTCCGTGGGGGACAGCCGTTCTGGCGATGCGGCGCTCGGGCTGTTGATTGTGGGGCTGGCGTGCGCGGGAATCGCGCTGCTGTTGTGAGAGTCAGCCCGGCGCCCTGGAGATGATCGTAACGTCACCGACTATGACGAGCGGCGTTTCGTCGCTGAACGGCGACGCGCCGGCGTCTTCTTCATAGCGGTCTTCGTTTCCCGCGCGGTGCTGCGATCCGCACTCGCGCGAGCGGCGGCTGTCTGCGCCGCACGTTTCGACTTCGGTTTCTGACCCGTGCCTGTGCGCTCACGTCCGGATACGTGACCGTTCCCCCGAACGGTATCGGATGACGGGAGCGTCAGGCGGCGCGCGGCATCGAGCTGCCGCTGCAGCGATCCGATCATGCGGCCGAGGGACTCCGCAGATCGGATCAGCAGCGAATCGTCCATCGCGTGATGTCCGCGCGCGGGAAGTCTCTTTCGTTGCCTGGCCATTCCAAGCTCCTCCTCCCGGGCTGTTGCCCTCGGTCAGAGGTTCAGCAAGGCGCGCGCCAAGAAAGAACCTGGGCTTTTGGGTTCCGATAGAATGCGCGAAATGGTCGCGAAGATCGTCATCGCGCTGGCGTTCGTCGGTCTTGTGTCGCCGACGTCGGCGCAGACCGCACGCGGCGCACGTGCAGACCCGATTCGCTACATCGTGAGCTTTCCAGCTCCAGAGACCCATTACATCGAAGTCGCGGCCACTGTTCCCACCGGTGGCCGACCGGACATCGAATTGATGATGGCGGTCTGGACTCCAGGGTCTTACCTGATCCGTGAGTATCAGCGAAACGTCGAACGCATAACGGCGACGGCATCGGGGCGATTGCTGCCGATCGAAAAATCCGCAAAGAACCGCTGGCGCGTCGCCACCCGTGGCGCGCCGACCGTGACGGTGTCATACGGGGTGTTCGCGCACGAGCTGTCGGTGCGCGCGAACTGGGTGGAGTCACGCTTCGCGCTGATCAACGGCGCGCCGACGTTCATGACGCTGGCAGACGGCGTGGTGCGCCCGCATGAAGTCACGGTCGATTTGCCAGCCGCGTGGGCGCGTTCGATGACCGCGATGCGCGCGCTCTCCGGGGCGAATCAGTACGTGGCGCCGGACTTCGATACGCTCGTCGACTCTCCAATCCTTGCCGGCAATCCTACCGTCCTCGAATTCACGGTCGATGGCAAGCGTCACTATCTGGTGAACGAGGGTCAGACGGCGGAGTTCGATGACGCGCGGGCGGTCAAGGATTTTGAGGCGATCGTCCGCGAGCAGCGTCGCTTCTGGGGACAGCTGCCGTACGACAAGTACCTGGTGCTGAACGTCGTCATGCCGAACCGCGGTGGCGGGCTCGAGCACAAGAACTCGACCGTCATCATCGCCGCCGCTGGCGCCACGACGTCGCGGAACGCGTACGCGCGGTGGCTGACTGACCTGACGCACGAAGTCTTTCACGCGTGGAACGGCAAGCGTCTCCGGCCGGTGGAACTCGGCCCGTTCGACTACGAACGCGAGGCGACAACGAGAAGCCTCTGGGTGGTCGAAGGCCTCTCGGACTACTACGGGGATCTGCTTGCACTTCGCGCGGGGCTTTTGACGAGAGAGGAATTTCTCGGCAGTCTCTCGGCGACGATCGCCGATGTGGAATCGACGCCGGGACGGCTGCTCCAGTCGATCGAAACGGCATCGTACGACGCGTGGATTCGGTACTATCGGCCCGACGAAAACTCGCCGAATGTCAGCATCAGCTATTACGCCAAAGGTCAGCTCCTCGGCTTTCTGCTCGATGCCAGGATTCGCCGGCTCACGAATGGCGTCCGCAGTCTCGATGACGTGATGCGGACAGCGTATGCGAGATACTCGGGCGCTCGCGGGTTTACACCGGACCAGTTCCGGGAAGTTGCGGAACAGATCGCCGGCACGTCGCTGGCCGACTTCTGGAATGCGTGGGTGAAGAGCACTGCGACCCTCGCGTACTCCGATGCGTTGACGACGTTTGGGCTCCGATTCGGTGGTGGTTCCAACAGCAGCCGCGCGTCGCTCGATGTCACGACGAGCAACGGTCTTCTACCTGATGACGAGATCCTCGCGATCAACGAACGGAGAGTGACGGCGGATCAATTGCGTCGCGGGCTCGACGAGTATGCGCCGGGTGAACGTGTCTCGGTTCTCATCGCGCGCCAGGGACAGCTGCAGCGAATCGATCTGGTGCTTGGCAGCGAGCCGCCGAGCGTATGGGAAATCGAGGTGGACCCCGCTGCTATTGACGCACAGCGGACGCAGCTGACGGCGTGGCTGCGGGGGTCATGATTCTGGGCGTACGAAGCCAACCGTGCACCTTTCCCGCGCGTCTGAGCGTATAACCTTAGGGTCCGCGGGACGTTCAACCTGGATGAGACGCATTCTCGCAGCTTTTGTGTCAGCGCTCGTCACGTGCGGGGCAGCCCACGCGCAGACGACTGGTGCCACTACGAATGCAGCAAGATCTGTGCACGCCCACGTGGTCACGGGCCCGGTCGCCGAGACCGACTGGCAAAAAGCCGAGCTGCTGACGGCCTTTGTTCAACGCGAGCCGAGCGAGGGCACCCCGGCGACGTACGAGACGGAGGCGCGTGTCATTGCTGACGGCGCCGCGCTTCACGTAGTGGTCGATGCGAAGGATCCTGACCCGGACAAGATCGTCGGGTATCTGACGCGACGCGACGAAGACTCACAGTCCGACTGGATTCACCTCTTTATCGACTCCTATCACGACCGGCGGACGGGCTACCAGTTTGCCGTCAACGCCGCCGGTGTGAAGCGGGACTCCTATTGGTACAACGACGACAACAACGACGACAGCTGGGACGCCGTGTGGGACGCGAACGTCAGCCGGACGCCGTCGGGATGGCGCGCGGAATTCCGTATTCCGTATTCCCAGCTCCGGTTCAGCAGCGGTTCGGACGGCAAGGTCGGATTCGCCGTGCTTCGCTATGTTCCGCGCCTTAACGAGACCTCGTCCTGGCCTCTTATCGCACGTAGCCGCAACGGTCTCATCTCGCAGCTTGCCGAACTCGATGACGTCTCGCCGTCGGGTTCCACGAAGCGGCTCGAGCTCTCTCCATATTCGGTCGCCACAACGGTCACGCAACCGGCAGAGACGGGCAATCCGCTCCGCAAGACGTTCAACCCCAATGTCACCGTCGGGCTGGACCTGAAATACGCGGTGACGCCTGCGCTGTCGTTGACGGCCACGGTCAATCCCGATTTCGGTCAGGTAGAAGCCGACCCAGCCGTCGTGAATCTCAGTGCCTTCGAGACGTTCTTCCAGGAGCGACGTCCGTTCTTCATCGAGGGATCCGGTACCTACCGGTGGGACTGCAACGACGACTGCATTCTCTTTTACTCCCGCCGTATCGGCCGCCAGCCGCGCGGGTCACCTTCGCTCGGCGTTGGCGAGTACTCCGATCAGCCGGTCCAAACCACAATCGTTGGCGCCGCGAAGCTGACCGGGCGGGTCGGCAAGTTTTCGGTCGGCTCTCTTGTCGCCGCCACGCAGGAGGAATTTGCGGACGTGGCATTCGGCAGCGATCGCCGCCGTGAGGTCGTGGAGCCTGGAGCGTTCTTCTCGGTGTCGCGCGTGCGACGTGAGTTCGCTGATCAGTCCTCGCTCGGTCTGATCATGACGACCACCAGTCGCAAGCTCAGCGACCCGGTGTCGTTCATTCCGGATACCGCCGTGACCGGCGGCACGGACTACGACTGGCGCATTGGCCGTCGTTTCAGCCTGAACGGCTACTGGGCCGGCAGCACCGTGCGCGGGAACGAGAGCGCGATCTCGCGTCTGCAGCTGAGCAACGTTCACTCCTATCAGCGGCCCGACGCGGAGCACGTCGAATTCGATCCGGCCGCCACGTCGTTGAACGGGCACGCCGGCGCGGTGAACTTCAGCAAGATCAGCGGCGAGCGGACCCGGTTCAACTTCACCGGCATGTACAAGACGCCGGGTTTCGACGTCAACGATCTCGGATTCCTCCAGCGGGCTGATGTGATCAGCGCATTCGCGTGGCTGCAGATGCGGTGGGAGAAGCCGGGTCGCTTCGTGCGGACCAAGAACATCAACTTCAATCACTGGCAGTCACACAATTTCGACGGCGACCGAATCAGCTTTGGCGGGAACATCAACTCGCACTGGTCGTTCCAGAACAACTGGAACACCGGCTTCGGCGTCAACGTCAACGCGCGCAATATCGATGACCGCTTCACCCGCGGCGGGCCGAGCGCATACACCAATAACGGTGGTGGCTACTGGCACTATCTGAGCACCGACAGCCGCAAGCGTGTGCGGTTCGGGCTGGACGACAACTTTTACTCAGACGGGCACGGCCACAGTTGGGGCCTGGGACCCAGCGTCACGGTGAAGCCAACCGCGGCGCTGTCCACGGAATTCGGCATCTCGATGAACAAGAACATCGAGGACTCGCAATGGGTGGGAGCCGTCAACCGCGACGATGGGACGCACTACGTCTTCGGCCACCTCAATCAGACGACGACCTCGATGACGACCCGCGTCAACTACACATTGACGCCGACCCTCTCGCTGCAGATCTACGCGCAGCCGTTCATCTCGGCGGGCGATTACGAGAACTTCCGCGAGCTGGTCAACGGCCGGGCGCTGCGCTACGAGAATCGGTACGCACCGATCGCCTACGGCGGCAACCCGGATTTCCGCTTCCTCTCGTTCCGCACGACGAACGTCATGCGCTGGGAATTCAAGCCCGGCTCGACGCTGTTTGTCGTCTGGCAGCAGGGGCGCGAACAGTTTGCTCCGGACGGCACCTTCCGCTTCGGCCGCGACTACGCCGATGTGTTCTCGACGCCCTCAACCAACACGATCCTCGTCAAGCTCGCCTACTGGCTGAACCCGTGAGTCGGTTGGTCGTTGGATAGTGAGATCGTTCGTAGCCGCGAACACTCAACTAGCCAACGAGCCAACTGGTTTCAGAGCGCTATACTGCGGGCGTGCCGTTCGACCCGGAGTACGTGTCGCAAGTCCTCAACGACAACTTCGAGGACGCCAAGACTCTGTTCCTCGGGCCGCTGATGGCCATCCACTATGCGCACCTGGTGATGCTGGCCGACCGCGGCATCATCACTCCAGGTGATGCGCAGACGCTGCGCGGGGCGCTCGACCGCATCTCGCTGTCCGACATCCGGCGCACGCCATACGACGGTTCCTGCGAGGACCTGTTCTTCTTCGTCGAGCGTCTGCTCGTCGACGCGTGCGGAGCGGAAACGGCCGGCCGGCTGCACACCGCTCGCAGCCGCAACGACGTCGACATGACGATGTACCGGGTGCGACTGCGCGAGCATCTGCTGATGCTCTGTGCGGCGGCGTTCGAACTACGTGGAACCTTGTGCGACATTGCCGAGCGTCATCGCGAGACGATCTTTGCGGCGCACACGCACACCCAACCGGCACAGCCGACCACCGTCGCCCACTATCTGCTCGCGGTGATCGAGCAGCTCGAGCGCGACACCAGGCGGCTGCGGGCCGCCTACGACACGACCAATCGCAGTCCGCTCGGCGCCTGCGCGATTACCGGAAGCGGTTTTCCGATCGATCGTGAGCTGACGGCGACGCTGCTCGGGTTCGACGGGGCAACGGGCAACACCTACGGCAGCATCGCGACCGTGGACTACCTGCTGGAAAGCGTCGCCGCGGCGCAGGTGCTGCTCGTCGGGCTCGGCCGCGTCGTCCAGGACCTGCTGCTCTGGTGCACCGTGGAGTTCGGTTATCTGCGGCTTGCGGATGGGTTCGTGCAGGCGAGCAGCATCATGCCGCAGAAGCGCAATCCGGTGGCGCTCGAACACGCGCGCGCGATTGCAAGCAAGGCGGCGGGCCAGGCCGCCGCGATTGTCGCGGTCGTCCATAACACGCCGTTCGGCGACATCGTCGATACCGAGGACGATCTGCAGCCGCTGGTGGCGTCGGCGTTCCGCGATGCGGTGCGGGCGGTGACGCTCGTGGCGGCGGCGTTGCGCGGCGCTGAACTCAACGTCGCACGCCTCGAGGCGCGAGCCGCGGAAGGTGGCACCACGCTGACGGAACTGGCGGATCACCTGGCGCGCACGCATCGCGTCCCGTTTACGACTGCGCACGCGATCGCCGCGCGGCTGCAGCAGGCCAAGCGTGAACGACCGGATGCGCCGCTCGGTGCGATGTTGTCATCGGTGTCCGGCGATCTACTGGGTGTGCCGTTGCAATACTCGGACGCGCAGATCGCCGAGATCATGAGCCCCCGGCACTTTGTGGAGGTCCGGACGACGACGGGTGGCCCGGCGCCGGCAGAGACGGCGCGGGGGCTTCAGGCTTCCCGCGCACAGCTGACAATCGATGGCAGATGGCTGGACGAGAGGCGCAGTGCCATCGCCCGCGCGGCCGAGCAGCTGAAAACGCGGAGCGGCGCCCTTTGAAGATTCGGTCCGCCTACGTCCGCGTGCTCGTCACCTGGGTCGCCGTGCTCGCAGCGCTCTATCTTCTCCAGGAAGCGTTTTCCTGATGCACCCGATTGACTGGGTGGTCATCGGCGTCTATCTCACCTGGATGATCTGGGACGGGTTGCGCATGACCAAGCGCAGCCACGAGCTCGAGGGGTACTTTCTCGGGGCGCGCAGCCTGCCGTGGTGGGCTGTCGGTCTGTCGGTGATGGCTACGCAGTTGAGCGCCATCACGATGATCGGCACCACCGGCCAGGGATATGCCGATGGCATGCGCTTTCTGCAGTTCTATTACGCGCTGCCGCTCGCGATGATCGTCCTGTCGATGACGCTCGTGCCGTTCTTTCACCGCGCGAAGATCTACACGGCCTACGAGTATCTCGAGCAGCGATTCGACGCGAAGACGCGCGCGCTGACCAGTTTCCTGTTCCTGGTCTCGCGCAGCATGTCGCTGGGAGTGGTGATCTCCGCACCTGCCGTGGTGCTGGCCGTCGTCCTCGGTCTCAACGTGACCACGACGGCGCTGCTGATCGCGCTGCCAACCGCGGTGTATACGATGTTCGGCGGCGTTCAGGCAGTGACCTGGACCGACGTGAAGCAGATGGTTCT
The DNA here is from genome assembly GCA_035647075.1 of Vicinamibacterales bacterium. Lineage (GTDB taxonomy): Bacteria > Acidobacteriota > Vicinamibacteria > Vicinamibacterales > UBA2999 > Gp6-AA40. The sequence goes on along the minus strand of DASROF010000035.1, from coordinate 60,857 downwards.
CATCGTCGGCGGCCTCATTGCGGCAGTCGTGGTGCTGATTATGAACCTGCCGCAGGACGTCGGCGTACTGCAGGCGCTGAAGATCGCCGGATCGACCGGCCGCATGCAGACGTTCGACTTCTCGTTCGACCTCACAAATCAGTACACGTTCTGGTCGGGGACCATTGCCGCGTTCTTTCTCTTCTGCTCGTACTTCGGTACGGATCAGAGTCAGGTGCAGCGATATCTGACGACGAAATCGGTCGTCGAGGCTCAAGACTCGCTGCTGATGAGCGCCTACTGGAAGATTCCGTTGCAGGCGCTGGTGCTCCTCGTCGGCGTGCTGATGTTCGTCTTCTACGTGTTCACCCCGTCGCCGATGCTCTTCAACAAAGTGCACGAGCGCGAGATGGTCGAGGGACCACGTGCGGCGGAGTACAGGGCGCTCGAACGTCAGTTCGAGGAAGTCTCCGCCTCACGGGCATCGGCGGCCGCCGGCATCGCACGCGCGGAAACCGCGGGAGACGAGCCTCTGCGGGCAGCGGCCTCGCAGCAGTTCAAGATGCGGGAAGCGGAGGCACGCGAGGTGCGCCGCAAGGCACTGTCCCTTGTTCGCGAGGTCACCGGCGACGCCGCCTACAGCGACGTCAACTACGTGTTCCCGACGTTCATCGCCACACACATGCCGATCGGCATCGTCGGTCTCTTGATCGCCGCAATCTTTGCCGCGGCGATGTCGACGATCTCCGCAGAGCTGGCGGCGCTGTCGACTGCCACGGTCATCGACTTCTATCGCCGCTTTGTCAGGCCGGTTGCGGACGATCGGCATTACCTGCGTGTCTCCCGGGTCGCCACCGGGTTCTGGGGACTGTTCGCGACCGGCGTGGCGATCTGGGCCGCGGAGCTCGGGTCGCTCATCGAGGTTGTGAACCGCTTCGGGTCGTATTTCTACGGCTCCATTCTCGGCGTGTTCATCCTCGCGATCGGCTTTCGCCGTGCGACGCCGGCTGGTGCGTTCGTCGGTCTGGTCGCCGGCATGGTCTGCGTCGGCCTGGCCGCGCGGTTCACCGACGTCGCCTTCCTGTGGCACAACGTCACGGGCGCCGTCGCCGTGGTCATCGTCGGCCTGATCGTCAGTCTGTTCACGTCACCTCGACGTACGGCCTGACGGATGGCCCGCGTCGTCGTCATCCTCGTGCTGGCGCTGATTGTCGCGTGGCTGGTGGGTGACATGCTGCGCTCAGCGAGGAAACGGAGATGACGGAGGTCACGGGTGAAAGCTGCGCTTCGCGTTTTTCGCGGTTGAAATCAGATGATTCGCATCTTCGTCACCGGCGGCACGTTCGATAAGACCTACGACGAGATCCGCGGTGTGCTCTCGTTCGAGGATACGCACCTGTCGGAGATGCTCCGCCTCGGCCGCTCGCAAGTGGATGTGACCGTGCGGACACTGATGATGGTCGACAGCCTCGAGATGACGGATGCGGATCGCCAGCTTATTGTCCGGAACTGCGTGCAATCCTCCGAAGAGCGTATTGTCATCACTCACGGCACCGATACGATGGTCGAGACCGCGCGCGCACTGGCCGCCGGCGTGCAGCACAAGACGATCGTCATCACGGGCGCGATGATTCCCTACGCGTTCGGCAGCTCGGACGGGCTCTTCAACCTGGGAAGCGCGCTCTCGTTCGCGCAGGTGCTGCCGCCAGGCGTCTACATCGCCATGAACGGACAGCACTTCGCGTGGGACAAGGTGCGGAAGAACCGCGAGACCGGCGTGTTCGAGCCTCTTTAAGCGAAGCCTTCAAACAGAAAGAGATCGTGGTTGCCGGGTGGCGCGATGCCCGCTGCCCGCGCCGCCCCCGCCAGTTGGGCGAGGTGCCGGACCTCGTGCAGGAATACGTGCGTGACGAGCCGGCGCCGCGACAGTGTCACGGGCCCGATCCCGATGGCGTTCCACGTGAGCGTGCCGTCGGCAACGATGTTGGTCAGGTCCGATACGTAACGGCGGAAATCCGCGCGCACGAGATCCGCGTACTCGAACAGACGCCGCCAATCCCCCGGCGGGACACCCGTTTCTTCGGGCGGTGTCGAGCCTTGAAGCCGGCACAGATGGCGACGTTCCACTAAGAAGATGTGATCGAGAAGTTCCGCCGCCGTCGGGAATCGGCCGCCGGGCTGCAGAACGATCGACAGTCGTGTCGGATCGGCGGCAATCCAGTCGCGCCATTTCTGACGCTCGTAGTCGGAGTACGCAAGGAGCTGTGCAAACTCTATTGTCACGCTCACGAGCCAATCACCTCCTCGACGCTCAGGATCCGGAGTTGGCCAAGCTTCAGGCCGCGGACGCCAGCCTCGATCGCTTTGCGGTCGCCGGCGATGACGACGGCGAACTTGCCAGGCTGAATGTACGTCGCCGCCGCCTTCTGCACGTCGGCCACTGTGACGGCCTGAATGTTGGCGACGTAATGGGAGAAGTAGTCGCCGGGCAGCTTGTAGACGACCATCTCCTCGATATGCGACGCAAGATCCTGAATGGTCTCGAACTCACTGGGAAACCCGAGTGCGACGTAGTTCTTTGCCTTGGTGAGTTCGTCGGCGCTTACCGGTGAGCCGATCGCGGCGAGCTCGTTGAAGAATTCACGTAGCGCGTCGGCGGTCTTGTCGGTCTGGATGCCGGCACCGGCGAAGAAGGGACCGGCCGCCAGACGCATGTCGAACCGCGAGCTGGCGCCGTAGGTGAACTGGTTCTTCTCGCGGAGATTCTGATTCAGCCTCGAGGTGAACGAGCCGCCGAGAATGGTGTTCAACACCTGCAGCGTGAAGTAGTCCGGCGTGGACCGCGGTACGCCGACCCAGCCGATGCGCACCTGCGACTGCTCGGCTCCTGGCATGTCGACGATCGTCACCTGCCGTTCGGTCAGCTGCGGCGAGGAAGGCACCACAGCGCGGTCGGCCGCGGCCGCAGCGTTCCAGCCACCGAACTGCTTCTCCAGAAGCGGCAACACGACGTCGGCGCGGACATCCCCGGCGACCACCAGCGTTGCGCTCGACGGTCGATACATCGACGCGTGGAATGTTCGGAGGTCCATCGTCGTGAATGCCTTCAGCGTGGAGGGGGTGCCCATCGCTGACCTGCCATATCGGTGTGTGCCGCCGAAGACGACCCGCGAGAACGCCAGCGGCGCAACCTGCGCAGCGTCGTCCTTGGCCTGGATGAGGGTGGTCAGCCGCTCCTGCCGGAGGCGATCGAGCTCCGCCTGCGGAAAGGTCGGCCGCAGTGCCACGTCCGCCATGATCGGCAGCGCAGCCGCCAGCCGTGCCGACGGCACATTGAGTCGCACCGCGGATGCGTCGAACGAGCTGCTCGTTTCGAGCTCGGCGCCGAGGAACTCGACGTCGTCAGCAATTTGCAGTGCGGTTCGCTGACCGGCGCCTTCATCCAACATTGCCGCGGTGAGACTGGCGACACCGAATTTGTCGGCTGGATCATCGGCGCTGCCGGTGAGGATCACGAGGTTGACCTGCACGAGCGGCACCTCGTGTGACTCCACCAGCAGTACCGGCAGCCCGTTCGCGAGCGTGGTCTTTTGAATCGGCGGCAGCTTCAGTTCCGGCGCGGGCCCCAGTGCGGGTGGCTTCGAGCGATCGGGAGGTTCAGGCGGCCGGGAACAGCTGCAAACCAGTGCGAGGACCGCTATAAGAGAAGCCGCGCGGTTCATCGCTTCACCTCCGGTTGGACGATGAGTTCCACGCGATGACCAGCGGGCAGCCAGCGAACGATCGCCGCCTGCGCGTCTGCCGCGGTCAACGAGGTGTAGCGGGCCAGGTCCTGAGCAAACCAGTCAGGTGGCTTGCCCGCGAAGAAATACGCGTTCAGCTGGTCGGCTTTGCTGCTGACACGTTCCATACGGCGATAGAAGGACGCCTCGATCTGGTTGAGGGCACGCTGGACCTCCCGTCCGTCAGGCGGTGAGGTGCGCAGTTTCTCGAGTTCTTCGTCGATTGCTTTCTGCAATTCCGCGACGGTGTGACCGGGGCGGGCAGTGGCGATGATCTGGAAAGAGCTGCCGAGCGCGGCTGACGCCTGGTACGCCGAGACGTCCTGAGCAATCTGCGTGTCGTAGACCAGCCGCTTATACAAACGCGAGTTCTTGCCGCCGGTCAGGACCTGAGACACCACATCCAACGCTGCATCGCCGGGCGCATAGAGCGCAGGGGTGATCCAGGCGAGATACAGACGCGGCAGCGACACCCGATCGGTGAGCGTCGCCCGCTTGACGCTGTCCAGGCTGGCCGCTGGCGCTTTGACGTGTTCGACTGCTGCGCCGACCGGCACGTCGCTGAACCACTTTTCGACCGTGGCTCGCGTCTTGTCGTAGTCGATGTCACCGGCGACGACGAGGCTGGCGTTGGCGGGCACGTAGTACTTCTTGAAGAACTCCACGACGTCTGTCTGAGTTGCGGCGGTCAAGTCCTCCATGTACCCGATCACCGGCCAGTGATACGGATGATTCGTCGGCCAGAGCATCTTGTCGATCTCGATGGAGGCCATGCCGTACGGACGGTTTTCGTAGCTCTGGCGCCGTTCATTCTTGACGACGTCGCGCTGGCTGTTGACCTGTTCGGGCGGCATGGCGTCGAGGAGAAACCCCATTCGGTCGGAATCGAGGAACAACGCAAGGTCGAGTGCGTTGATCGGCACGTCAATGAAGTAGTTGGTCCGGTCGTTCGACGTCGATGCGTTGTTGGTCGCGCCTGCGCTCTCGAGCAGCGTGTCGAACTGTCCTTCTTTGACGTGCTTGGAGCCCTCGAACATCAGGTGCTCGAACAGATGCGCGAAGCCCGTTCGCCCCGGCTTCTCGTTGGCCGAGCCGACGTGATACCAGATGTTGACGGTCGCGACAGGTACGGTCTTGTCCTGATGCAGGATGACGTTGAGACCGTTCGCCAGCTGGAACTGCCGGACAGGCACCTGCAGTGGCGCCGAACCAGACGCCGCAGGGGCAGGTGACTGGGCCCGGAGCGGAAGGGCCAGCAGAATCACGGCGAGGAGGGCAACGAGACGACTCATGCGGACTCCTTGTTGAGAGAACTATTCTGCTTCATCCGCGTTCGTCGTGTCCGCCTTTAGGCGGACCATCACCGGTCGTAGTGTCCGCCTTTAGTCGGACCATTCCAGAGGAGGATTCGCCAGCCATGTCGAGAGGGTCTGGTCGTCGAGTTCATGGAGATCAGCGGCGTCGTTCGCCGCTCCGTGAGCGGCTCGATTCAGGATCCCGGATCGACCCGGATGCCGCTGCAAGTGCGCGACCTCGAGGGGGCGATACAGGCAGTCGTTTCGAGCCGGCGGTTCGGTGATTTCAACAGATGGCAAAGCCTGTTGAGTTGCCTGAAGGACGCTGTTCGATCAGGGTCGCAATGGTGCGCGCTCCCGACGACCTCTTCCTCGTGTTGATCGAATCCCGACCACAGCCATAGCGCCCAACTCTCATCTGCGGGAAAGGCACCTCGCTTGCACCCTTCAGCTTCACGGAGGGTACACATGTCAGTGTTTGACAAGAACAGCTCGGTCGGACTGCGCCAGAAATACAACCACGCGATTCAGACGGCGAAGTCGCTTCACATGGACGGCGGTGCCGACGAGCGCGACGGCAAGCTGTACTTCAACGGCGCTGTGAATTCCGTTGATGAGAAGAACCAGATCTGGAACGCTCTGAAGACGGTTCCCGACTGGGACAAAGAGGTCGTCGCCGACATCAAGGTGAAGGCAGGCGCGCCGCAGAGCTCGGCGGCAGGGCCATCATCACAGCCGACGGCGTCACCGACGCTTTCCTACACCGTACAGTCCGGTGACACGCTCAGCGGGATTGCGAAGAAGTTCCTGGGCAGCGCCAACGAATACATGGACATCTTCAACGCCAACCGCGATCAGCTCACCGACCCGGACAAGATTAAGCCCGGCCAGGTACTCAAGATCCCGCAGCACAGTCACAAATAGGTCCGGGTTGAAGCGGGACACTCCCGAATGTAGTGCCCGCCTTCAGGCGGACTCGCGACCGATGTATGTCAGACGGACTCGCGGTCGATAATCGCGTTGAACGTCGCGCTCGGGCGCATGGCCCGCGCTGTAAGAGCCGGATCGGGTTGGTAGTAGCCGCCGATGTCCACGGGCTTACCCTGGACACTGATCAGCTCGCCGACAATCCGGCTCTCGTTTGCTTCCAGCACTCGTGCGATCGGAGCGAAGACGTCGCGCAGCCCGGCGTCCGAATTCTGGTCGGTGATCGCACGCGCCCAATACATCGCCAGGTAGAAATGGCTGCCGCGATTGTCGAGCTCGCCGACTTTCCTCTGCGGCGACTTGTTGTTCTCCAGAATCAGTCCATTTGCCCTATCGAGCGCAGTGGCGAGGGCGAGCGTCGTCCTGTTCGCGGTCTTGTGCCCGAGATCTTCGATGGACACCGCGAGAGCCAGGAACTCGCCGAGCGAATCCCACCGCAGATAGTTCTCCTGAAGAAACTGCTGGACGTGTTTGGGGGCTGACCCGCCGGCGCCCGTTTCGTAGAGCCCGCCGCCGGCCAGCAGCGGCACGATTGACAGCATCTTCGCGCTGGTGCCCAGCTCGAGAATCGGAAACAGGTCGGTGAGGTAGTCGCGCAGCACGTTTCCTGTTGCCGCAATGGTGTCGGCGCCCGCCCGCACACGGGCGAGAGTCTCGTGCATCGCCTCGATCGGGGAGCGGATGCTGATGTCGAGGCCGGACGTCTCGTGATCCTTCAGGTACTGCAGCGTCCTGGCGATCAGGTTGCGGTCGTACGCGCGTTGGGGATCGAGCCAGAAGATCGCCGCATGTCCTGTCAGCCGGGCGCGGTTCACCGTCAATGTCACCCAGTCGCGGATCGGCAGGTCCTTTGTCCGGCACATGCGCCAGATGTCGCCCGTCTCCACGCGATGCTCACAGAGGGTCTCGCCTGTATTGGTGGTGACGCGCACGACGCCGTCGCGCGGGATTTCAAATGTCTTGTCGTGCGACCCGTACTCTTCGGCGCTCTGCGCCATCAGGCCGACGTTCGACACCGAGCCCATCGTGCGGACATCGAAGGCGCCGTTCGCTTTGCAGTCTTCAATGACCGCCTGATAGATGCCGGCGTACGAACGATCGGGGATCATCGCCTTCGTGTCGTGCAGCTTGCCGTCCGGCCCCCACATCTGGCCGGACGTGCGAATCGCCGCCGGCATCGAGGCGTCGATAATGACGTCGCTCGGCACGTGCAGGTTGGTAATGCCGCGGCTCGAGTCGACCATCGCCAGCGGCGGCCGCGTCGCATACACGGCGTTGAGATCGCCTTCGATCACCGCCCGCTGGTCCGAGGGCAGGTTCTGGATCTTGGCGTAGGCGTCGCCGATGCCGTTGTCGGGGTCCACGCCAAGCGCTTGGAATACCGCTGCGTGCTTCTCGAAGACGTCCTTGTAGTACTCACGCACCGCGTGTCCGAACATGATCGGATCGGACACCTTCATCATCGTCGCCTTCAGGTGCAGCGAGAGCAGGAGGCCTGTTGCCTTCGCGTCCGCGATCGCCTCCGCGAAGAACGCCTGAAGCGCGCGACGGCTCATCACCGATGCGCCGATGACGTCGTCGGTGTCGACTGTGATCCCGTCTTTGAGGACCGTGGACACGCCGTCGCTGCCAGTGAAGTCGATGCGCAACGTGCCCGTGGCCGAGATGCTCGCCGACTGCTCGCTGCCATAGAAGTCGCCGGCCGCCATATGCGTGACGTGCGTCCGTGAGTCGGGGCGCCAGGCGCCCATCGAATGCGGATGCGCGCGTGCGTAGGCTTTCACCGCTGCGGCGACCCGACGATCCGAGTTGCCCTCGCGCAAGACCGGATTGACCGCACTGCCGAGCACCTTCGCGTATTTCGCCTTGATCGCCTTCTGTCGCTCATCGACCGGGTTTTCCGGATAGTCGGGCACGGCGTAACCGTGTTGCTGCAGCTCGCGGATGGCTGCCTGCAGCTGCGGAATCGACGCGCTGATGTTGGGAAGCTTGATGATGTTCGCCGCCGGCGTTTTCGCGATCTGACCGAGCTCCGCGAGATCGTCAGGCCGCCGGCGATCCGGCGGCAGCTCGTCGGAAAAGGCGGCGATGATGCGACCGGCCAGTGAGATGTCCCGTGTCTCTACAGCGAGGCCGGCCGCGCGGGTGAACGCTTGAATGATTGGCAGCAGCGAGTATGTGGCGAGCGCCGGTGCTTCGTCGGTGTAGGTATAGAGGATTCGGGTCGGGTTCATGAGTGAATCCCTCATTGTCCTGCATCTTTGCTCCGTCTTCTTCGTGCGTCACGCCGTTTGTTGATAACATCTCCAGTTTCCAGATGCCGGAAACTTCCAAACCTCTGGTAGCGGTCGTGATGGGCTCGTCTTCCGACTGGGAGACGATGGAGCACGCGGTGACGATTCTCGAGCGCTTCGGTGTGGCGCACGAGCGGCATATCGTGTCCGCTCATCGCACGCCGGTGTGGATGGCGGAATTCGCGAGCGGTGCGGAAGATCGTGGAATCGAGGTGATCATCGCCGGCGCTGGCGGTGCGGCCCATCTGCCGGGCATGGTCGCCGCGCATACGGCGTTGCCGGTCCTCGGCGTGCCGGTGCAGAGCGCCGCGTTGCAGGGCCTCGATTCGCTGTTGTCGATCGTGCAGATGCCCGCGGGTGTCCCCGTCGGCACTCTCGCAATCGGCAAGGCTGGCGCCACGAATGCCGGGCTGCTGGCCATCGCCATCGTCTCCGGCTCACGCCCTGGGTTGCGCGAACAGCTTCGCGCGTATCGCCAGGAACAGACGCAGAAAGTCCGTCAGGAACAGCTCCCGTGAAGGTGATCGCTCCAGGGGCTGCCCTCGGAGTGCTTGGCAGCGGGCAGCTTGGACGCATGTTCTGCATCGCCGCCCACCGGATGGGCTATCGCGTTCATACGTTCTCTCCGGAAGAAGACACCCCCACTGGTCAGGTCGCCGACGTCGAGGTCACCGCCGACTATGACGACGTCGATGCGCTGCACGCGTTTGCCGGCAGCGTCGACGTCGTGACCTTCGAGTTCGAAAACGTACCGAACGCCGCAGTCGAAGCGATCGAAACGCTGGCGCCGGTACGGCCGTCCGGTGCGGCGCTGCACACCACGCAGCAACGTGCGCGCGAAAAGACGTTTCTCGCCGATAACGGGTTTCCGACGGCTGCCTTCGCCTGCGCCGACACGCTCGACGAGCTGTGGGACGCCGTCGCGCGGATCGGCACACCCTCGGTCATCAAAACTGCGGCCTTCGGCTATGACGGTAAGGGACAGCACAAGGTCACGACGCAGGCCGACGTCGCGCATATCTGGGACACCATCGGCCATCAAGAGGCAGTGGTCGAGCGGTTCATCTCGCTGCAGGCTGAGATCTCGATCATCGCTGCACGTGGCATCGACGGTGCAATCGCCGAGTATCCGGCGTTCGAGAATCGGCACCGGAACCACATTCTCGATGTAACGACGGCGCCGGCATCCGTGCCAGCCTCGATTGCGTCGCGTGCCGTGGAGATCACCCGCGCGATTCTGAAGGAGCTGCAGTACGTCGGCGTGTTGTGCGTCGAGTTCTTTGTCAGCACCGACGGCGAGCTTCTGGTCAACGAGCTCGCGCCGCGCCCGCACAATTCAGGACATCTGACGTTTGATGCGGCGGTGACGAGCCAGTTCGAGCAGCAGGTCCGCGCGATCTGCGGGCTGCCGCTCGGATCCACCGAACTGATGCGCCCAGCGGCGATGGCCAACCTGCTCGGCGACCTCTGGGCCGACGCCGTACCGAACTGGGCGGCGGCCTGCCGGTTCCCGGACGTCAAGCTGCACCTCTATGGAAAGGAACAGCCGCGACCCGGCCGGAAGATGGGTCATCTCACGGCCGTGGGAAAGACGGTGATCGAGGCGCAGGATCGCGTGATCGCGGCGCGAGATGCGTTGCTGATCTGAAGGAACAGGCTGAGGCCTGATTCCTGAGGCCTTGAGGATCAGCGGCTCTGCCTCCGCTCCAGCTCCAGCAGCCAGTTCTTCCGCCACAACCCGCCGCCATACCCACCGAGCTTGCCATCCGCGTTCACCACGCGGTGACATGGGATGACAATGGCGATGCGGTTCATCCCGTTGGCCCGGCCCACCGCACGCTGTCCTTTCGGCGCGTCGATGCGTTCAGCCAGCTGCGCGTATGAGATCGTCTCGCCGTACGGGATCCGCGTCAGCTCACGCCAGACGCGCTCTTCGAATGGGGTGCCACGACAGACGAGCGGCACGGTGAACTGTTGAAGAGTGCCGGCGAAATACCGCGTCAGCTCGTCGCGCAACTGGCCGAGATATCGATGCTCACCCGGCACCATTGGCTGGCGCAGCAGCTTCGAGAGCCGCTGGAGCTGCGCCTGCAGCATGCGACGGTCCGTGAACTCCAGCAGACAGACGCCTTCGTCGGTGGCTCCGGCAATCATCGGTCCGAACGGTGTATCGATGGCGGTCGTGATCACGCACGGCGCATCCTCGGCGCGTCCCGGGGGCAAGCCGAATGTCCGCGAAAACGCCTCGCGGAAACCGCTGTGTGAGTCCCATCCCGTGCCAAGCGCGACCTCGTCCAGCTCGTCGCCGTCGCGGAGCTGGCGGATCGCTCCTGCCAGCCGACGGCCGCGGCAGTACGCATGGAAGGTCATGCCGTAGCGATCAAGAAAGAACCGACGCACGCGAGCGGGATCGACGTCGAACGCACGCAAGTCGGCGTCACGGAACCGCCGGTTCGGATCCTTGTCGACCGCGTCCAGGAGCGGAGTCAGCCACTCGGGCGTGGCGTTGCCGACGAGCGGACGGCAGCGGAGGCACGGACGGTAGCCGGCAAACAGCGCCTCGCGGATGCTACCGAAGAATTCGATGTTCTCGACGAGCGGCTTGCGCGCGCGGCAGGACGGACGGCAGAAGATACCCGTGGTTCGCACGCCGGTCACGAAAAGCCCGTCATAGCTCGGGTCGCTGGCGAAAAAGGCTCGTTCCATCTCGGCCCGCGGCGGCAGCGCCGGGGCGAAGAGTCCTGCCTGATGTTCGCTCTGCTGCTGAGTTCCGCTCATGGAAGTGATCATGAGCTTACGGTATCCGGCCGCCGGATCACCCGCCACCGGAAATTGAACGTCAAATCCTGACGCTGCTGTTCACGCTTCCAGGTTCTCAGTTCTCGGTTCGTGTTCTGGGTTCGGTTCAGGTTCGCGCTACAAATGGAACTCGACACTAGCTGCGCGGAGCACTCACTCACGAGGCTACGATGGCTTTCTCAAGGATTCCTCCGCCGACCGATCAGGTCTGCGTTCGGAGCCGCGGGACGTTGCTGTGCGAGCAGCTGGTCCAGCTGCTGACGTGCCGACACGGACTGGGGGTCGAGACTGAGTGCTGCCCGTGCGTGCGCGATTGCCTCATTCACCTGACCTTGCAGCCCCAGACCAATGGATAGATTCCGGTGAGCTTCGGCGTTCCGGGGATTGATCTCCAACGCCCGCCGCAGGTGCGCGATTGCTTCGTCAACGTGCCCCTGCGGCCCGAGTAGGACTGCCAGATTGAAATGTGCGTCGGCATTGTCGGGGTTCATTTTGACAGCGCGCCGATATTCGCTGATCGCCGCGACCTGGTCGCCGACCGCGTGACGTCCGTTTCCCAGATTCACACGAATTCGATCGTCATTTGGTTTCAGTCGCGCCGCCTGCTCGAGGTGCATGACACCGTCGGTCAGCCGGCCGCGAGATTGCAACAATGTTCCGAGGTTGCTGTGGGCCTCGGCATCCATCGGCTGCAGTTCCAGCGCCCGGTTCAGCTCTTTCTCTGCGTCATCAAACCGTCCGCCCGCCATGTACTTCAACGCGAGCGCATTGTGAGCGGCCGCGTTTGCCGAATCGCTCCGCGCCCGCAGTTCCGCGGCCTCGGTGTCGGCACGCAATTCGCGGCTGAAGAAATCGCGCGTGAGCACGTCGGAATCCTCTCGATGCCGGGCAATGACCTCGAGCCAGAGCGCGCCCATCTCGTCGGTCGACTTCGGCCCCCAGCGCACTGGCAGGGGCGGGCGTCGCGGATTGTTCCTGTTGCCGTACGAATTGTCGTAGGCGAACTCCATCGACACCGCGGTGCCTTTCGGCAAGAACACCGGTGTTTTGTAGCGGTACTGGTCCTGCCATCGAACGTCCCACCGGCGAATCGAGAGCAGTGTTCGGGTCGTGCCATCAGGCAGCCTGGCGGTACCGCGCATCGTTGTGGCGAGGTAGTGTGCGTGCGGGTAGACGCTGACCACGTCGACATCGGCTGGCAACACGTAGCTATCTCGGACGACGTAATTGGATTCGCCGGCGGGGATGTCGATCGACTTGGATTCGAGTTTGATCGTCAGCGGCACGCTCGTTGGAGGCGTCGTCGACAAGAACAAGCCGAGCGTCGGGCGAACGGCTTCTCTGCTGCCGCGCGAGACCATATGAAGTTGCACGATCAGATCGCTGCCTCCTTCGAGCGCCCAGGCCGTATCGGGTGGGTCGAGCACAGGCGCCTTTCCCGGCGACCACCCGTACACGTTCTGGACATCGCCTTCCGGCATCGTCGCAAATCCCGGCCCCGGATCGCGTCGGTCCAGTACGCGACCGACCCGCGTCGGATCCACTGCCACACTGGCGTGATGGAGAACTCTCGGGTTGTCAGCCCTGAACTCGATGGCACGGACGTACCGCGTATCGAATACCGCGCCGGAAGACGGCAGTGGTACGGGGACGACGAAGTTGCGGAATACGTCGCGTTCATCGGAGCGCAGCGTGTATGACTCGGGCAGAGTGAGCACAAGGTCCGGCGTGCCCAGCTGCCAACCCTCGGGCCACACCGGCGGCCTCGGCGGAGGGCCGTCGCCTTCGGGCGTGCCCTGGTCGATCCATTGTTGAATCAGCGTGATTTGCCGATCGGTCAGTCGCCGCTCGTTGACGAACTCGCCGTGGGCGCTCTCCGGCAGCCACGGCGGCATGACACGGCTCTTCGTGACCGCGGCAATTCGCACGGCATGTTCGCGCGCGTCCGCGTACGTCAACAGCTGGAATGGCGCGCCCGCGATGCAGATTACGTCGTTTGCGCCATCGATGCGGCGGGCCGGTGTTGCCGATGCCGAAATCGGTCGATGACACCCTGCGCACTCGGCGAAGAGAATCGGCGCGATGTCCTCGTTGAACGTGACTGCGGGCGAGGCGACGGGGTGCGGCGCGTCGGTCTCGCGCGCCGGCCCTCGATCACACGCAGTCACCAGAACAACGGCTCCGAGCGCTCGACCCCACCTCCCAGGCGGGCGGCGCAGCGTTGGGAGCCGGATCATGGCATTCGCAATCTAGAAATCGACCTGCACCCCAACGTCCACGAACCGCGACTGCAGAATCACTTGCGGCGCCAGCCACTGCGAGTAGCCGAAGGTATACGTCTGAATCGGGTTGGCATTGAACAGGTTGTAGATCGAAACGGTCGGCCGAAGAACCGTGCGACCGTGGTTCACTACCGTGCTGAAGCGGAGGTCGGTCTGCCAGATCCGATCGCCATACATTGTGCCGGCTGGAATCAGATCGACTGTGGGAGCGGCGCCGGTGAAATTGCGGCCAAGCGTCAGCCCGGCCGTCGTATTTGACAACGGGTACTGAGCGCGAAGCTCCGGTCCGGACAAGCTCTGGAAGGTCGCGGCGACATTGACGCCAAACAACAGCGGGGAAGCGACCTGACCTTTCACTTGCGGCTGGAACGGCGGCCGGACGTCGCAGAACTCCTCCGTGCGAGGATCGCCGCCCCGGCCGAATGAGGACGACAGGCTCAAGTCATCCTTGAGGTTGCACGTGTTCACGCGTTCCCGCCCTAGGCTGACACCTCCCGACACGAACAGGCGGCGACGCAATCGCGCGTTCACCTCGAAGTCGAACCCATCGTAGATGTCATCGATGCCGCCAACGGCCGTTGAATTGAAGATCACGTTATTCGCTGTAATGAAGCGATTGACGTCGAACAGGCCGCACTGTTGCTGGCCCACCCCTGGCAGCTCGCCGTTGGTGTTGGGGCTGACTGGACGTGTGAAGCAGTACGTCGAGTAATCGCCGTTTGTGACGTTCAAGTTCCTGGTTGCGTACAGATTGCCATACCAGCGACGCGTGTAGCCGGCATACGCGGAAACGCGCGGGAACAGTTCGCGTTGAACGCTTACCTGCGCCTCCCAGTTATTGGGGCGTACATGCCATCCTTCGACGATAGCCGGATCGTAATTGGTGGTGCGAACACCCACTTGACCGAACAGCGGCTGATTGTAGGCACCACAGTTGATCTGTCCCGGACGCTTGGTGTTGGCCGCTGGATTGAAGAGGTCGCAGTCGGCAAACGGGTCGTAGTTTCCGTTGTAGACGACTCCTGCTGGCGTCGTCCATGTCCGCGTCGTCGAATTGATTGACGCCGCCACAGGGTTGACGGCGCGCGCGATCGTGTACGACTCCCCGACCACGTAGCGTCCGATGCTCGCTTTTATAGCCGTCCGACCGTCGCCGAACAGGTCGTAGACGGCGCCGAATCTCGGGTCAATGTCCTTCCAGTTTGGAACGTTCTTAATGGCGTCGAAATGCCGCGACGCGATGAATGGGCCGGCGGCTATGTCCTGCGGGTCGACCTGCGCTTTCAGCGCGTCGTAACGCAGGCCGTAGTTGACGGTGAGACGCGACATCCGCCACTGGTCCTGCGCGTAGACACCGAGGTTGTAGTTCAGCGTCTCGTGAAACTGAATTGGTGTGGCGTACTGCGTGATCGAGAACGGCTGCCCATTGGACAACTGCAGGGTCACCGAATTGTTCGGTTCCTGCGTGGCATACCGCCATGCATGAAGCAAGGTGAATCCGACTTTCGCGTTGTGCGAACCGGTGACGTAGGAAGCCGAACCGCGGAAGTTCAGCTGGTCGCTGCGGTTGTACCCATAGCTCAATGGCGACGACCCCCAGGTCGTTGGATATCCCGAAGCGGGAAAGCGCTCGCTGATTGAGAACTGGGTCGCCGAGACGCCTGGTCGGCGGTAGCCATGAAAATCCTGCGGGGTGATGGTCCCGCCGGCTTCGAGCAGCAGTCTGTTGGTGACGGGCGAGCTCCAGCTTGCCTGCACGATGTACTGCGGGATGTTCTTGAACTCCGGGCACGCACTGATCGCGGTCGTGAACGTCGGCACGAAGCAATTGCCAAAGTACGTGTACTGCCAGTCGACGTAGGTGTTCAGCTTGTTCTTCTGATTCAGCTGCGCGGTGAAACGGGCGACCGCGCTCTGATGCCACACCGGAAACAGATTCTGTTCCGTCGTACATTGACCGGCACTGTTGGCCCTGCAACGGTAAAGGGTTTCCGAGAAGTCCTCGTCCCGGTACGAACCGGCAACGGTGTTGTACGTCCCCCAGTGTCGATAGCCGCCGTACACCCACAACCGATCACGGATGAGTGGCCCGCCGGCATTCGGGTTCAAGTCCCAGATTCGATCGATCCGGTTGCCCGTGTGCAGGTTCTTCGCTTCAAGTTCGGCATCGAGATTATTCGACTGCCATCCTTCGCCGGCATATCGACTCGAAAACGTGCCGCGGAACTGGTTGGACCCTTCCTTCGGAATGAAATTCGAGTAGACCGTCGCACGCTCGTATTCGGCGTTTTGTGAGTCGGTCTGGAACGTGATCTCTTGGGCCAGGCCGTTGTTCAGATAGTTGCCGTACATCAGGCCGCCGGTGCCGCCGCCGTTGATGATCGGCATGCCCTCGACCGTCACCAGACTATCGCCGCCCCGGCTGCCGTGGACGACGAGATTCATTCCCGTCTCCGGAATCGATCCGCCGACGTTCTGGCGAACGCCGGTCACGAGCACTGACGGCGTCAACGCGGCAAAGCTTACGAAGTTGCGATCCGTAGGCAGCGAGTCCATGACTTCGCGGCTTGCGGTCGCCTGCTTCCCCGCGTTCTGCGTGTCGACAACCGGCGACTCACCGGTAACGGTGACCGTCTCCTGCAGGGCGCCAACCTTCATGTCCGTGCTGACATTCGCGGTGAAACCAGTCGTCAGTTCGATCCCTTCGCGCCTGACGGAGCCGAACCCCTCCAACGTGAACGTCACGGTGTAGGCTCCGGGTCGCAGATCGAGGATCTGATATTGGCCCTGGCTATTGGTGATGACCGATCGCGATTTTTCGATCAGGGCCGGGCTGGAGGCTTCAACGGTGACGCCAGGCAGCACTGCCCCCGAGCTATCGCGAACAACGCCGGCGATGGAGCCGGACTGTCCTTGCGCCCGCAGACTTGCGATGCCCGGCGCCGTCAATACAAGAAGAACGGAGGCCACGAATCCCACCAGGAATAAACGATTGCGCTGCATGCATCGCCCTCCAGGGCCGGGGATAGTAGCGCAGATTATCGCCGCCTGCCAACCCTTCTCGTTTGACCGTCAGTCGCTGAGAGGCGTGGATCGCGTCCGTTTGGGTGGAAGAATCGGCGCCAGAACTGGACATGCCGAGTCCATGGCCAGCTAATGAATTTTGAGGGAGGAGAAGTGAAACACGAACCGAGAAGCGAGCACTCGGAAGTGTGAACTGCCCGCTGTCGTCAGCGCGTGATGACGACGTCCGATTCTTCGTCGGGGACGTCCACCATCTGAACCTGCAGGTTGCCCGCGTTGGTCGCGTACATCAGCGCGGTTTTCTTCGAGATCTCGCCGGCGCGGGCAAGCTTTTCGAGCTCGCCGTCGAAGTGCTGCATGCCGTCGAGCTCGCCATCCCTCATCGCGTCCAGCAGCGATTTGCCCTCGCTGTCGCCCTTCTCGAGATACTCCCGCGTCCTCATCGTCGACTTGAGGATTTCGAGGATCGCGCGCCGTCCGCCGCCGGCCTTCGGAATGAGACGCTGCGAGATGAAATAGCGGAACGATCCGGCCAATCGCGTGCGGATGGCCCCTTGATCGGCTGCGTCGAACGTGCCGACGATTCGATCGACGGTCTTGGAGGCGTCGATTGTGTGCAGCGTGGAAAAGACCAGGTGGCCGGTCTCCGCGGCGGTCATCGCGATTTCAATCGTCTCCCGGTCGCGCATCTCACCGACGAGGATGACCTTCGGCGCCTGGCGCAACGCCGCGCGCAGCGCGGCGGAGAA
Source organism: Vicinamibacterales bacterium (assembly GCA_035647075.1). Lineage (GTDB taxonomy): Bacteria > Acidobacteriota > Vicinamibacteria > Vicinamibacterales > UBA2999 > Gp6-AA40. The sequence continues at coordinate 43,666 of DASROF010000035.1, read as the reverse complement.
GGTGGGCGTGTCGCTGTGCAGCTCGCGCTGATGCACAGTGCCCTTCTTGTGGCTGTGCAGGAACTCGATCGGATCCTCGATCGTGAGGATGTGTTCCGCGCGCGTCTCGTTGATCCGGTCGATGATCGCCGCCAGCGTCGACGACTTGCCCGAGCCGGTCGGGCCGGTCACGAGCACGATCCCGTTTTTCAGCGCCGCCACGTCGACCAGCGCCGCCGGCAGATTCAATTCGGCGAGCGACGGAATCCGCGGCGCGATGACGCGCATCACGATCGCGTGTGAGCCCCGCTGCTTGAAGACATTGACGCGGAACCGACCGACATCCGCCAGCGAGTAGGAAAGGTCACAGGCACCCTGTTCCTTCAGACCGCGCAGCGCCTGTTCGTTGCTGCCAATCAGATCCGAGGCGATACGCGAAGTGTCTTCCGGGCGGAGAAACGGCATGTCCGGCACCGCCACAGCGACGAGCTCACCATGCTTCTCGACCTGCGCCGGACGGCCTGGCGAGAAGATGAGATCGCTGACCCCTGGCCCTGCCTCGAGCAGCGTCTTGACGATCTCGCCGGTCGTGAGGGTTGCGCCGGACTGTGCAACAGCGGTGTCGGTCATAAGAGAACGGGATCCGGTTCGACCACCACGGTGCCCGACGGGCTGTTGAACCGGGACGCGGCAGCGTCACCGACTGGTGGATCCGGTCTCCCTGTCTTATCGGCCGCCAGTGGTTGCGAATTACCGTCTTCGGCCCCGGAGGACGAGGGTCATCGGGGTTTGCCCACCGTTTTCGCCTCTGCATCGCTACAATCGCGGCGTGGCGTCGTTCCCCAGCTTTTCGTTCGACAACTTTGAGCTCGATACGTTTGCCCGGCGCCTCACCAGGGACGGTCAGCTCGTGGCCGTCGCCGATCGGCATTTCGACGTCCTCTATCGTCTGGTCAGCCACGCCGGCGAGCTCGTGACCAAGGACGCTCTCGTGACTGCCGGCTGGGGAGACGTGGCCGTCACGGACAACAGCCTCGAGCAGGCCATCTCCGCGTTGAGACGGGCTCTGGGATCGCGCGCCGACGGCGCTGCCTATATCGAAACGGTTCCGCGGCGGGGATACCGCTTCAGCGGAATGGCCGAACGCCGTGTTGCGCGGGCGACGGACGAGAGCCTCGACGCGCTGATGGCGCCGCACCGTGCCTGGGTCGAAGGCCGCGCGGCGCTGGAGACGCTCGAGGCCGAACACGTCTGGCGCGCACGTCGGGACTTTGAGCAGGTCCTCGAGGCATTTCCCGAGCACGCGATGGCCCACGTCGGGCTGGCGAATGCGTGCGCCATGCGATTCGAGATGACGCGGACGGATGCGGAACCCAACCGCGCCGCGTTGACCGCAGCGATGCAGCACGCGCGCGAGGCATGCCGGCTGGAGCAGGGTTCGGGCGAAGCGTGGGCGACACTCGGGTTCGTGCACGGATGCGCGGGGGAGCCGGTTGACGCTCTTGCGGCGCTCAAACGGGCCGTGACGCTCGAGTCGGACAACTGGCGGCATCACTTCCGTCTCGGCTACGCGGGTTGGGGCGAAGAGCGACTGCGGGCCGCGCGCCGGACGCTCGCCTTGCTGCCCGGGTTTCCGCTGGCGCATTTCCTCGCCGCCACCGTGCACGTCGCGCGGAATACGCTCGAAGAAGCCGAACGCGAGCTCCGTGCAGGCGTGGTCGGACACGACGCCCAGGGTCCGCATGAGAAGTTCAACGCCGTCGCCCTGCATTGGCTGCTCGGGCTGGTGCTGCTGGCTCGTGGAAGCGAGGACGAAGCACTCACCGAGTTCGAGCGCGAGCTGGACGGTGAAAAATCCGGGCACCTTTATGCGCGCGAGATCTGCGCGAACACGTGGTACGCGATCGGTGCGCTACGGCTGCGGCAGCAGCGGAAGGACGAAGCCAGTGATGCGTTCGACCACGCGATTGCGAGAGTGCCGAGGCACAGGCTTGCTCTCCTCGGACAGTTGGCGATGCGGCATTCCGGTGAGGCGGCGGAACGCGCGATCGCCGCGCCAACCAGTGGGTCGTTCGACGAGCATCTGGGTGCAGTCATCGCTCTGAGCTTCATGGGGCACAGAAATCTTGCGGTGGAACTTCTCGACCGTGGGCTCAGCGTGGCCCCGGCAGGCAATGCCGGCTGGCTGATACCCGTCGAGCCGCTGCTGAACGTATCCGCCAATCCGGACGAGTGGCGATCGGTCCTCGCGCGCCTGCGCTCTCGCGCCACTTAGAACTCGGAACTCAGCTAGGGCGTCAGCGTCAGCCGGTGTTGCTCTCTGCCTGCCAGCAGCGGCGCCGGCGTGCCCTTGGTCCACGCCTCGTGTGAGTTGGCATAGAACGGCGAGAGCGGGTGACCACTCTGTCCCGTTGGCATCTCGAGGATCCCTTCAGACTCGCGGCCTGGCGAGACGACGAGTCGTTCTGAGGCTGTCTCGGCCCCCCAGCGCATTCGCACGGTGAACAGATCGCCAGGCAAGGGATCTCCGGGCATGTTCAGCCAGCGTCCGAACAGCGGGATCGATGCCGAGAGCGGATGTCGGAAGGCGGTCGGGTTGTATTCCTCCCATGTCCGCCCGGCGAGGTCTCCAGACTTCTTCGCCGATGCGATCACATCGTCCACCGCCTGCACGAGCAGTCCGTCCCACGAACCAAACTGCGGATCGAGCAGGTGCAGTGGCCGATCCGTGATGAGCTTCCAGAGCGGTCCTTCACGGCGTCGCAGCGCCGTGTGGTCGAAGTTCACGTCGGCCGCGTAGCACTCGCTGAGGACGAACATCAGCACCGCGTCCGCGACCTGGTCCCGAAACATTCGCGTGAATCGATAACCGACCGACTGGGGCGACGCGTGGCCGTCCCAGCTGCGATCGACGAGCGCTCTGAAGGTTGCGCGGTCCGGACGACCGGCAATAAACTCCGGCGTCAGCGTCTTGAGAATCAGGTCGCGCCACCGGCCGAGGAACACTGCCCGGGTGTCGAGCTGGATGTCGAGCATGTCCGTGGCGGCGAACCGTTCGCGCGCATGAAGACGCTCGCGGATATTCGACGCGCGAGATCCCACTTCGTAGCCCCCATCGCCCAGTCGCGCAAGCATCTCGCCGTCCACCACGCGCGCGTTGGCGGTCCAGATACGACCGCCGTCCGGATCAATGAGCCGCGGATACTCCGCATGCGTCAGCCAGCCGCTCCAACTGCTCGTGCCGTCTGCCCATGACGAAGGCAGTCGCCCGGTCGTCCCGGTTCGACGCGGAATCGAACCGTAGACGGTCCATCCGATGTGGCCGTCGCGATCCGCGACGACCATGTTCTGACCCGGTGTCCCGAGCCCGTTTGCTTCATCGAAGGCATCGGAGACGGTTCGTGCGGTCTCGAGCGGAATGACGGCAGCGGCGAGCTGCGTGCTGGAATGTGCCACCCATCGATACGCGCGCAGCCGTCCCTTGTGATCCGGTGCGAGCACCGGGCCCCAGATCGTCCAGGTCACCGGCTCATGGTGGTCCACTTCACCTGCGATCCGGATGACCTCGTCGTAGATGACGAACGTCTGCCAGCCGGACGGGGTGCGGTATCGCTTCGCGTCGTTCGGATCGACCTCGAGCAGCACGTGGTCGCTCCAATCTGCGTAAGTATTCGTGAATCCCCACGCAATGGAAGTGTTGCTACCGACAACGAGCGCTGGCGAGCCGGGAAGCGTCACGCCGATCAGCTGGTGAGTCTGCGTCGCGTTCACGGCGTCCGGCCATTCGAGCTGCGCGCGGTACCAGATATTGGGAACGCGGACATCGAGGTGCATGTCGTTCGCCACCAGCGGCGCGCCGTTTGCCGTCAGCCGCCCGGAGACGACCCAGTTGTTGCTGCCGATGGCTTCGCGATCGGAACTCCCGATTCCCAATTCCCAATTCCCCAACGGGGACGGCCCCCACCTCGCCGACTGTGGAAGTTGGACGTTGGAACCTGGGAGCTTGCGCGACCTCAAGTCGTAGATCTCCGGCCCCGGAATCGCTGGTACCGCGAATCGTTCGCCGATCACGGGTGCGTCCCATTCGGTGCCTGGCGATGCCATGAACTCGAACATCGGACCCGGCAAAACGTCATGCATCGTCGCCAGCACCGACTCATATGTGCCGTCATCATCCTGAAGGGTGATGAACATGGCGAGCACGACGAGGAGGCTGTCTTCGGCGCGCCACGGCTCCGGTGTCTGGCGAAGGAGCAGATACTCAAACGGCGGTGCGCCCAGGGCCTTCAGACCGCTGTTGACGCCGGCGGTGTATGCCTCGAGGATGGCGTGGTTCTCCGGCGCCATCTCTTTGAGCGCGGCCTCGGCCTCTGCACGGAAGCGATGTCGCCGGATTCGTCGATCGACGACGAGTGCGCGGCGACCGACCAGCGCCGAGAGTTCTCCCGCCGCGCGGCGCCGCGTGAGATCCATCTGAAAGAAGCGGTCCTGTGCGTGGAGGAAGCCGGTGGCGCGGGCGATGTCCGCCCGAGTCCGCCCGCGAATCGTCGGAATGCCGAGCGCGTCGCGCCCGACGGTGACCGGTGCCGTCAATCCCGCGAGTTGATGGCTGCCGTCGAGAAGGGGCAGACTCGCCTTGAGCTGATGTCGCGTCCAGAGCACGGCGCCCACCCCCAGCACCGCCAGGAATACGACGGTGAGGAGGAGGACTCGCCGGCCGCGCATCGTGTGAAGATTACTTCGGAGTAGCATTCTTCTGATGCCCACCCGTTACGGCGAGTCGCCGTGGATCGTCGAGTTCCCCCGCACACGCCGACCGGACTTTCCCCGCATTCGCGGAGAGCACACCTGCGACGTCGTCATCGTCGGCGGCGGCCTTACGGGTTGCGCCACGGCGTACGCATGTGCGATGGCCGGGCTCAAGCCGGTCGTGATCGAGGGCGAACGCGTAGGGCAGGGGAGCGCCGCCCGGAGCGCAGGCCTGCTGCTTGCGGATCCGGGCCCGCTGTTTCGTGATGTGGTCCAGGCGCACGGGCTGCGGGCCGCGCGCCGCGTGTTCGAAAGCTGGGCGCGTGGAGCGTCGGACGGCGCGGCTTTACTCAAGCGGTTGAAGGTGTCGCGCGGCGTGATGCCGATGAGCGACGTGATCGTCGGCTTTCGTGGCGACGACAAGGTTCTGACCCGTGAGCACGAGGCTCGCGACGGGGCTGGCCTCCCCTCACGCTTGCTTCCGGCACGGCAGGCGAAGACCGCTACCAACCTCGACGCCGTGGCGGCCATGCGGGTGGCTTCCGGCTTTGCCGTCGATCCGTATACGGCCTGCGTCGCCGTCGCCACCGCGGCGTCTCGCCGTGGTGCCACGTTCTACGAGAAGTCTCCCGTTCGGAAGGTCAAATTCGGCAGAAAGTCTGTCGAAGTGGCCACCGCCGACGCCGTTCTGCGCGCTGCGACGGTGATCGTCACGACCGGCGCCGCAACCGCCGAATTCAAACCGTTGCGGCGGCACTTCACTCGTCGCGAGACATACCTCGTGATGACCGAGGCGGTTCCCGCAGCTGTACGTCGCCAGCTCCTGCGCCCGGACACCACCGTCCGCGACATGAGAGCTCCGCACCATCGGCTTCGATGGACGCCGGATCACCGAATCATCGTTTCCGGAGCGGACCAGGATGAAACGCCGGCACGGACCCGTGACGCCTTGCTTGTGCAGCGAACCGGGCAGCTGATGTACGAGCTGCTGATGATGTATCCCGCCATCTCGGGGTTGCGACCGCAGTACGGCTGGCACCTGTCGTACGGAGAAACGGCGGATGGCTTGATGTACATCGGCCCACACCGCAACTATCCGCATCATCTGTTCGCGCTCGGCAGCGGCGGCGACAGCATCTCCGGTGCATTCGCGGCTGCCCGGATTCTGGTCCGCGCGGTGCGCGGTCAGATCGACAAGGCCGACGAGGTCTTCGGCTGGACGCGATGAACGCTGACCTCGGCGTTGTCGACCTGCTCGCCATCGGCCCGCACCCTGATGACATTGAAATCGGAATCGGCGGTACCGTCGCCCAACACGTCGCCCTCGGCTATCGCGTCGGGATGTGCGACCTGACGGCCGGCGAGATGGGCAGCAACGGCACGGTGGAGGAGCGCCTCGCCGAGGCGGAGGCGGCGCGCCAGGTGCTCGGTGCGGTCTGGCGCGTCAACCTTCGGTTGCCCGACCGCGCGCTCGAAGCGAGCGACGATCACGCGCGTGTGATCGCGGGACTGGTTCGTCGCAGCCGCCCGAAGGCGGTCGCCGTCCCGTACTGGAGCGATCGTCATCCCGATCACGTTGCCGCAAGCCGGCTCCTGACAGATGCCGTGTTCAATGCCGGTCTGCGCCGGTATCACGCAGACGGTGATGCGTGGAAGCCGGAGTGGATCTGCTACTACTTCATCAATGACTCCACGTTGCCGTCTTTTGTCGTCGACGTCAGCGGACACTATGAGACGAAGAGGCGTGCACTGGCCTGTCACGCTTCCCAGTTCACACCATCCGATAAGACTGCTGTGGCCACTCGTCTGACCAGCGCGACGTTCCGACAGCTCATAGAAAGCCGCGATGCGCAGTTCGGCGCTCTTGCCGGCGTGGCATTTGCGGAAGGCTTCGTCGTGAAACAGCCGGTCGTCCGGCCCCATCTGATCCCCGCGTGGACCGATCGTTGAACGTCGGCATCGTCTGTTACGCATCGGTCGGCGGCAGCGGTATCGTCGCCACCGAGCTGGGCAAAGCCCTGGCACTGCGCGGCCACCAGGTGCATTTCATCAGCACAGAAACGCCTTTCCGCCTCGGGGAGTTCCAGGAAGGTCTGTCGTTTCATCAGGTCCTGACGCCCACGTATCCGTTGTTCCGCGAGCCTCAGTACCTGTTGTCGCTTGCCAACCGGATCGTCCAGGTCTCACGTGAGTTCGATCTCGACATCATTCACGCGCACTATGCCGTTCCGCATGCCACCGCAGCGTTTCTCTCCCGTCAGGTGCTGGCGGCGTCCGACGATGGTGCGGCGCCCAAGGTCGTGACCACGTTGCATGGTACAGACATCACACTGGTGGGTAACGACGCGTCGTATTCGCAAATCGTGGCGTTCTCGATCCAGCAGTCCGACAGCGTGACAGCCGTCTCGGCGAGCCTGCGCGACGCCACGTACGAGATGCTTGGCATCACGCGGGGGATCCAGGTCATTCCCAACTTCCTCGACTGTTCCGTACACCGGCGCCGGCCTCGTACCGACCTGCACAAGCGGTTCACCGGTGGAGACGACGATACGAAGATCGTGGCGCACGTGTCGAACTTCAGGCCGGTGAAGCGCGTGGATGCCGTGATCGACATCTTCGATCGCATCCGTCAGCGCGTTCCCGCCCGGCTCCTGCTCGTTGGCGATGGTCCGGACCTCGCGCTGGCGTATCGGAAGGCGCGCGAGCTTGGCATTACCCCGCTGGTGCACGGCGTGGGCGCGCAGGAAGAGGTGGTGCCGCTGCTCTCGATATCCGACGTCTTTCTCCTCCCCTCGTCACAAGAGAGCTTCGGTCTGGCGGCACTCGAAGCGATGGCGTGTGAGGTTCCGGTCGTGGCGTCGCGCGTCGGCGGCTTGCCCGAAGTCATCGAACACGGCGTCAGCGGCTACCTGCACGATCCGGACGCGATCGACGAGATGGCGGAAAGCGCACTACTGCTGCTGACTGATGAGGCGCTGCACGCGCGAGTCAGCAACGCCGCGTGCCGTCGCGTGCGCGAGGAGTTCTGCGTCGAGCGCGTCGTGCCGATGTACGAGGCGTGTTATCGCGCGGTATTGTAGGGCACCGCGTCAAGGGGTGACCCACGAACAAGGGACGCCCTACGTAAACGGGGCGAGCTTCTTGAACGTTGCGAGCACCCACCTGTAACCGTCCGGATCCGTGACCACCGCGGCGCGATCACCCCAGGGCCGGTCTTCCGCATCGCTGACGCCGGCGCCCGCTTCACGAGCCTGCATGATGGCGCTGTCGACATCCTGTACGTACGCGTAGAGCGCGGCCGCGCCGGCTGTCGCTGTCGTCGGATCACCTTTGCGGACGAGCATCACCGCGGATTCGCCGTGGCGCATCTCCGCGTAGCGGAGCTGGCCGTCAGCATCCGGCAGCACGACACCGCGTACGAATCCAAGCGCACGCTCCATGAACGCCATCGTCGCGGCGACATTCGCGACGGCAAGATACGGATTGACCGCCTGCATGCCTGGCGCAAGGCCGCTGGAATCGTCGCGGCGCTTGGCGTGTCTTTCTGCCGCTCGACGACCACGGACTTTCGCCGCCGCGCGCCGGCGCCGGGCCGTGGATGTCCTCGTCGGTTGACGTGATGTCACAGTGCGTTTTCTTTTCGTCGCCATGTCCCCTCTGACGATTGCCTAATCGCTGAATATGCGCCGCAGCGCCGATTCGATGGTAGCGAATCGGAACTGAAAGCCCTGCCGTTGCGCTCTGGCGGGGAGGACGCGTTGCCCTCCGAGCAGAAGCGAATCGGCCATCTCAGTTCCGAGCACAACCCGCAGCGCCAGCCCCGGCACAGGGAAGAGCGCCGGCCGCCGCAGCGCAGCCGCCAGCGCCCGTGTGAACTCGGCGTTCGTGACCGGTACGGGAGCGGTCAGGTTGATCGGACCGCTGATGTCGCCATTTCCAAGAGCCCATCGCACCATCTCGACCCAGTCGTCGAGGTGGATCCACGACACGTACTGCCTGCCTGAGCCAAGACGCCCGCCGGCGAAGAATCGAAACGGCAGCGCCATGCGTGGCAATGCGCCACCGTCGCGAGCCAGAACGACGCCCGTGCGAAGCAGGACAACGCGCGCCACGCCTGCCGCCGCGTTCGCCGTCTGCTCCCACGATTGACAGACCTTGGCCAGGAAGTCTGATCCCGCGCCAGATTCCTCCGTGCACGGCGTCTCAGCACCCACGCCGTAAAAGCCGATGGCCGATCCGCTGATCAGGATTCGCGGAGGGTCTGGGCATGCGCGAATCGCATCGACCAGCGCGCGCGTCGAGGTCACTCGGCTGTCGAGGATTGCCGCCTTCCTCCGTGTGGTCCAGCGCTGGTCCGCGATGCCCTCGCCGGCAAGGTTGACCACCGCATCGGAACGCTCGAGGGCAGTGACCCAGGCACCGTTCGCTTCTGCCGACCAGCCGACATCGCCAGCGTCCCGTGGATGCCGTGTGAGCACCTGTACTTCGTGTCCATCAGCACGGCACGCGTGCACGAGCGCGCGACCGAGAAATCCGCTGCCTCCGGCGATGAGAATCTTCATGACAGCGACGCGGCCGCAGCCTGCGCTTCGCCTTCACCCACGTTCACGCGCGTCAGGACGAGGGCGCCAAGGATGAAGAACAGGATGATCGACAGGACCGCGGCCCGGCTGTTGCCGAACAGGGTGACCGACGCAGCAAAGACGAGCGGACCGGCGATACCGGAGAACTTTTCGAAGATGGAGAAGAAGCCGAAATACTCCGACGATTTGTGCCTCGGGATCATGCGTGCAAAGAGCGAACGGCTCAGCGCCTGGCTCCCGCCCTGCACCGTCCCGACGAGAAAGGCCAGCAGGAAGAACTGCCAGACAGTGGCGAGAAAGTATCCGATGATCGACACGATCGTGTAGACGACCACCGAGATCAGCACGGCAGGCTTGGCGCCGATGCGATCAGCGAGCATGCCGAACAGGAAGGAAAACGGAACGCCGACGAACTGCACGAGCACGAACGCTGCAATCTGGGCGTTGCTGTCGATGCCGACCTCAGCACCGTAGACGGCCGCCATCCGGATCATCGTCTGAATGCCATCGTTATAGAGCAGAAAGGCGATCAGCATCAGCAGCGCGTTGCGGAACGTACGCAGCTCGCGAAACGTCTCTCCGACCCGTCCGAATGCCGCGCGGAACGCGTTCTCCGTGCGCGCTTCGTCGGCCTCGATGATGCGCGGCGGTTCCGGCACTCGGCGAAATAACGGAAAGGAAAAGAGCAGCCACCAGAGGGCGACGCTGATGAAGGACAGCTTCGTCGCTGCCACCGTATCCGGCAGTCCGAATGTTTTTGGAGTCAGGATCCAGGCCAGATTCCCGAGCAGCAGAATGCCGCCGCCGATGTAGCCGATCGCGTATGCCGCGGTTGAGACCCGGTCCATTTCATCCCGGGTGGCTATGTGAGGCAGCAGCGAGTCGTACAGGATCCAGCTCATGCGATCGCCGATGTTGGCCAGGATGAAGATCGCCAGCGCCATCATCCAGGCGCCCTCCTGGATCGCGGCCATCATCAGCACGGCGATGACACCGACCACCATGAAGATCGCGAGCAGGCGCTTCTTCCAGGCCTTGAAGTCGGCAATGGCACCGAGGACCGGTCCCGCAATTGCGACGATGGTGACCGCAATCGTCGTCGCCCATGCGAAGCGTGCCGTGGCGTCGACGGCCTCGAGTCCTTTCGCGGCGTAGCTGGCGAAGAAGAGCGGGAAGACTGCGTTGATGACGGTCGACTGAAACGGCGAGTTGGCCCAGTCGTACAGGGCCCAGGCCCGGACTTCGGGACGGCTCAGCCCGAGGCGCGCCAGCAGCGACTGTCCACTCATTTCAGAATGTCTTTCTGGCGACCCATTCCCGCAACAGCGAGTCGACGACAAGGTAGCGGCCGCCTTCCCTGACGAGCAGGTCCTGTTTCATCAGCGCCGACAGGGAGGCCTGGATGCTGGATGCGCCGCCGAGCCGGAACCGGGTACGCGTTTCCGCTGACAGCAGCTCGCGGCCGCTTTGCAGCACCGCAGCCCTGAGGACCGCGCGTTGTGCGAGTGTCAGCCGCTGCCAGAGCGCCTCGAACAGGGTGTCCTGTTCCGACAGCAGGCGTCCGAGCGTCGTGTGCAGGTCGTCCACTGTCGCGCGGCGAGATCCGCGCGCGCGCACGTCGTCCCACGTTTCGTGCGCGAGGCGCTGGACGTCGTAGGGCAGGTTGCCCGCGAGATCGACGATCGAGGCACCGAGGCCAGCCTCCACACGGATCCCGCTGGATGCGAAGCGTGCCTCGATGAAGCTGGCAAAGATGTCCTGAGGAATCCGATCGAGCCGCATCACCGGTCCGGCCTTATAGAACGGCCGCCGCGGTCCAATCATCTTTTCCATCAGACTCGGCTCGGACCCCGCGAAGACGTAGCCGACCTGGCGTTGGTGCTGGGCCGCCGCGCGGAGCGCGTGCTCGACACTGCCGCCGTTGAACGCGTCGATCGCCTGAAACTCATCGAGTGCGACGACCACCGAGCGGCGGCGCTCCGCCGCGATGCGACCGGGCAGGGCGAAGAGCTCGTTGGCAAGGCGCGTGACGTCGCGCTCGGTGCGGACCAGAGGAAAGGCGACGGTGAATCGTCCCGGTCCTGATGTCGCTGGCTCGAGGCGGATCTCAGGTCGTGTCGAGGTAATCGCAGCGGTCAGCCAGTCCCGGGCACGCTGCCAGCGCGACTCCGATGCCGCCAGGGCGCGCGCGTATCCCTCGAGGAAGGCGACGTACGAGCTGTACGCGCTGACCGTCACCTCAACCGTGAGCAGGCCGCGGCGGGACAGCGCGGTGAGCGCCTGACGGACCAGCGACGACTTGCCGTAGCGCCGCGGGGAAATGAGGAAGACCTTCTGCCCGGCCTCCAGATCGTCGACGAGCCGGTCGAGCTCGGTCTCGCGGTCGGCGAACGCGCCAGCCGGGACCACCTCGCCGTAGACGAACGGATTAGTCACGGCGTTACGTCAATGACCGTAGCCATTACGGTCACTAACGTAACACACCTGTGAACGGCTGTTTCAGCGTTCGAGCGGCAGCTGTCCCGTATAGACCGCCATGCCCACCACCGCATCGATGCCGGCGGCGTCGAGCGCATCGATGTCCTCCCACGTGGTGATCCCTCCGGCGGCGGTGAGCCGACGGGTCGTGGCAGCCCGAACGGCCATGATGGCGTCCATGTCCGTCCCCTGCATCAGTCCTTCCTTGTCGACGTGGGTGTACAGGAACTCCCCGCAGTACGGCTCGAGCGCGCGGACGGCGTCGACAGCAGTCACCGGCAGGATCGTCTTCCATCCATGAATCGCCACGAACCCACTGCGACTGTCGACAGCGGCGATCACCTTGTCTGCGCCGAGTGCGCCGGCGAGCGAGCGGGCGAAGTCGATGTCGACACGGCCGTCGCGAAAGAGAGCGGAGCTGACGATCACGGCATCGGCGCCGGCGGCAAGTACCTCCGTCGCGCGTTCGATGCTGCGGATGCCGCCGCCGACGCGGCAGGGCAGCCTGCGGCAGATGGACGCGACCATCCCGCTGTTGTCGCCGCGGCCACGCGCGGCGTCGAGATCGATCAGCTGCACGCGTGGAAAGCGCGAGAACCGCAGGATCCAGGGCTCGGGATCGGGAGCCTCGATAGCCAGGCGTTCGCCCTGCACGAGCTGCACAACATGGCCGTTTTGAAGATCGATTGATGGAATCAGCATTTACAGACGAACGGGAATCCCGCGGTCGCGGAGATGGCGCTTCAGATCGCTCACGCTGGACTCTGCATAGTGAAAGATCGATGCGGCGAGTGCCGCGTCGGCATGTCCGCGCGTGAACACATCGGTGAAATGGTCGAATGTTCCGGCGCCGCCAGAGGCGATGACGGGGATCTCGACGGCATCCGACACGGCAGCGGTCATGTCGCAGTCGAAGCCGGCCTTGGTGCCGTCCCGATCCATCGACGTCAGGAGGATCTCGCCGGCGCCGCGGGACTCTGCCTGACGCGCCCACTCGACGGCATCTCGCGCCGCGTCTGCCGTGCCGCTGCGAACGAACACGCCGAAGCCGCCGCCCAGGCGTTTGGCGTCGATGGCGACGATGACGGCCTGGCTGCCGTAGCGGCGCGCGAGTGTCGTGATCAGATCGGGATTGCGAAGCGCTGCAGTGTTCAAACTCACTTTGTCGGCGCCCGCTTCGATCGCGGCCGCCGCATCGTCTTCCGATCGGATGCCGCCGCCGACGGTCAGCGGAAGGAAGATCTCGCGCGCGACCGCGTTGATCGTCCGGGCGAGCGCCTGCCGGGTTTCCAGTGTGGCGGTGATATCGAGCACCACCACTTCGTCGATCCCCTCGACGTTGTACCGCCGCGCCAGTTCGCCGGGGTCGCCGGCGTGCCGGAGCTGCTGAAACTGGATCCCTTTGACCACCTGGCCGTCGCGCACATCGAGGCACGCGATGATGCGCTTGGTCAGCATCCGCAGGCCTGCAGGAAGTTGCGAAGGATCTGCAAGCCAGCGTCGCCGGATTTTTCAGGGTGAAATTGCACCCCGAAGATGTTGTCGCGCTCGACGACCGACGAGAACGTGTTCGCGTGCTCGGTTGCAGCGATGCATTCGTCCGTTACGGGCGCTGCGTACGAGTGCGTGAAGTACACCTGGGCGCCCGAAGGCAGACCGCTGAGCAGGCGGGGCGCTGTCTCGAGCGCCGTCGACGGATTCGTTCGGAATTGCAGCGCATTCCATCCGACGTGCGGAATTTTGAGCCGGCGCGCTGGATCGTTGCGCAGCTTCGTGATCCGGCCGCGGATCACGCCAAGCCCCTGGACGTCCGGTGCCTCGTCGCTGCCTTCGAACAGCCACTGCATGCCCAGGCAGATCCCGAGCAGAGGGACGCCATCCTCGACGGCGGCCTTGATCGCCTGCAGCCACTCGCCCTCGAGAGCGGCCGTGGCAGCGAAATGGCCGACTCCCGGGACGATGAGTCCGGCCGCCTGGCTGCACACCTCGGCGGACGTTGGAATCGTAAAATCGGCGCCAAGAGCAGTCAGCGCTTTCCGCACCGACGTCAGGTTGCCGGCGCCGTAGTCGATCAACGCGATCACGACAACACTCTCATAGAAGACCCTTCGTACTCGGCAGCATGGCCGCGAGCCGTTCATCGCGGGCGCACGCCACCCGCAGTGCGCGTGCGAATGCCTTGAACACGGCTTCGATGTGGTGGTGGCTCGACCGTCCGTAGAGCACCTTGGCGTGCACGTTCGCGCGCGCGCCAGCAGCAAAGCCGTCGAAAAAGTCGTGCACGAGCTCGGTCTGCAGGTCTCCCACGTGCCTGACCCGCACTTTGAGATCGACGACTGCGTGCGGCCGGCCGCTGAGATCGATCGCCACCACCGCCAGCGTTTCATCCATCGGCATCACGAAATACCCGGCGCGATTGATACCTTTGCGGTCTCCGAGCGCCTTCAGCACCGTCTCGCCGAGCACGATGCCGACGTCCTCGACCGTGTGGTGCTGATCGACGTCGAGATCGCCGGTCGCCTTGAGCGTCAGATCGAAGCCGCCGTGGCGCGTGAACAGCTCCAGCATGTGATCGAAGAAGCGGATGCCGGTGCTGACGTCGTATCGCCCGCCGCCATCGACGGTCAGTTCGCCGCGAATCTGGGTCTCGGTCGTCTGCCGGTCGAATGCCGCTTTGCGGGTCCGGCTGAAGCCGGACACCACGTTGCGTGCTCCCTGACCGCCCTGCTTCGTGCTCTTCGATCGCTTTGTGGCCGTCCTGTTCCCGGCCTTCGCGGTTGCCTTCATCGCACGCTCCCTACCACTGACTCCAGCGCGTCAATCGCTCTGTCGGTGTGTTCAAGGATGCCGGCCGTGATCCTGATACACCCCGCTGTCGCGGGATCCTTCGATCGATCGCGGACGTGGACATTGCGTGCGGCCATCGCCTGAACGAACGGGGCGACGGTGTCGCCGACGCGGACCAGGACGAAATTCGCCGCGCTGCGCCAGTAGGTGAGCCCGAGCCGATCACACGCCGCATAGATCCGCTTCCGTGATTCGTCGACCTGACGGGCATAGGCCGGCAGAAACTCCGGGTCGTCAAGCGCAGCACGGGTGGCGGCAATTGCCACACCGTTGATGTTGAACGGCAGTGTGACGATCCTGACTGGATCGAGCGCCGCCGGCTGGCCGATGACAATGCCGACGCGCATCCCCGCGAGCCCGTACGCCTTCGAGAAAGTCCTGCCGATGAGCACGTTCGGATGAGCAGCGAGTTCCGGCAGAAAACTCTCGCCGCCGAACTCGATGTACGCCTCGTCGATCAGCACGACTGCGCCCGGCGCCGCAGCGGCAATACGCCGCAGGTCGGCGTGCGGAATCAACTGGCCCGTCGGGTTGTTGGGCGTGTTCAGAAAGATCATCCGCGTGCGCGGCGTGATCGCGCGCAGCACGGCCTCAGTCTGAAACACGTACCCCGGTTCCGGCGGGATCCGGATCGCGGTTGCGCCGACCGCCGCCGTCGCGTTCGGGTACGGATCGAAAGCGGGCAGCGGCACGATGGTCTCCGCGTCATGCAGGCGGGCGCGCGCGATGTGGCCGACAGCGGCCATCAGGATGCCTTCGTCGAGGCCGTTGGTCAGCAGCATCCAGTCCGGGTCGACGCCGAAGTGCTGCGCACATGCGCCAACCAGTTCCGGATAGGACGGGTACGTCGACACGTCACGCGGATCGACACGGCGGATCGCGTCCAGCACCTTGGCCGAGCAGCCGCCGGTGTTCTCGTTGAGGTGCAATCGCAAGCCCGGACCTGGATCGGGATAGCCCTGCAGGCGTGAGGACGACGTCACGATCGCGTTCCTTTCATCCGAATGGCGACGGAGGCCGCATGGGCGGACAGCCCTTCAGCTGTCGCAAGGTCGATCACCGTCGGGCCGATGCGGCGCAGACCTGCGGCTGTCAGACGCTGGACTGTGATCTGGCGGACGAAGTCCGCGGCCGACAGTCCCCCGCGAACGCGGGCGGCACCGGCCGTCGGCAGCACGTGGTTCGAGCCGATTGCGTAATCGCCCGCGACTTGCGCGGTCCACGCGCCCACGAACAACGATCCGGTGCAACGCACCTGCTTTGCCATTCGCTCATCGTCCACGACGAGGTGCTCGGGTGCCGCCGTGTTCGCGAGCGCGACGGCCTCCGCGGCGGTCTTCGTGACGATGACGCCGCCGTGCGACTTGAGGGCGGCGCGTGCCGGGCCGGTCTCAGGCAGTTGGGCGGCAACCTCAGCTACGACCTGTTCGGCGAGCTTGCGGCTCGGCGTGATGAACACGGCCCGGGCGTCAGGGTCGTGCTCGGCCTGCGCAATCAAATCAGCGGCGATCCAGCTGGCCGGCCCGCGCGCAGCGACAATCACAATTTCCGTAGGGCCGGCATAGAAGTCGATGCCGCAGTCCGCGGCCACGAGCGCCTTTGCAGCTGCGACATAGCGATTACCCGGCCCGACGATCTTGTCCACGCGAGGGATGGTGTCGGTTCCGTAGGCGAGCGCGGCAACGGCGTGTGCGCCGCCAACGCGGAACAGACGCGAGACGCCAGCTTCCAGTGCGGCTGCCATGACGACCGGCGCAGGTCGTGGACAGACGGCGACGACCTCTTCGACCCCGGCGGCAGCCGCCGGTATCGCCGTCATCAGCAAGGACGAGGGAAGGGGATAGCGGCCGGCCGGCACGTAGCAGCCGACGCGATCGAGCGGCACGACGCGCTGTTCGACCGTGACACCCGCCGTCACGCGAGCGCGCCATCCGCGTGGTACCTGACGCCTGGCGACTGTCCGGATGTGTCGCGCCGCGGTGCGAATCGCGGCCCGCACCGACGCCGGCACCTCTCGCGCCGCCCGGCGCATTTCGTCACGGGAGACTTCGATCGCGCCGGAGAGGCCATCGAGTTCACGGGCATACCGGGTCAGCGCTCGATCGCCGTCGCGCCGAACGGCAGACACGATCTCTGCGACGCGACGCTCGGTGGCCGCGTCCCGTGTCCGTGCCGGGGAGAGCAGAGCTCTCACCGCACGACGATTCGACGATTCAACGATTCTGATCATTCCGCGTTCTTCTTCCGCCCGAAGGCGGAAGCCACAACTACGACCAGCTACGAACTAGCCAACTAGCCAACTAGACAACGATCTTGTTGAGCGGATATTCGACAATCCCCTGGCCCCCGGCTGCCTTGACCTTCGGGATCAGGTCGCGGACCGTCTTCTCCTCGATGATGGTGTTGACGGCAACCCAGTCCTCATCGCTCAGCGATGAGATCGTCGGACGCTGCAGCGCCGGCAGCAGCGCCAGGATCTTGGGAAGGTCGGCCCGCCTGACGTTGAGCATCAGGCCGACGCGGCCCTGCGCTTCGATCGCCGCGCGCAATAACAGGGCGATGTTCTCGATCTTGGTCCGCTTCCAGGGGTCCGCAAGCGCGGCATCGTTCGCGATCAGCTGCGTGTTCGACTCCATCACGGTGTCGATGATCCGCAGCCGGTTGGCGCGGAGCGTCGAGCCCGTCTCGGTGGCCTCGACGATCGCATCCGCGAGCACCGGCGGCTTGACCTCAGTGGCGCCCCACGAGAACTCGACGTTCACGTTCACGTTCAGCGCGTCGAAGTACGCCTTCGTGACGCGCACCAGTTCCGTCGCGATCGTCGCGCCTTCGAAATCCTTCGGTTGCTTGAAGCGGGAGTCCTCTGGCGCCGCCAGCACCCAGCGCACCTTGCCGAAGCTCTGCTTGGCGTAAATCAGATCGGCGATGCTGGTCAGCGAGTGCTTCGACGAGCCACCCAGACTGTGTTCTCGAATCCAGTCCTGGCCGGTCAGCCCGGCGTCGAGCACGCCGTCGCACACGTAGCGCGCCATCTCCTGCGCGCGAATCAGCATGCATTCGATCTCGGGATCGTCGACCGATGGAAAGTAGGAGCGAGTGCTCACGTAAATCGTGAAGCCGGCGCGCTGGAACAACTGGATCGTCGAGTCCTGCAGCGAGCCCTTGGGGATTCCGAGTTTGAGCTTCATGGAATCGTCACGCCTTCCGCGCGCTGGAAAAAGCAGGTGCGCTCGCCTGTGTGGCAGACCCTGGCGTCGCCGAGGCACTCGGCTTTCACCAGCACGGTGTCCTCGTCACAGTCGATGAGGATGTCGCGCACCGCGAGCCGGTTGCCCGACGTCTCGCCCTTGGTCCACAGCTTGTTGCGTGTGCGGCTGTAAAACGTCACGTAGCCGGTCTGCCGCGTGATGTCCCAGGCCTCCTGGTTCATGAAGCCCACCATCAACACGTCACCGGTCGCATCGTCCTGCACCACCGCTGGAATCAATCCGCCAAACTTTGAAAAGTCCATAAGTAACGAGTCACAAGTGACAAGTAAGTGCCAAGTTGAAACTTACTTGCGACTTGTCACTCGCCACTTGTAAGTTTGTCCGCCGTACAAAACAAAACCCCGCCACATCTTTCCGGCGGGGCTGCAGGTCGTTCAGGGATTCGGGGTCGTGTGAGCCGAGTGTCCTCTACGCGCGCAGTCCGGCCGGGCAGCCGTGATGGCCGTGGTGATGATGATGCGCGCGGTGGAGACCTGAGCTCACGAGACGATCAGGGTAGCTGATTCGAGGCGATCTCGTCAAAGGGCGGATCCGGCTGGCTACGATTCCAGGCCGATCATGACCTCGGTGGACTTGATCACGGCCAGCGCCGGCTGTCCGCGTTTCAGCTTCAGCGCCTCAATGGCATCGCGCGTGATCACGGCCGTCAGCCGCTGGTCGCCGATCCGCAGCCGGACCTGCGCCAGCAGTCCCTCGACGCGGACTTCGTCGACGATCCCCCGCAGTTGGTTGCGGCCGCTCAACGACACCAGCACTCCGGACGCCGGGCGGGTCGACACGCGTCCCTTCGGCACGCGGCCCGTTGCCGACAGCAGCCGCTCGACCTCGGTTTCGGCAATGCGGTGGTGGCCCCCGCTCGTTCGCACCGTGCGGACCGATCCCTTGTAGATCCACTGCTTGAAAGTGGAGTAACTCACGCCCAGCCGGTCAGCGGCGGCCCTCGGCGTCATTAAGCGCCTTGAATCGTTAGCCATTTCAGCTTGAATCATACTAAATTAGTCTGATGCTCAGGTGGTGGGCCACCTTCGCTCTGGTCATAGCGACCGTCGTACCGCTTCCGGCGCAGCGTCCCGAGGTGCTGGTCTCGGCCGCGGCCAGCCTTGCGGACGTCATGGGCACCATCGCGCGCATCTACGAGATGCGCACGGGCACTCGCGTCGTCGTCAACACCGGCGCGTCGAACACGCTGGCACGGCAGATCGCCGCCGGTGCAGCGGTGGACCTGTTCATCAGCGCCGACGAAGCGCAGATGGGCACCATCCGTGAGGAGGTCGTCGCCAACACGACGGTGGACCTGCTGTCGAATCAACTGGCAGTTGTCGTTCCAGCCGATCGGCCACGCACCCTCCGATCTGCCCGCGAGCTGACGGATGCCGCCTTCCGGCGCATTGCGATCGGTGATCCGGCAGCGGTTCCCGCTGGCGTGTACGCGAAGGCGCATCTACAACAACTCGGTATCTGGCCCGCCGTGTCCGGAAAGATCGTTCCCACAGCCAGCGTGCGGCTCGCGCTCGCCGCGGTGGAAAACGGCGCAGCGGACGCGGCGATCGTCTACCGCACCGACCTCAACGCGGCACATCGGGCGTCTTTGGCACTTGCCATTCCGCTGGCCGAGGGCCCGCGCATCATCTATCCGGCCGCCGTCATCCGCAGCGGCCGCAATCGCGAAGGCGCGACGCGCCTGCTGGCATGGCTGCGCGGGACGGAGGCAGCCGGAATTTTCAAAGGCGCGGGATTCATTCCGCTGGGCCAGTGAGCGTTCCCGAGTAGAGCATGCAGACCGAGATCCTGGACATCGCTGTCTTCACGACCCTGGCTGCGCTGGTGGCGACTGTCGTGATGCTCCCACCCGGCATCGGCCTCGCCTGGGTACTGGCGCGCCACCAGTTCAGAGGCAAAGCGATCGTTGAGACGCTCGCATCTCTTCCGTTGGTCATGCCGCCGGTCGCGACCGGGTTGATGTTGCTCTGGCTCGTGGGACGGCGAGGACCGGTGGGACGTGCCCTTGCGCCGTTCGGGATCGAAATCGTGTTCACGCCGGCGGCCGTCGTGCTGGCGATGGCCATCATGGGACTGCCGCTGCTCGTGCGGACGGCACGAGCAGGATTCGAGCAGGTCACGAAGCGTTACGAGCAGATGGCGGAGACCCTTGGCGCGCGCCCGTGGCGCGTGTTCACGACGGTGACGCTCCCGCTGGCGTCTCGCAATATCCTCGCTGGAGCACTGCTCGGGTTCACGCGCGCGCTCGGCGAGTTTGGCGCCACGATTGTCGTCGCTGGCAGCATTCCGGGGCGCACGCGGACGCTGGCGGTCGGAATCTACACCTACACAGAAACCGGGCAGGATGCGCGCGCGGCGTCACTGCTTGCTGTTTCCGTGACGCTCGCTTTTGGTGCCGCGCTCATCGCCAATCGACTGGCGCGCGTCGACTGATGGCTGACGCTGCGACCCGCATGCCTCCCCAGTTCGAGCTTCGCTTCCTGATGACGCAGGGCGCGTTCACGGTCGCCGCTGACCTCGAGATCGCGGCCCGAGCCATCGCACTCTTCGGCCCCTCCGGCTCCGGCAAGACGACGATCCTCGAGGTAATCGCCGGCCTGCGCTCGCCGAAGCATGGGCGAATCACGGTATGTGGTCGGATTCTTTGCGATACCGATACCCACACGAATGTCCCCGTGCGTGATCGTCACGTCGGCTACGTTCCCCAGGACGTCCTGCTGTTCCCACATCTCGATGTGCGGCGGAACGTCACCTACGCCCAGCCGCGGCGTCGCCACATCGACATGCCCGATCTCGATCAGCTTCTCGGCCTGACCACGCTGATGGATCGGAAAGTCAGCGGACTGTCCGGTGGCGAGCGGCAGCGAGTCGCGCTCGCGCGTGCGCTCTACTCGGGACCCGATGTGTTGTTGCTGGATGAGCCGCTTGCGGCGGTCGATCTGGCGAGACGCCGTTTGATTCTCGATACCCTGGTGGCCATCCGTGATGAACTGCGCGTGCCCTTGGTCTACGTGACGCATTCCCCGGAGGAAGCGCGCGCCATCGCCGACTACGCGATTGTGCTCGATGAGGGAAACGTCATCGCCGCGGGCGTGCCGGACGACGTTTTGCCCTAAACAAAAAAAGGGCACCCCTAAAAGGGGTGCCCTACTTAGGCCTTAGGCCTTAGCCCTTAGGCCTTAGCCCTTCTACTTGGCGACGGCTGCCGCTTTCTCGACGGCTTCCCACGGCAGGCCCAAGCGGCCGAAGTGTCCGTAGTTGGTCGACTGGCGGTAGATCGGACGCAGCAGGTCGAGCTTGTCGATAATCGCGCGCGGACGGAAGTCGAACGCGTTCATCACGAACTCCGCGGCGGCGCGCTCGTCACCGGTGTTGAAGGTATCGACCTTCACCGATACCGGCTTGGCCATGCCGATCGCGTAGCCGACTTGGATTTCAGCCTTCTTCGCGAGGCCCGACGCCACAACCTGCTTCGCGACGTACCGGCAGAAGTAGGCTGAGCTGCGATCAACCTTCGACGGGTCCTTGCCGCTGAACGCGCCGCCGCCGTGACGGCCCCAGCCGCCGTAGCTGTCGACGATGATCTTGCGGCCGGTGACGCCGGCGTCGGCCGACGGGCCACCGTGAATGAAGCTGCCGGTCGGGTTCACATAGAGCGTGAGCTTGTTGTTCCACCACTGACCGAGCGTGCGCGGTCCGAGATCCTCGCGGACGTACTCGGTGATCCGCTTCTGGTCGGCTGCTGGACTGTGCTGTGTGGAGATGACGACGGCGGTGACTTCCTTCGGATCGTTGCCGTCATAGGTGAGCGAGACCTGCGACTTGCTGTCGGGGCGCAGGAAGTCGACCTTCCCGGCCTTGCGATCGTCGGCCATCCCCTTCGTCAGCTTGTGCGCGAGGAGAATCGGCAGCGGCATCATCTCGGCTGATTCGTCGGTCGCGTAGCCGAACATGATTCCCTGGTCGCCTGCGCCCTGGTCGCCGCTCTGGCTGGTCGCCTCGGTCACGCCCTGCGAGATTTCGTTCGACTGGCGGGTGATGAGCGAGATCAGCTTCAGCGTGGTGTCGCAGAACGGCTCCGTGGAGTCCGTGTAGCCGATTTCCTTGACCGCCTGTCGCACGATCTTGTCGTAGTCGAGCGTGGCGTTCGTGGTGATCTCGCCGGCGAGGACCACCGTGTCGCTCTTGACGAGCGTTTCGCACGCCACCCGGCTCTTCGTATCCTGCGACAGACAAGCGTCGAGGATGGAGTCAGAGATGTAATCGCAGACCTTGTCGGGGTGACCTTCGGACACGGATTCTGACGTGAACGTAAAACGCGACATGATGCTCCTCAGAAACAAATAGGGCCCGCACGATTCACTCAGTCGCGGGCCCGGGTTCGCGACTTAGATAGATGTCAGGGATAACCGGGCGGCCCATCAAGTCGGTGAAATCGCCGCTCCCCTGAAACGTCGAATTGTATCCTAGAACACACGAAGACCACGAAGGGATCGAAGAACGCGAAGGAATTTTGCGATTTCTTAACACGAAGGCCACGAAGAGGTCGAAGATCACGAAGAAAAACGCGATCCTCGACTGTTCGTGGCCTGTTATCGGAGAGCACGAAGGATTGTCTTCGTCCCCTCCGTTCCCTTTCGTGACTTCGTGATTACCAGCGGAACGTAATGCCCGCCGTCGCGCGCCAGAAGTCCAGGTCGCCGAGCCCGATATCGAACTCGTTGTCCGGCTCCGGATCGGTGAACTGTCTGAAGTAGCGGAGATCGCCACGGAAGCCCACGTGATCGCTGACGAATCCCATGGCGCCGCCGCCGAGGCTAAAGCCCAACTCGTGGTTGGTCACCTCGAACAGCGACTCTGCGCCGGTCACATTCGACGACATCATTCCGACACCGCCAGTAAAGTACGGCCGGAACCCGCCGCCATGGGTGCCTCCGACCGGCACGCCGATGATGGCATTGACCATCATGGTCGTGACATTGCTGCTGTCGAACAGGTCGATGCTGTCGTCGTCAGCTTCGAAGAACTCTGGCGTATAGGCGAAATCGGCTTCCCAGCCGAAGACGCCGGCGCCCATCCACCCGATGGATGCGCCGTAAGTAAGGTGCTCCCGTCCGCTGGCTGCTCCACCGAACCCGGCTCCGATGTTTGGTGTGAACAACCAGTCCGCGTTTGCCGCGCCCGGCGCCAGCATCAGCGCCACCGCCGCGAACATCACGCATTTCTTCAGCATCTCGATTCCCTCCCCTTGCCGGACCCACACGTCCGGTCCAGGATGAACTAGCAATCGACATACCCGAGAAGGCGCTTCGAGCTGATCCAAAACCTTTAAAATCAAACGTTTACGACAGAGCTCGTAAGGCTTTTCGGCCTCGCGACTGGTGCTCGGGCTGTTCCTGTCCTTTGTGCGTCAGAGGACAGTCCACGAAAGCGGGCGTCACCCCAGCCACAAACGCGCGAAAATAGGCCTGAATCTGGTTCGTTTAGAGGCACAGGCCTTGCTCTGGCTCGGCTTGAGGAGTTGCTCGAAATGGTGATCAGCAAAGCGGCAGTCGGATTCCTCGTCGGTGCCGGTATAGCCGCAGGCGCAGGTGGCGCCTACATCGCGTCGAAGAGTGAGCCTGCTGCGGTTACGGCCGGGCAGTCGAGCGCACTCGCTTCAACCGCCGCCCCGACTGGGCCAGTTGAGCAGTCTGAAGCCGTGGTTAACGATGTGCCTGAGGCTCCTCCGGCGGAGGCTGTCGCACCGGCGCCGACGCCCGCCCGGGTGGGCGGGCCGAGAGCGGCGGTTCCCACAGAGCGCCGCAGGAATCAACCGGCTCGGGTGAGCGCGCCTCCTTCCGCTCCCACGCCTTCGGCGAGCGTCGCCGAAGCGCCCAAGGCGACGCTTCCGCCCGCGGTCGAAGTCGTCGAGCCGCCACGCATCGTCAACAACGAAGCGTCGCGCAACGTTGAGCCCGTCGGGCCGCTGTACGACGAGCTGGTGATCGCGGCGGATTCTGTGATCGGCCTCGAGATTGAAACGGCGATCAGCACCGAGCGTGCACGAGTGGAAGATGCGGTTGTCGCAAGAGTGACGCGCGATGTCAAGGTTGGCAATCGCGTGGCTATCCCGGCTGGCTCACGAGCGAATGGTGAAGTCACCACCGTCGATCGCGGCGGTCGGCTGAAGGATCGCGCGCGTCTTGGCGTGCGCTTTACGTCGATTGTGCTGGCGGATGGTACGCGCGTGCCGATCCAGACCGAGACAATCTATCGCGAAGGTGATTCGCCGACGAACGAGAGCGCGGCGAAGATCGGCGGCGGCGCGATCGGCGGCGCAATCATCGGTGGAATCCTCGGCGGCGGGAAGGGTGCGGCGATCGGCACCATTGTGGGTGCCGGTGCTGGCTCTGGAGCGGTTGCTGCTGGAGGGCGCAATGCGGCGACGTTGCCGGCTGGAACGCCGGTCACAGTTCGCGTCCACGATCCGGTGGTTGTCACCGTCGAACACTGAACGTCCGGACGTCGAACGCCCGGGATTCGGACGTTCTAGCCGACGAACTTATAGCCCAGCCCGTGCACCGTGAGGATGTACTGCGGATGGCGCGGGTTGTCTTCGAGCTTCTGCCGCAGCCAGGCGACGTGGACGTCAACCGTCCGCGTTGATGGCATCGCGTTGTAGCCCCACACTTCGTTCAGCAACTCATCGCGCGTCAGTGCCGCGCTGCGATGCTCCACGAAGTACTTGAGCAGCTTGAATTCGCGCGCGGAGAGGTCGAGCGGCTGCCCCGCTTTGTTGACTTCGGCTTTCCGGAAATCCACTGAGATGTCGCCGAAGCGATAGCTGTCGGCAGTCGGCGCCGCGGCAGCGTCCTTCGTTGCCGAGCGACGGATCAGCGCTTCGACTCGGGCCAGAAGCTCCGCCATCTCGAACGGCTTGACCAGGTAATCGTCGGCGCCGAGCTTCAGGCCAACGACTTTGTCGACGACCTGGCCCTTGGCAGTCAGCATCAGGATGGGGGTCTGCAGTCCGCGCTGGCGCAGCGTTCGACAGACGTCCATACCGTTACCGCCGGGCAGCATCACGTCGAGGAGGATCGCGTCGAACGAACCGCTCGTGGCCATCTCCAGCCCGCTCGGCGCGTCGGTCGCGCTCTCGACGTCATAGCCTTCGGCCATCAGGCGGTCGGTCAGCGTCATGACCAGACCCGGCTCATCCTCAACTAGCAGCAGACGGCTCATAGACGAAATCCCGGATTCGATATTTCCAAACGTGACTTCCGGAGAGTCTGTTCCCAATCCTAGCCTCTCAGGGTGTCCCCCGGCGCTCCCATTAGACGTGTGCGGCAGGCGTTGGGGTTTGGTTAGTGGGGCGTGAGACTTCAATTTCTATGAATGCGCACCGGCGCGCATTTCGGTAGCCACCGGACTCGCGCTCGTATCCGCCGCGGCGCCCGGCAACGTGATCGTGAACGACGTGCCGGCGCCCGGCCGGGTGGACACACTGACCTTGCCGCCGTGCGCCACCACGATCCGGCGGACGAGGGAGAGTCCGAGCCCGTGGCCCTGAATCTGCCGCTCGATCGCATCTGCGCCGCGATAGAACGGCTCGAAGATGTGCGGCAGATCGGCCGCCGGAATGCCGGGACCGTGATCGCTGACCGTTATGCGAACCTCGGAGCGCCGGCGCTCGCGAACGTGCTGTGCGCGGATGCCGACCCATCGGTCGCGGCCGCCATACTTGACCGCATTCGCCACGAGGTTCTGCACCGCTGAACGAAGGGCAGTCGCGTCGCCGATGACGATGGGCAGATCCGAGGCGATCTCGCGATGCACGGTGACCTCGCCGGGACCGACCAGGGGGAGGGCACTATCGACAGCGGACTCGATGATCTCGGTGGGCGACAACGGCACGCGCGCCGCGGTGTTGAAGCCTGATTCAATGCCGGCGTACTGGAGCACGCGTTCGACCATGTCGCCGAGCCGCCGCGCTTCTGCCTCAATCATCTGACCGTAGCGTTTGACACGATCGCCGCTGACGACCCCAGAGGAGAGATTTTCCGCTGCCGATCGCACCACCGCCACTGGTGTGCGCAGCTCGTGCGACACGCCGGCGACGAACTCCATCTGCTGCTGGGCAAGTTTTTCCGCACGCCGCGAGGTTGCGGTCAGCATGACGACCGCGAACGTCAGGAGCAGCAGGATGCCGGAGCTGATGGCCAGATTCCGGCGGCGAATCGTGCCGACGGCTGCGTCGAGCGATCCGCTCTGGTGCTGCACCACGAGGCGCCAGCGACCCTGCACGTCTTCTTGACCGCGGCCTCGGGTGTTGCGGAATCGACCGAGATTGGGGAACAGCGGCACCGACACGTCGGAGAGCTTCGCCTCCGTCGTGGCATCCGGGCTCGAGCGATAGAGCACGCGCTTCGATTCGCCATCGCCAACGACCGCGACGCGGAACATGTCGCCGCCAGAACGCGAGAAGTGTTTATCGACGAGCGCGGGGATCATCTGACCCCGCAGATACGACTCGTCGAGCTGAATCACCGTGAACCCGAACATGGGCGGGCCGGGCCTGGCGACGCGTGCGCCGGGCCGGGCGCCTTCGAAATTCTGCAAGCCGAGGACGATCAACGACTCGTCGGCGCTGGCAAAGCGTCCGGGTTCCGGTGCCTTCTGTGCCTGGAACGACGTGTACGCTCGCTCGAAGTCCTGTCGGAGACGATCGATGACCTCGGGCCAGAGGCTCGGATCAAACACGTGAGTCGTGCTGTTGAATCGACGCAGCCGCAGGTGCCCACCTTCAACGTCGACGAGGTAGATGTCCGCGACGATTTGCGGGTGGTCGGAGTTGTTCAACCAGCTTGTGTAGCGCAGCGAGTAGTTCGGGCTCGAGCCGTCTCGAGCTGCGTTCGTACTGGCCTGAAGCTCCCGCATGGCGAGAAAGATCTCGCCGTCGAAGGCGTTGCGGAACTGGTCGGCAGCCGTTTCGAGGTTGCGCTCCATGCGCTCGCGCTCGCCCTCGCTGACCTGGCCGACCCAGCGGTACTGCATAAATGCCAGCACCGGGAGCAGCACAACAAGGAGGGCGGTCAGCACCTTGGGCGCGGACGGCCATTTCATCTTCACTGGGCGGAATATAGCACCGGAAAATCCCCGTAACACGCTGATTTTGAAGCTTTTACATTCTTAACAAACTCTTTGCTCCGCTTTAACGACGGTTCCAGGACCGACGGGAATAATGGCGCAATGAAATTCAAGCGCGTCGGAGGTCTGTCCGTCGTCGTCGCGGCCGTTGCGATGTCGGTGTACGCGGGCCAGGCACCGAGCCCGGCCCAGCCCGCCACGAAGGCCAACAATGCCGCCGCGGCAACCCTGGCGCAGTCGATCCTGTCGGAGGCGCGCAAGGCGCTCGGCGGCGAAGACAAGCTCGCCGCGATCAAGACACTCGAGATCAAGGGCATCGCGCGACGCGGCGCGACCGACGTGAATCTCGAGGGCGATCTCACCATCTCCGTGGAGATGCCCGCCAAATACCTGCGCAAGGAATCGATCATCCTCGGCAACGCCGCAATCGACATCGTCGAGGGGCTGAACGGTACCGAGGCGTGGCAAGACCAGAAGTTCAGCGGCATTACGAACTTCGGCGATGACGGTGGCGGCAACCGGGGCGGCGGCAATCGGGGTGGCGGGTTCCCAAACCAGCAACAGCCGCAGGCCAACGCGGCACCGGTTGACCCGGCTGCGAAGGCGGCGGCGGAACAGGCACAGCTGGCTGGCCGTCAGACGGAAGTGGCGCGAGTCATCCTGGCGATTCTGATGACCACCGACCGGCCCGTCAGGTATGTCGGTCAGGCCGCGTCGCCGCAAGCGACCGCTGAAGTGCTCGAGATGGATGTTCCCGACGGCAATCCCGTGCGGATCCTGATCGACACGAAGACGTACATGCCGTTGATGTTGACGTGGACCGGAGTCGCGCAGGATCCGATCGCGCAGTTGGCAGGGCGTATCGGGTTTCGCGGGCGCGGGCGTGGCGGACGCGGCGGCTTCTTCGGTGGAAACCGCGGCAATCAACCGCAGCAGGGCGCCAAGGTCGTGAGCGCCGACGAGCTCTCGAAGCCGACGACGCTGCGCATGTATCTGTCGGACTACAAAGTCGTGAACGGCATCAAGCTGCCGCATCTGATGGCTCGCGGCGCCGGCGATCAAGTGACGGAAGAGTGGGAAATCAAGAGCTACAAGGTCAACCCGACCCTCAAAGCGGACACATTCAAAAAATGAAACGACTTCTTTTCGGCGCTCTTACGGCCGGCGCGCTGGCGCTGTGTGCGGCGACCCCGTCGTTCGCCCAGAACAACGCGAACCAGAACCAGGCGTCGCTACGCCTCGTGATTGTGGATGACACCGGCGCTGGCATTCCGATGGCCGACGTCACCATCACGTCGAAAACCGCCGGGGTTAAGCCGGTGAGCTACAAGTCCGACGAGAAGGGCCTCGCGATCTCGCCGGGACTGACTCCTGGCGATGTCGTTGTTCACGTGGAGTTCCCGGGATTCATTCCGTTCGAGGCGCCGCTGAATCTGAAGCGTGGTGCGCAGAACCAGATCGTCACGCTGCACATCGAAGGCTTCAAGGCGGAGGTTCAGGTCAACGATGCGACCGCTCCTGAAGCAGCACGAAGCACGTCGTCGTTTTCGCTTTCGCAGGAAGAAATTGACGCGCTGCCGGACGATCCGGATGAACTCGCTGACGTCCTGGCGCAGATGGCTGGACCCGGTGGAGCGACGTTCTTCATGAATGGCTTCTCTGGCGGCCGGTTGCCGAGCCGCGACCAGATCCGGTCGATCCGGTTCCGTCAGAACAATTACGCGGCCGACAATCACGACGCTGGCCGTTCGCAAATCGAGATCGTCACGCGTCCGAATACCAACTGGCAGGGCCAGGTCCAGACGCAGTTTGGCGGCGACAAGTTCAACGCTCGGCAGCCGCAGCAGACGGTTGAGCAGCCAAATCAGGAGCGGAACGTTCAGTTCACCATCCGCGGGCCGATCAAGCAGGGCAGAACCGGATTCAGCCTCAACGTCAACGGGAGAAACAACTACAACTCCAGCCCGATCATTGCAATTGACCCGTTCGGGAACCGGATCGATGCGGCGGCCCGCTCAACGACCGATCAGAAGGGTTTTCAGTTCGGGATGGAGCACTCCATCAACAACAACCAGGGACTGTTGTTCAACGTTCAGCACACCGAGAATGAGAATCTGAATAACGGCATCGGCGGGTTTACGCTGCCCGAACGCGCCACGAACGGCACAAATGACTCCACCCAGTATCGATTCCGGATTCAGGGGATCGTCGGTGGCTCGAAGTTGCACGAATTCCGCGTTCAGGTGAACCACAACACCAACGAGTCGTCGTCCCTCACCGGCGGACCGACGATCAACGTGCTGGACGCGTTCAACAGCGGCGGCGCCGGCGTCAACAGCAATGGGGCGACGAACCGGATCGAAATCGCCGACAACTTCGACTTCAACATCGGTACGAAGCATCAGATGCGCGTCGGCGTTCTCGTTGATCACTCCCGGTATTCGAGCTTCGATCAGCGCAACGCCGATGGCACATGGACTTACCGGACGATCGAGGACTACAACGCCAACCTGCCGATGCAATTCTCGCAGCGGATTGGCACGCTCGACATCGACTACAACCAGACACAGTTCGGGATGTACTGGTCAGACGAATACCGCATTCACCGGGACTTGTCGCTCGGCTTCGGAGTCCGCAACGAGGCGCAGTCGCGCATCGACAACAAGTTCAATCTGATGCCCCGCCTCGGGTTCAGTTGGGCACCGTTCGGCAGTCAGAGGTCAGCAGTGCGGGGCGGCTATGGGTTGTTCTACGACTGGTATGACTCCAACCTCTACTCACAGACTTTGCGTGTAGATGGCATCACGGTC
This sequence comes from Vicinamibacterales bacterium, assembly GCA_035647075.1. Classification (GTDB taxonomy): domain Bacteria; phylum Acidobacteriota; class Vicinamibacteria; order Vicinamibacterales; family UBA2999; genus Gp6-AA40. Next base: position 13,822 of record DASROF010000035.1, on the reverse strand, counting down.
CAGGACATCCGTATCACCTGCTCGGCACTGAACAACTACTGTGCGGCGGCCGGCCAGTCGTTCGATCCGCTCGCGGTTGGCATCGCGATCGCGCCGAGCGGCCGGATCCAGGCGGCCGACAATCTGGACATGCCGCGTGTGCACCAGGCGTCGCTCAGCTACGATCGTCAGCTGACATCGTTCCTGACTCTGCAGACCTCGTATCAGATGCTTCGTGGTCGTCAGACGATGCGCTCGATCAACATCAACGCACCGGTCAATGGCATCCGTCCGAATCCAGCGTTCGGCGACATCACGCAGTTCCAGTCAACCGGGCGGACGCAAAGCGACCGCTTGACGGTTCAAGCCAATTTCCGTCTGCTCGTTCGCCAACAACAGTCGCAGGTCCGGTTCAGCTATCAGCTTGGCCAGGAGAAGAACTTCGCAGACGGGGCCACGTCGCTGCCTTCGAACAATCTCAACCCCGATGTGGATTGGGGGCCGTCCCGCCAAGACATCCGTCATCGATTCCAGGCTCAGGGGACCGTGCCCCTGGTTTATGGCATCAGGGTCACCCCGAACTTCCAGGTGCAGTCGGGGGTGCCCTACAACCTGACGACCGGGTTCGACGACAACAACGACGGCGCATTCAACGATCGGCCCTTCGGCGTGACGCGCAACTCGTTGCGTGGCGACTGGACGTGGAGTCTCAACCTCAACGTCAACAAGCGCGTCAACCTCGGTCGCCTGCCGACCGCGGCGACACCCGGTCGCGCGCAGGGCAATGGCGTCAACTTCGCGCAGCAGGGCGGCGGCGGATTCGCCGGCGGCGGTCAGGGCGGCCAGGGTGGCTTTGGCGGCAACCGTGGCGGCGGCAATCAGGGGAACAACAACTCGCGCTACAGCATGGAAATCTTCGCCCAAGCGACAAACGTGCTCAACCACGTGTCGCCACAGGGCTACACCGGGAACCTCTCCTCGCGCTTCTTCGGTCAGGCGACCGGCGTCAGCCAGGCTCGTGATGTGAACGTCGGTCTCCGGTTTAACTTTTAGTTCGTAGTCGGTAGTTGGTAGCTCGCAGGAAAGCCTGCGGACTACCAACTATCCGACACGCTCTTGCCTGCTCGTCCGCACTACCAACTACCCACTAGACTAGCGATGTGAACATCACCATCGCGGGTGCTGGTGTGATCGGTTCCGCCATCGCCTACGAATGCGCGGCGCGCGGAGCACGTGTGCGCGTGCTCGACAGCCGCGTCCCTGGCGGCGGCGCCACCCGCGCGTCAGCGGGCATTCTGGCTCCCCACATCGAAGGCCACGACCCGACACTGCTCGCGCTCGGCCTTCGAAGCCTTGCCCTGTACGACGAGTTTCTCGCGCGCGTCGCCAGCGACGGCGGGCAGGAGATCGAGTACGAACGCAACGGGACGATCCAGATTGCGCTCTCGCTTGACGAAGGAAACCAGCTGAAAAGCGCGGCGCGCGCGCTCGCGGACGCTCATGTCTCCCACGACCTGCTCGATGCCGTCGAACTCCGGCGGGTTGAACCGCAAGTAACCGCGACGGCCGCCGGCGGTCTCCGGATTGCCGGTCAGGGCTACATTGCTGCCGGCGATCTCACACGCGCGCTCGTCGCCGCAGCCATGCGCCACGGCGCGACCTTCGACGTGGGATCCGCTCTGGCGGTTGAGGGTGGCGCAGCGGCACGCGTGCGGACGACCGGCGAGGTCATCGAAAGTGACGCCGTGATCGTCGCGGCCGGGAGCTGGTCAACCAGTGTTGACGGCGTCCGCGCCGCGCCGGACGTCTTGAAGCCGATTCGCGGCCAGCTCCTGCAGCTGCGGATGCCCGAACGTCCGGCGTCGCATGTGATCTGGGGTCCCAGGTGTTACCTCGTGCCACGTCGGGATGGCGCCGTACTCGTCGGCGCGACCATGGAGGACGTCGGCTTCGACGAGCGCGCCACCGCATCCGGCGTGCAGGGACTGCTCGACGGCGCCCTGACCCTGATGCCCGCGTTGCTCGGCGCCGCGTTCGAGGAGGTGCGCGTCGGCCTGCGCCCGAAGACAGCCGACGAGTTGCCGGCCGTCGGCGCTTCGCCGACAATGCCGCAGGTGTTCTACGCCACGGGGCATTATCGTAACGGCGTCCTGCTCGCACCCCTCACGGCGCGTCTTGTCGCCGACCTCGTGCTCGAGGGGAAGACCGATGGCGACCTGGCGCTCCTGCAACCGCGGCGGTTCGGCCTGTGAGCCTCCGACTGAAGAAGTTCTACACGTCGCGCGAAGTGGCCGCGCTGACCGGATTGACGGCCCGTCAGCTGCAGTGGTGGGATTCGCGTCGGGTGTTCACCGCGGCGCGGGCGACCCAGCGCACCGAAGCGGGCGGTTTTACCGAACGCCGCTACACGGCAATCGACGTGATCGAACTCCAGGTGCTCGCCGACCTCCGTCGTCGCGGTTTTTCAATACCTCGTCTTCGTCGCCTGCTAACGGCCCTGCGCGACGTGTTCGGGATCCGGCTGTATGAGGCGATCGGCGACGGCGGGGCGATGACACTGTTTCTTGGCGGCGATCAGCTGTACGCGAGAACGGTAGACGGACGCATCTTCAATATGGAGGCGCCGACGCAGCCGCTGCTGGTGGTTGGAGAGGAAGTGTCGCTGAGGCCATTGACCGCGCGGGAGCGCAAGCGACGCCCCGCACCACGGGTGAAGAAAACCGCTAGCGGATTGGAAACACTTTCTCGAGGTCGTCGGCCGGACGCGGGATAACGTGCACCCCAACCAGTTCGCCGACGCGACGAGCGGCTGCCGCGCCCGCATCGGTCGCTGCCTTCACTGACCCCACGTCGCCGCGGATCAGCGCCGTTACCAGCCCTGCGTCAACCTTCTGCCAGCTCACGAGCACGACGTTCGCCGTCTTCAGCATCGCGTCCGCGGCTTCGATCATGCCAACGAGCCCGCGGGTCTCGATCATGCCGAGGGCGTCGCCGATGTCCGGCTTCGGAGCTGTTTTTGGATCGGTGGGCAAGCGGAGGCCATCTTACCACCCCTCACGGCGGCGCAAGGCGGTGATGTGCGCAACGTGATGACGTGAGTGCCATCCGTACATCTGCACCTGCCAGTCCAGCGTCAACGGTTCCGGATACTCCGGATGAATGAACGTCCGCTGCCAGTCGGTCTCGGTCATCGTGCCGTAGATCGCGAGCCACCTCGCGTGCAGGCTGCGTACGAGTTCCAGGGAGACGGTCACGGGGAGCTGTGTGTCGCCGAGCATGGCGAACTTCTTCTCGTTGTAGGCTGACACCGTCGGGCGATTCTCGGTCAGCGCCATCTTCAGCCGCACGAATGCGTTCATGTGGCTGTCGGCGACGTGATGCACGACCTGCCGCGCGGTCCATCCGCCTGGCCGATACGGCGTGTCGAGTTGCGCCTCGTTGAGGCCGAGAACGGCGGTGGCCAGATGTCCGGGCAGCACGCCAATGTCCGAAACGGCGCGGCGACGCGCGTCAGCAGACGGGGATTCCGGCGAAAAGCGGCCGATCGGGTAGCTGAGGCTCTCCGTATCCATACCTTCTTGTACACCTCGCGACGAAAAAATTGGCAGCGATACAATCCTTCGTTCCATGCCGCTTGTCGTCGCCGAAGGGGCTCTTCTCGATCACATCTTCGATCACACCTATCCAGTCTGGAACGAAGGGCTGACGCGCGCCGCATATGGCCAGTGGAATAGCGCGCAGCTGAAGACCGCCTGGGGCCAGCGCCATCTCCAGCGGTTCGCGCTTCTCGACGACCAGGGGAATCTGCTCGCGAGCGCGAAACGTTACCGGATCGACGTGCGCCTCGACGGACGCGAGGGGTGGATGGCCGGCATCGGAGCCGTCTTCACGCCTGAATCCAGGCGCGGTCGCGGTTACTCGACGAAGCTCCTAAAGATGCTCATCGAGCAAGCGCGCGCGGACGGAGCGCTGCTGGCGTCGTTGTTCTCCGAGATTGGCGCCGGTTTCTACGAGCGGCTTGGATTCCGGACGATCCCGTTCGACGAGGTCACGGTGACCGTCAAGCGGAAGGACGGATCGCCGGCGATGCTGGTCCGGGCCGGTGTCGAGCGCGACCTCGCCGATATCGCCACCATGCACGCGACCCGAACAGGAGCCGTCCGCTTCGCGGTGCGTCGCGATCCTCCGCTCCTGGGCTACGCGCTGGCCAAGAAGCGGCTGCTCGCCGGCCTCGGCCCGCCGGGACTCCGTCAGGTGGAATTCTTTGTTGCGGAGGAGGGCGCCTCAGCGGTCGCCTATGTCGTGCTCTCCGAGAACGCCAACGGATGGACGCTGGAAGAGGCCGGGGATCGCGACCCGGCCGGAGCGAGGCTCGGCGGAATGTTGCAGGTGCTGCTCGCGCGGGAACCCGCGCATCGCCCGCCGCTGATCCGCGCCTGGTGGCCTCGTTCGATGCCCGTGCCGCCGCAGTTGGAGCTGACCGATCGCATCGACGCTCGCGATCTGTTCATGGTCCGGCCGCTGGCGGACGTCGCGATGCCGACGACCGCGGACGACGTGTTTTATTGGCGCAGCGACTACTTCTGACAGGCTACCGTTGCACTAACCGCAGGTCGATCGCGATCTGCTCTCCTTCACGCACGGAGAATCGCGCGGCCCGCTCGCGCATCCGTTTGAGGAAATCCGGATCGTACTCCTCACCATCGTCAAGGTAATCAACCGCCACCACGCGGTAATCCTCATTCGGCGGCAGGCCGGCCATCTGGTATCGACCCTTCTCGGCGCGTGCGCTGCGGATGAATCGCGAGGGGTATGCCCATTTCCGGTCGTCCTCCGGAAATACGAGCACGATTGCCTGCGACGCGGCACCGTTATCGGCGAACGACGGTGACGCGACACTTCCAACCACAGCTGTCACCCGGTCGGTCAGGATCACACGCAGCGTCCTGGGCTGAGCGTCCCGGAGTTCGATCGGGCGATCCGTGACGTCTTCGTTGTCCAGTAGCATCGCTTTGAGTGCCCAGTGTTCAGGTAGTCCTTCCACGCCCACGCGCGTGGGCCCCTGAACTCCGAGAGTCGCCGTGATGCCGCCTCCGGGCGACAAGGCCAGTGGCGACACGGTCGCACTCACCGAGTTCACGGCTGTGGCGTGTTCCATGACCATCAGGCTCATCGAACTGCCGTCACTCGAGCGAGCGGTAAAACGAACGTTGTCCGGCAGTGGTGCGGAGACGCCCTGATCCGGAACGATCATGACGTCGACGGTTCCACCAGCTGACGTTGTGACTGTCAATCCCGCAACATCACCGTCCACGTTGACGGGCACCATGGCGGTTTCCGTGGGCGGAAGAACAGGCCGCGCTGTGAACCGTTGCGTGACTGGATCGAAGGGCACCGAAATCGCTCGCCGCGTGTTTACGCGCAGGATAAATGATCCTGGCGGTACCCCCTGGATGTCGAACCGGCCGTCGTCGTCGGCATCGTCCTGAAGTTGCAGGAGAGTCAGCCCGGCGACATCACCAACCGAGAGGTCGCGAGACATCAGGCTTACCATCGCGCCCGCTGCTGGAGTGCCGTTGGACGTCAATACGATCCCGGAGACACGAGACGTTCGAATTTCGGTCAGCACCAGATCTGCGCGCGCCTCGGCGCTGACGTCCACTATCAGGCGCTGCGCTTCGTCACGATTTGCGGTGCCCGGATAGTAGATCGGCGTACCGCCGCCAAGAGGCACCCCAGCGACGGGACGACCCGTTCTGTCTTCGACGCGCCGCGGCGTTGCCGCGATGTAGTACTCGCCCGGCGGCAGGCCGTACACGCGGAACGTGCCGGTGTCGTCCGTCGTGTCCGCCACGCCGGCAGTCTGCAACCCGCGCTGGCCGTCGATGATCCGCCGCCGCAGCGCCTGCACGCGGGCGCCCATCACCGGCTCGCCCGTCTGATCGACGATGCGCCCGGTGATCGCGCCCGCCCGTGGCAGCCGGATGTCGGCCGTTGCCCTCGTGCCTGGCAGCAGCTGGATCGTTGTCCGGCGTTCGAACGGCCGACGTTGACCGAAGTACAGCGGGACGAAACCGCTTTTCGAGATGTGAAGCGTAAAGGCCCCCGCCGGCAGATCGCGGACCACGAACCGTCCCTCGGGATCGGTGGTGGCGAAGCGGGTCAGACCGCCGTTGCTGGTTGCCCGCACCTCCGCGCGGCGGATAGGCCCACCGGTTTCCGTGGTCACGCGTCCGCTGATCGTTGCCGTCAGCGGATCGACGGGCACGATCTCCGGCCGTGCCTGATCAGCGAGGGCGATGGACGCGCTCGACAGCAGCACTGCGACCACGATCAGCTCCCGCGCCGCCCGAATCGTCACTGCATCACCTTCAGGTCGATCGTCTGCTTGCCATCGACTGGAAGATCGAAGGACGCCCCCTGGTCCTGGATCCGCTGCAGGAACTCCGGATCATCTTCCTGACCGTCGTCGAGCTCCCTGACCGCGACAGCGCGGTATCCCTGGCCGGGAGGGAGTCCGACGATCCGAAACCGGCCTCGTGGGTCAGCCTGCACACTGCGAACGCGGCGAGGTGTCCAGTTGCCCGAGTCCGCGGGAAAGACGACCACGTAGGCCCCGGCCGCGTCTGCGCCGGCGACTGTTCCGCTCACGTCCGTGATCCGGTCCGTGAGAACGACAGTCACCGGAACGCCTTGCTCGCTGCCTATATCGATTGCCAGATCGCTTGCGTCGAGCCCGCCCATCGTCAGCGATTTCACCGCCCAGCCGTCCGGCACGCCCACCTCGAGCGTGAACGGCCCCGGAGGCGCAGACATCTCGAATGAGGGACCTGTGGCGCTCGCGAAGGTGGCCTCTGCGCCCTGCCGTCTGGGACGAGCGGCGATCTCGATCTCGTCCGACGGTCTGCGCCTGACCCCTGTGTCGAAGGCGATCGTTCCGCGCAACGTTCCGGGCTTTGCCGTCGTCACCGTGAGACCCTCGACGTCTGTGCCGTTGATGACGACAGTGGCCGTGCCGATTTCCGCGATCACGGTGACGCTGGATCTGACCTCGGCAACGAGCATGTAGCGGCCGGGCGGAATGTCGGCCATCGTGAACGTGCCGTCCTCACGCGTGATGCCGCCAGCGCCGAGCGGCGTTCCGAGCTCGCCCGCGTCCGACGTCAGACTGAGGAAGGCGTTCGCAGGCTGGCCGCTGGAGGTGTACACGAGACCGCTCACACGCGCGGTCCGCACCGGCAGGAGGGGAAAGTCGATCACTGTTTCCGCAGCGGGCGCGACCCGGACCTTCTGTGCCAATCCGAAATCGCCGGTGCCCGGATAGTAAGTGGGGGCCATTGTGGTTTGCACCACCGAATCCGGTGGGGCGACGCGTGCGCTCGCCGTGACGTAGTACTCACCGGCGGGAAGACTGTGAAGGCGGAATGCTCCTGTATCGTCCGTGAAGTCGCCTTCGCCGACTGGTTCGAGATAGCGCCGATGCCGAACCATCGTTGGACGCAGCACCGCCACGCGAGCCGCGGTGATCGGCTCTCCGTACTCGTCGAGGATGCGGCCGACGATGGCACTCGCGCGCGTGAGGGGAATGTCGATGTTGACCTTCTGCCCGTTGGTGAGCGAGATTGCCATTGCGCGGCCGAACGGACGAGACTGACCGAACTTTCTGCTGATATAGCCCGAGTGCGACACCGTCACCTGCCACGATCCCGGCTCGAGGTCCCGCAACACGAAGCGACCCTGATCGTCGGTGACGGTTTCGCGCGGCGCTCCCATGATCCCGGACGCCGACACGATCGCCTGTCGCAGCGGCACTCCGCTATCAACCGCCGTCACCCTTCCGGTGATGACGCCTGATCCGCCGCCAGGCCGGCCGGGCAGGAGATCGCGAAGCGGACGGGGAGCCTGCTGACCGGCCGCCGCGTCGAGCGCCGTCAGCATCACGGCGACGGCCATAACAACTCGCATCATCGGACGAGCAGGGGCAGATTGAGGACTCTCTGATCGCCGGCCGAGAGCGCGAATGATGCCGCCGATGCGGCAGACTTCGCCCGCTGCAGGAACTCCGAGTTCTGCGTCTCACCGGGTTCGATGAAATCCAGCGCAATCGCCACGTACCGAGAGTGTGGCGGGAGTCCGCGGATGGAGAACTGCCCGTCTGCGTTTGGCCGCGCGGTCTTGATGAATCGCGAGGTGCCGGTCCATTTCGCCGGCTCGTCGGCGAAAACCACGACGGTCGCACCGTTGAGCGGACGCTGGGAGCGCACGGTGCCTGTTACCTGCGTTATCCGATCCGTCAACTCAACGCGCATCGAGACGCGATCACCGGGTCGGAATTCCACGGCTGCATCGGAGACGTCCACGCCATTCGCGGTGATCGACTTGATCATCCAGCCGTTCGGTAGTCCCTCGAACCGTAAGGTGTACACGCCGGCCAGTCCTTCGAGCTCGAATGTCCCGCTGGTGTTCACCGTTGCCGCCGACGTGAAGCCGCGGACCGAAACGGCCGTGATCTTCGTGGTGGCCGCTGGAAGACGCACGCCGTTGTCGGATGTCACCGAGCCGGCGATCCGCCCGCCTGCTCCGGTGGTGATTTGCAGGCCCGCGATGTCCTGGCCGTTCACGACAATCGGGGTTGACGAGACTTCTGGAGGCACAGCGCCAACGCTCGGGCCGACAACGTCGAGCATGTAGTTTCCGGGCGGAACGTTAGCGATCGTGAAGGCGCCATCCGACGCGGAACCGCGGCCGCCGCTGACGGAGAAGCTCTGTCCCATCTGATTGGCGAGCGTCACGGTCGCCTGAATCGGCGAGCCGTTCGAACCGATCACTTTTCCGGTGACCCGTGCCGCCCGCACCGGCACGATCGCCATGTTAATGCCCGATTGCTCTTCGCCCAACCCGAGCGTCAGGCGTTGCGCGTCGGCCAGCGTGGCGGTGCCGGGATAGTAGGTCGGCGCGTACGACGTCCGAGTCTCCACGTCGCTCAGGAACACATCGCGGCCATTTGGGGCAACTGAATCGGCCGAGATGCGTACCGCGCCGGATGAGTCGTCCGACTGGACAACGAATATTCGTGCGGCCGACGGGTCATTCACCGAGATGTAGTACTGACCCGGCGGCAACCCGTAGACCCGGTACGTGCCGGTGTCGTCACTGGTCACGCTCGTGCCGGTGCGCGTCGTCCGGACGCCTTGCGCGGTCACCTGGTAGCGAAGCGCGCTGACGTTGGCGCCAGCGATCGGATCGCCGAACTCATCGATGACGCGCCCGCTGAAGGCTCCACCGCGCGACAGTCGGAAGTCAGCGACGAACTGCTGTCCTTCCGCGAGTGAGATCGGATCGACACTCGCAAAGGCGCTGCGCTGGCCGAACTGTTGTTCGACGTAGCCGGTCTTGGTCGCACGCAACGTCCACCGGCCGGCGGGAAGATTTCGAAACGCGAACGAGCCGTTGTCGTCGGTGGTTTCGTTACGCGGCGGCTCGCCGCGTCCGGCCTGGTCGGCGTAATACGTTGCTTGAATCGATGCTCGTCGGACCGGCGTACCGGTTGTAGCGTTGATGACGCGGCCACGGACCGATGACGTGCCGGTTCGCAGTTCCGGACCGCGGCCGCGGCCTCTTCCACGGTCGTCCTGCCCATCGGGCGGACTGCCAGCGCGCCCGCCGCGACCGCCTGTTTCGGGTCCGCCCTGCCGGCCGGCCGGGCCGCCCTGCCGCTGACCGGACAGGGGCGCATCGGTGATGACCGAGGCAACCACGAGGAATACGACAAGGCCGGTCAGAAAACGCATGGGCGCCATCGATCAGTATAGACAGCCGGAATCCGGTGCCGGCCGGGACGACATTGTTAAATTTCTGAGGCAGTTAGCGCCGTACTGGCGGCGAGACGACCGCTCGCGCCGGTCATGAATCCGCCGGGATGCGTGCCCGCGCCACACAGGTACAGGCCCCGGATCGGAGTGCGATATCGCGCATGTCCCAGCAGCGGCCGCATCGTGAACAGCTGATCGAGCGCCAACTCGCCATGAAAGATGTGGCCGCCGGAAAGCCCGTGCTCCCGTTCAAGGTCGAACGGTGTGATGACTTGCGCACCGACGATCTGGCTGCGGATACCTGGAGCTGGCCCTTCGAGCACCGCGATCACGGCATCGAGCAGCGCATCACGCGCGACAGTCCAATCGCCAGACCTCAGCGAGCGCGGCGCATAGTGCACGTAAACCGACGCGACATGCGCACCCTGCGGCGCCAGGCTGTCGTCGATCAGCGACGGAATCGTCAGCTCGAGCCACGGCCGCTCGGAGAACTCTCCGTATTTTGCATGGTCGAATGCGCGCTCGATGTAATCGAGATCCGGTCCGATCTGTATTCGACCAGTCAATGATTCCGGCGCGCAGCCGACGTCGGGTAGCGACGCGAGTGCCAGGTTGACTTTCGCGACCGTACCAGCCGCCCGATAGTTCTGAATCTTTCCGGTGAAGTCGGGTGACAGCTCGGACGGTTCGATCAGCCGAAGGAAGGTGGCCTTCGGATCTAGGGTCGAGAAGACGACATCGGCTTCGAGCGTCTTACCGCCAGCAGTGATCCCTCTGATCGTGTTATCGCGAACGAGGATTCTTTCGACAGGCGTGGAAGTGCGGATGTCGACTCCGGCGGCCCGAGCTGCTGCAGCCAGAGCGCGTGTCGCCCGGCCGGGTCCACCCTTGACGCGCAGGGGCGAGCCACCCGCAAGCTGACGATGCGCGTCGCGCATCAGCAGCATCAGCGAGCTGCCCGCGGATCGCGGTCCGAGCATCGTGCCGGTCACGGCCGGCGCGGCAACCGTTGCGCGCAGCAATTCATGGTCGAACCACTCGTGCATCAGATCCGCAACCGGCATCGGGCCCCAGCGCAGCAGCCGATACGCGTCGCGGCGGCCGAGCGATCGGAACGCCCGCGCCGTCTTCAGCAGATTCCAGAGGTCGGTACCGGCGGGGCTGGTGATCGACGGCGGCACGTACTCGAAGACAGACGCCAGCACTGATGCCGTTCTTTCCACGGCCTTCTCAAAGGCCGGAAAGGCGTCAGCGTCCTTTCCGCTGAAGGCGCGAACGCTCTGGTTCGTGCGATCCGGACTGTCGTAGATCACCAGCGGACCGGACGGTGACAGTGAGCAGACGCGTGCGGCCGGCTGCAGAAGCTCGAGGCCGTGCCGCCCGAGATCCATGTCGCGCACGATGCGCTGCTGTAGAAGAACCTCGTGCGTCAGCGTCGGACATCGAAAGCCAGGATGAATCTCACTCGTGACGGCGCCGCCGCCGATCTCGTCGCGCGCCTCGAGGACGATCGGCGTCACGCCAGCCTTGGCAAGATAGAAGGCCGCGACCAGCCCGTTGTGCCCGCCACCAATGACAATCGCAGTTGTCATGCGGTGCGATCCGAGAGAATCCGCATCGCCGCGTTGCGGCCCGGAGCGCCCATGATGCCGCCGCCGGGGTGTGTCGCTGAGCCGCACATATAGAGGTTGTCGATCGGCGTTCGATAACGTGCCCAGCCCGGGGCGGGCCTCAGGAAGAAGAGCTGCTCCAGTGTCAGCTCGCCCTGGAAGATGTTCCCTTCCGAAAGGCCCCACTCGCGCTCGAGGTCGAGCGGCGTGACGACCTGACGATGGCGGATGATGCTCCGGATGTTCGGCGCGTATTCCGCCAGCGTGTCGATCACCGTGTCGCCAAACGCTTCGCGCTGCTCGTCCCAGGTGCCGTCTTTCAGGTGATACGGCGCGTACTGAACGAAGCACGACATGACGTGCTTCCCTGCCGGTGCAAGAGTCGTGTCCGTGAGCGACGGAATGACGATGTCCATATACGGGCGACGGGAAAAGCGTCCGTACTTGGCGTCGTCGTAGGCGCGTTCCATGTAGTCCACGCTCGGAGAAATCGAGATAGCTCCGCGCAGGTGCGGGCCTGGACCCGGAAGCGCGGTGAATTCCGGCAACGCGTCCAGCGCGAGATTCACCTTGGCAGAAGAACCGCGGAACTTGTAGCGCCGGATGTCCTCGACGAATTCGTCCGGCAGCATGTCCGGATCAAGGAAGCGCTGAAACGTGTGCCTCGGATCGACGCTCGAAGCGACAACGTTTGAGCGGATTTCGTCGCCGTTCTCGAGGACGATGCCTTCAGCTGTGTTGCCGCGAACAAGGATGGTGCTCACCGGCGCCATGGTTCTGATCTCAACGCCAGCAGCGCGGGCGGCGCTCGCGATCGCCTCAGAAATCGCGCCGGTGCCGCCGCGGGCCAGCCCCCACGAGCGAAACGCCCCGTCGATCTCTCCCATGTAGTGGTGGAGCAGCACATAGGCCGTCCCCGGAGAGCGCACGCCAAGGAAGGTGCCGATGATGCCTGAGGCCGACATTGTCGCCTTGAGCACGTCGGTTTCGAACCACTGATCGAGAAAGTCGACGGAGCTCATCGTCATCAGCTGGACCTGGTTGTATTGGTCCTGCGGTGGCAGCTGCTGGAAGCGGCGGAACAGACCAAGCAGTTGCTTCAGTCCAGACGGCGATAACGAGGTTGGATCCGGCGGCTGCATGCCGAGGATCGGTTTGACGAACCGACCCATGGCGACCATCGCGCGTCCGTATTCGTCGTACGCCTCGGCGTCCAGCCGCGAATGCCGGGCAATCTCACGTCGCGTGCGCGCGTGGTCGTTGACCCGCCAGAGGTAATCACCGTTCGGCATCGGTGTGAACGTGCCGTCGAGTGGCAGGATCTCGAGTCCGTGTCGCGGCAGGTCGAGCTCGCGAATGATTTCCGGCCGCAGCAGCGACACGACGTACGAGCACACGGAGAACTGGAAGCCTGGGAATACTTCTTCGGTGACGGCCGCGCCGCCGAGGACGTGGCGGCGCTCGAGGACGAGCACCTTTCGACCGGCGCGAGCCAGATAGGCCGCGGCGGTCAGGCCGTTATGTCCGCCTCCAATGATGATTGCGTCGTAGCGCACCGCGCCATTAGAGCAGGCCTAAGGCCGAGGGCCCAAGGCCAAAGGCCAAAGGCTAAAGGCACCGCTGGTCTACCATTAGCGCGCTTCGTTTTTCTCTTGGCCTCAGGCCTTTCGCCTTGGGCCCTCAGCCGGAGGCTGCTGTGGACATTCACGTGTTGTTCTACCTTGCCGGGCGCGTGCTGCTCGGCGGGTTCTTCATCATTTCGGGCATCCGCCATTTCCAGCACCTGCCGATGATGGCCGGGTTCACCGGATCCAAGGGCGTGCCGTCGCCGAAGCTGGCGGTGATGCTGTCGGGCCTGATGATCATCCTCGGCGGTGTCAGCATCCTTCTCGGCGTGCGACCACACGTAGGAATCGTGCTCGTGTCTGCGTTCCTGATTCCCGTAACGCTGCTGATGCACCAGTACTGGAAGCACACCGATCCGATGATGCGCATCAACGACCAGGTCAACTTCATGAAGAACGTGGCGATTCTTGGCGCGTCGTGGATTCTGCTGATGCTGCCGCAGCCGTGGCCGAACAGCCTGAACTTGTGACGTTGTGAGTGGGAAGTCGAAAGTCGGGAATTCCTGATGCCCGTCGGCACGCCGTTCCACGAGCGCACGTTTCCGCTCTGTGAATCGCTGAGCTACCGCGAGTGGTCCGGCTATTACACCGTCTCCAGCTACGAGACCCACCACGAGCACGAGTACAACGCCATTCGTAACGCGGCGGCGCTGATCGACATCTCACCGTTGTTCAAGTACGTCATCTCCGGTCCTGACGCGCCCCGGCTCGTCGATCGTGTCATTACTCGCGACGTATCGGCCATGGACGTGGGCCGTGTGTTCTACACGCCGTGGTGCGACGAGGAGGGGTTCGT
>DASROF010000034.1:0-2062 GCA_035647075.1 Vicinamibacterales bacterium | reverse complement strand
TTCTGCACAGATCTCATTCTTGTGCCCGGGGTCGCTAATGAACAGTGGCGAGCGATCGCCGGGCTCATCACCATCGAGATGGCGCCGATCACCGACGTCATCGAACCGCCGCGGCAGCGGGCCACGATTCGATTGACCGGAGCGGTCTTCGAAAACGCAGAGGGCGTCCGCGTGACTCAGACACAACCAGTTGTTCTGACGGCGCTCGTAGGGTGGTTTAGCGGCTGACCGCAGTACTGTTCGTGCTCGGCGGCGTTCGATCAAGGGAGTCGAAGCCTCGTCGCAGGAGCAGCGGGTATGTGTTGAACCTTTCTGTTCGTTTAGACAAAGGTCTCGACGCGAGCCGCTGACGGCCCGGCGGCTCGCCAGCCGCGTATGCGACGCCGCAGCGCCAGGACGGCGAGCGCGAATATGGCACCAGTAATGGCGTTCAGCGGCCAGCGGAGCAGCCGCGCAGGATCGAACGCGCCGACAGCGCCCTCTGCTGCCGCGACGAGCGCATCGGGATCGTAGACGACGCCGTCTTTCATCACCCACTCCACCCGGCGCACAGCCGAGATGTCGGTGGACGGATTGCCACGCAGGATGACGAGGTCAGCCCGTGAGCCCACGGCGATCGTCCCGATGTCGTTCTGTCTGAGGAAATTCGCACCGTTCGAGCTGGCAATCTTGATCGCCTGCTCCGGCGTGAATCCCGCTTCGACCAGCAGTTCGAGCTGACGCTGATCTCCAAATCCTGCGACGACGCCGCCCCAGCCCGTCGGATCCACTCCGGCCAGGAGACGGCCCCCGGCCGCAACGAAGGCGCGTTCGAACTCCATCTCCTTACGCAGCAACGAACCCCCCAGAGTTGCGGACCGATTCCCTGATCCCATGCGCTGCGAGCGGATCGACTGATACTGTTCCCGCAATCTGGGTGAGAGGACGGTGAGTGTCCGCGGATCGAGTGCGCTGTCGCGGGTGGTGAACGTCTCGAAGACGGCGAGCGTTGACGTCACCGACACCCCGTGATTGACGAGGGTCGAGATCGTTTCGGACACCTCCGGGCTCTGAATGTCCAGCCCCGCCAGCTCGCCCATGCTGGCACCCTGGTCGGGACACACACCACGTTCCTTGCCCGAATAGAACTCGGTATCGACGATCAGTCCGTGTTCCAGATTGTCGATGCCAAGCGCCGCCGCCTGCCGGAAGCCAACCGCACACAGATGGCCGGTGATGCGTAACCCGAGGTCGTGCGCCGTCTGGATCGCGGCACGAAGTTCCTCTGCACGCAGGGTTGGCCCCGCCTTGAACGACGTCGCCCCCGCGTCGGCCCAGGCACGTACGTCGCGGACCACTCCTTCGACGTCAGGCTCGTTGCCGCGCGCCTCCAGGTACGGACTCGTGACATGTACCGTCGGGCCGGGCTCCCGGCCGGCGTCGATGCGCTGCTTCACCCGCAGGTCGCCATCGAAATCGATGGTGCCGGCCGTGCGTATCGTGGTGACGCCGCTGGCCAGGTACAGCTTGGCGAACGCGGACTGCGCGGCGAAAAACTGGAGGGCCGCCCCCGGCGGCTCCATCTGATAGAACAGGTGCTCGTGCATCGCGACGAGTCCGGGGATGGCCGTCCGTCCACGTAAATCCATCGTTGTCGCGCCGCTCGGCACGTGAACGTCGCCAGCAGGACCAACCGCCTCAATGCGGCCGTCACGGATCACGACGGTTTGGTCGGACCGCCCCGGCGCGCCGGTCCCGTCGATGACTCCCACGTGCATCAACACCTGCGGCGCACCACCGGCCCGCTCGAAATCGGATGCGCTCCCGCTGCACGACGTCTCCAGCAGTGCGAGAAGAACGATGACGGAGCTGACAGCCGGGGACGGCCGGGATCGATGGACGGGGCGCGAGGCGACGGTGACGAGCCGGGGAGGCATAGGCGTGGGATGGTGCAAAGTTCAGGCGCAGCGGAATCATTCCGCATTGCGACACCCGCCATGTTCCCGTCGCACGGTTACATGAACCGGCGATTACGTTTCCGCGCGGTGCCGATACGGTTTTTGTCAGCCTCCAACCAAGGCAG
>DASROF010000033.1:0-21147 GCA_035647075.1 Vicinamibacterales bacterium | reverse complement strand
GTATACGAACCGAGGAACTTCACCTGCGGTTGCCAGTTCTGTTCCATGTGGCAAGTCTGAAGCGACGAAGCGCCGAGCATTTCGACGAGGGCATTGTTCCCGGCCTTGGCAGGATCCTGCACGTCGCAGAAATCGGTCGTCTGATGTCCCGTGCTCAATCCGCCCTGGACGATGATGCCGTCGGGCAGCCTGGCACTGAGTCCCATGTCGAACCCGAACCAGCGGTCGTACACGTGGCTGTCGGGGAACATCGTCCGGGACAGGCCCTGCAGGTTATTGACCGGCACCCCGGAATTGATGTTGTAGAAGCCGGACGTATAGAGATTGCTCGGCAACTTCTCCCCGCCTGACGAGTCCGGCGCCGTCGGGATCAACGACGGCGTAATGGAATACGGTGTGAAGTTGCTGACCGTCGCCGATGTGTTGTCGGTCACGAGGAAGTTGCCGAACCACCGCCAGAACACACCACCGTTGAGAGAAATGTTTCTATTCAACTCATGCTGCAA
This sequence comes from Vicinamibacterales bacterium, assembly GCA_035647075.1. Taxonomy (GTDB): domain Bacteria; phylum Acidobacteriota; class Vicinamibacteria; order Vicinamibacterales; family UBA2999; genus Gp6-AA40. The sequence continues at coordinate 20,641 of DASROF010000033.1, read as the reverse complement.
ACTGACGGAGGTTTCCCAACTGTACGGCCGCTTGCCCCACCCGTAGCGCGCGTCGTCTTGAACGGCCAGATTCGGACGCAATTGGTTGTCGTAGAAATTGGCGTTGACCCCGGCCGGAGCATTGCACGTGTCGATCTGGAAATTGGCTCCGGTCTGCGTGGGACCCTGAGTCGCCGGATTGGTCAAATCGCAATCCGGGATGAAGTTTTTATTGTTGTCGACCCAGGCCCGCGACGAGGTGAGCTGAAGGTTGTAACCGGGCTGCGCCGACAGACCGAACACCAGCGCCTGCCCGAGGACGTATCGTCCGAAGTTGCCCTTCAGCGCCGTCCTGCCGTTCCCGAACAGGTCGTAGGCCACACCGAATTTGGGCGTCCAGTCCTTATACCGGGCGGTGCTGAACTTCGGCACGGCGATGTTCCGGTTCGGCGTCAACAAGGACGGTCCCAGCTGATACGCAGGATTCTCCGAGAAGAACCAATCGAGACGGATGCCCGCGCTGAGCGTCAGCCGGTCGATGGTCCACTTATCCTGTGCGAACGCGCCACCCTCGCTTGTCACCTTGTTGAGGGCTTGCGTGGGGCAGCCTGGTTGTATCGAGGTATGGCCGCCCACCAGCGTGCCGTTGACCTGACGGACGAGCGGATCGGTGCAGCCGTCGGATCGGAGAGTCAGGGTTGTCGGCGAGGGAATGCCGACGCCCACCCCGTTACTGGCAAGCGTGCTCACGACGTAGCTGTACGGAACGACAGACGTCGACCACGACACGCGATTGGCGCCGTTGAGGTCGATCCCGGTCTTCCACGAGTGCGATCCCGTGACGTACGACATCGCGAAGTTGGCGCGGTAGTTCGGATTGTGGCTCGGTGTGTCGGTGGCGCCAACGCGTCCGTGATAGTTCTGAATCAATTGAATGTAGTCGGGGACCAGCGTCTGCGGGTTGCTGTCGGTGACGCCGACAGCCAGCGGATCCACCAGATCGCTCGTGGCGCGCCGGTTGCCCCATGTTTCCTGATGACGCCAGAACGCGGCTTCGAACAGCAGCCGGTTCGTCTGCGGGCGGGTCCACTGCACGAGATTGTCGGAGAACGGGAAGAAGTACGTCGTCGCCAGCGACTCCAGAGAGGTGGCGGTGGCTCCGTTGGTGTACTCCCGCTTCTTGTTGTTGTAATAGATCCCGAGCTTGTCCTTGCTGCTGATCTGCCACGAGAGGCGCAGCGTCTGCTCCCAGAAATAACCGCCGCCGCCCAGCGTCGTGCCCAACGGCGCATTCAAGTCGGGGTTGTAGGTGAGGGTTGTCGCGTTCAGTTGTGTCGGGCTGGTTTGACCAACGACGAAGTTCTTGTTCGGATACTCGTTGGGAACGTAGTTCTCGGCCTTCGTCCACCGCGCCGTGGCAAAAAACCAGAGGCGGTCCTTCAGAATCGGACCGCCGTAACCCGGGTTGAAGTCGTACGTCTCCTTCAGCTCACCAGGTTGGGTTCTCAACCCGCGGCAGAACAAGCTGGCGATCGGTGAGCAAACGCCGCTCGCGTCGCGAACGCCGCTCGTGTAGTTCTGGCCCTGCATGCGGTTGTTGGCGAAGGTGGTGTACAGGAGTCCCCTGAAGGTATTGCCGCCATCGCGCGGCACGTAGTTCATCTGGACTCCACCGCCCGCCTGCGACGCATCGGCGCCGGAGGTGTTCACCGTCATTTCCTGCATCGCGGTAAAGCTGGGCGAGCTGCTCAGCGACTCGCCGAAGCGAATCGTCGTCGCAGCGGAGACTCCCCCGATCGTCTGCCGCTGCTCCGCCGGCTTTCCTCCGTGGATGGACAGGTCGGTGAACGTATCGCCGGCCGTACCGCCGACGTCCTGCGAAGCCAGTGAATTCGTGTTCGCCTGACCGACACCGCCACCGGCGCCGAGAATGATCCCGGGCTGCAGCGCGGCGAGGTTGATGCCCAGGCGACCCGTTGGGATGGCATCAACGACTTCTTTCGTGACCACCTTCTGCACGCTGGCGCTGCGCACGTCGACGAGGGGTGTCTCGCCCGAGACGGTGACGGTTTCGGCCAACGCACCGACCTTCAATTCGGCGGTGACCGTCGCCACGAAGTTCCCGCCCAGCTCCAGACCCTCACGCTTGTAGGTGCTGAAACCCGGCAACGTGAAGGTGACCGTATAGATGCCCGGTTGCAGCTGGATGATCTGATAGGCGCCGTTCCCGTCGGTGACGGTCGACCGCGATTTTTCGATCAACGACGGACTCGAGGCTTCGACGGTCACACCCGGCAAGACGGAGCCGGAAGAGTCTTTCACCACACCGGAAATAGCTGCTTGAGCGAACACGAGTGTCGGCAGTGCTATCGAGAGGAGCGTCAGCGCTCCAGTTCTCAGTGCGCGCATCTGGGCTCTCCTGATGATGGAGTTACCGGTTGGCTCTGACGCGCGGATATTGGTCCCGCCGGGGCGGGCCTGTCAAGACAAGAAGAGTTCTAAAGGGAGGTGCGCCCGAACCTCAGCCGAGCACGATCCGCGCAGCGACGTTCCTTCTACCAGGTCTCAGATCATCCACACGCGTCATGGTGCCTCGTTGTAAAAGGAAGCGACGGTGACCTCCACCGAGTCATTCGGAAACTCCGATGGCAACGGCCCGGGCCGAGTCGCCCGGAGCGCTGCCTCCACTGCTGCGTCGAAGTAATGCAACGCCCCTGTTGAATGCGCGATCGGATATGGGGCTTCGCCATTCCGAAGCACGCGCAAAGTCATCACGGCTCGACTCTCGATCCCGGAACACGGCGGCAATATCAGCCCCGAGATCAGCTGCCGTTCGAGGTTGTCAACCCACGCCCGGAGCGCAGTCGTCCACCTATTGTCGACGGTCACCACCGTTCGAATACGGTTTGGTTGCGCGTCGCAGGGGCCGGACCGCGGCCTTGCCGCCAGCCATGCGCGGGCGCGGACCTGCGCACGAGCGATCTGTGCAGCCGTCATTTGTTTCGCCAGTTCGTCCCGTCGATGTGCGGCCGCGGATGCTTCCTGGGGTTCGGTGGCCAATGGCGCCAGATCCTCGGCGATGTCCAGCCACTTGTACGCCTCTACGAGATCGCGGCCAACTCCGTCGACACCACGCTCGAACATCGACGCGATGCGCCACGCGGGGTTGGACAGGCCGCCTTTCGCTGCTACCTCGTACCACGTCCTGGCTTTTGCCACATCCTTGCGATCAGCACTCGAATGGAACAACGCGCCTGCGTTCGCAGCGGCGTACGGGTCGCCCGTTTGCGCGACTTCCAGAAACAGCTGCAGGGCCTTGCGGTCGTCCTGGACGTCTGCATCGAGCGATGACCAATACACGTCGGCGAGATGGAACTTGGCGGAGACATCCCCCCGATCAGCGGCGCGGCGCAACCAGGGAATCGCGTCACGTCTTTCAATTTCCGGCGACGCATTGACCAGGAGTGAGAGGCCTGTCCGGAGTTCAGCTGTTGAATCGGCAGCTTGGCTTCCGCGAGCGTGCGCGAAATGGACGGTCGGAGCAATTGCAACGAGGGCGGACGCTGCCAGCAGTATGCCCGGTCTCACCAATCGCGAAGGTCCACGCATATCTCGATTTATCGTGCACACTCGACCACGCCGATATGCTTGCTCGCCCTCCGTCAAAGTGTGTCCGCTCCAGGCTGCACAGCCGAAAGAAGAGAGCTGCTGTGTCACCTCTGTGGTGAGATTTCACCGCGTCAACGTGAGCGCTTACTGCCGCCTGGCGACCACGGAAAACATGACGCCGACCTCGTCCTTCACCCTCACCGCGCCGCCACCCGCCTTCACTGGTTGCATACCGAACTCTGTCTGCCGAACGACGGCGCTGCCATCTGCCCGGATCTGATCCGGCATCAGCTGCACATTCACCGGGAGAGTCAGCGGCCGCGTGACACCGTGCAGGGCAAGATCTCCAGCGACCTGCAGTGTGATCCGATCACCCGACCGCTTCGTCACGGAGATCGTCCGGGATGTAAACGAAATGACGGGGAACCGCTGCACACCCAGCACTCGATCGCTGAGCATCACTTGCTGGACTTCCGCCACATCGCCAGCCGGCTCACCTTTTCCGGTGACCTTCAAGGCCTTGGCGTCGAACCGGATCGAAATCCGGGACCGGCTGATGTCCAGACGGTCGAGCGCGATTTCGCCGTCTGAGAGGGGCGCGACGATCTCATGGCTGTGTCCGGCGAACGATAAGGCGCCCGACTTCCCGGCTTGAAGGGTGACCGTCGACGCCGCCGGATCGATGGCCAACCGTTCCGTCGCCTGCGCGGCCAGCCCAGCGACACACGCTGCAACTGTCGCGATTGCGAGCAGGAGCAACCGATCGGAAAAGATCTTCATGTAACACCTCAGCCTGAGCTGATCCTCGAGTGTTGTGACATGCGACGGCCCGTTGAGATCCATGTTGAGAGGCCGCACGCCTGCCGGCAGTATTCGTCCAGCATACGACTTGCACCTCACGCGCCACGAGGTATCCCATGCAAAATCGGGCTTCCACGTACGCGCTGACGTTTCTCCTGATGGCATCCTGGGCGGCGAGTGCCTGCGACTCCGTTGACAACGCGGAGGTAAGCCTGACCGGCCCGAGTACGACTGGAAGTGTCGTGGCCTTCCTGACCGTCGGGCCGGCGGTCATCGCTGCCGGGTCGCAGTCGAGCACGAGCTGCCGCACGGCGACTCCGTTCGATGCAACGGTCACTGTCAACGTCCGTGCGAGGCGGGATCTGTTCATCCGCAACGTCGGTTTCGAGTTCATTGATCCCGTCAACCGCCGCGTGCTGCCGATACCATTCCCGGTGACGGCTATCCCGGTGCCGACGACTCATCCGGTTCCCTTCCCGGGAGAGGCAACGATGTCGAGTGCCCTCGTGCCGGCGGGCGAAACCCTCACGGCTCCGTTTCGATTGCAGTTCGATTGCGGAGTGCCAGCTCAGGGCACGCTGTTCGTCTCCGTCGACACGGCCGACACGGACGGCACGGTCGTGGTGCTGCGCACCAGCACCCACATCGGTGGATGAGCCAACCCTCACAAAAACCGCCTCGCTGTGTCGGCGTCGCGAGGCCGAGGCCGCTAGCCGTTCGCCATCACCATCCCGAAGCCCTTAACCCGGGCTGGGACGCCGAGCAGCTTCACACCGTGCCAGAGGCCGTGAGGCGTGGAAGAGACGACAGGCACCTTGACGATGTCCTCGACCGGAACGATCACGTCAATCGTCTTCAGGGCGCCACAGGAAATGACGACGGCATCGGCTTTCTTTGAAGCCGCGTAAGCATCCGTGCTGAGCTTGACCAGGATGTCGTGTGTCGCTGCGCCGTCGGGGATCTGCGTGAACCCGAGACCCTGTGCGGCAGTCACTTCGAATCCATATTCCTGAAGGAAGATCTTCAGACGCTCGGTGACTTCGTCGGTATAGGCCGTGGCGATCGCCACGCGCCTGGCGTTGGCAGTGCGCAAGCCGTCGAGCAGACCGTTGCTCTGCGTGGTGGCTTTGCGGCCCGTGGCCTTTTCGACCTGCGTGATCAGGTCGTCGTGAAACTTCGCGCCCTTGTAGAACGTGATCGACGAGCCGAACACGGAAATCACGTTCGCGCCTTTTTGGGCGAGCTCCGCGGCACGCGGCAGGATTCTCGGGACAGCCTCTTCGTAGCCCTGCACGGTCATGCCGCCGGGAAGACCCACACCGTTCCCGATGAACTCCACGCCAGACGGAAAGAGCATCTTCGCATCAGCCGGGATCGGATAGTTCTCCGGTGGAAAGATCAGGCCAAGCGTGGGAGTGGCCGCGGCAGCCGTCTGCCCGGCCATCAATGGGTATGCGGCTGCCGCGCTGACAGCGACGAGAAACTCACGACGCGTTGTGGACATGCCGATCCTCGGAGACACGGCGAATCATACCGATTTAGAAGAAAATAGACACGCCATCGTTGTGCGCCAGCGCAACTGCAAGCTGACAGGAGCTCGCATGAAGGCGCTCGTACTCGCCATTCTGATCGGACTGATCTCATCGTCCGCATTCGCGCAGACTCCCGCCGTCTTGCTGACGACGCCAACCGGGCATGAAGTGACGGTTCACATCGGAGGCTACGACTACGTCGAGCCCGGTGACTTGAAGATCTCGATTCACGGCGCCAAGGTCGGTGGGGGTTACACAGGTGCATGGGCGCCCAGCCGCCAGTGGTTTGTGAAGGCCGACACGCATGGCTCAGCGGGCCGCGCCACCTATGACGGCTGGTGCGCACCGTATCTGATTACGCCGGACAGCACCTCGCCGAACGGATATTCGCTCGATATCGGCGATTACTCGCCGTGCAGCGAGAGCGGCGATCGCGACTGGTATCTGGAAGGCCGGACGCTGTTCGGCAAGGATTTCGTTGGCAGGAAATGGGGCGTGTCTCCCGAAACAGGATTGGGGGTCCGTCACCTGTCGAACGGGGTTGAGGGGATCCCCGGTTTTCGCACGGACGATTACCTCTATATTCCGTTCGGCCTGACGGCACGCACGGGACTGACCGCGCACAGCAGTTTGAGCGTGAACGTCGAGTATGACCAGTTGTTGCACGGCTGGCAGAACACGCACGAGTCGCAATTGGGCGGTGGTAACGTGTCGGCGACCGGTACGACTCCAGCCTTCACGATCGTGGCATTCTCGGACCTCGGATTCGCTCAACACCAGGGATGGGCGCTGCGCGCCGGCGCGAAGTACCAAGTGAACAGACGATGGTCGATCGAGCCGTCGTACGTCTACTGGCACGTCACCGATTCACCGGTGAGTGCAGGGACGGTCACGTTCACCGTGAACGGCCTGACCGTCGAGCAGCAGTTCGGCGCCCGTGAGCCGGAGAACTACACCGACGAGTTCGTGGTGAAGCTGGGATGGCATTTTTGAATCGTTTCGGGATCCTGCCGTGCGCGTTCATCCTCGCACTCTCGTCCGTGCTGGCCGCGGGCACACAGCGCGCCACTCGCGGTGCGCTCTGGTTCGAACACGCTCGCCTCATCGTTGGCGACGGCAGTGCGCCGATCGAGAATGCCGCATTCCTCGTCGAGGGTGACGCATTCGCCTGGGTCGGGCGGCAGAGTCAACGTCAGCCGCCACCAGGCGCGACCCGCATCGATCTGGCGGGCAAGACGGTGATGCCGGCGTTGATCGATGGCCACAACCACATCGGGCTCGTCAACGAAAAGGACGCCAGCAACAGCAAGGCAAACTACAGGCGCGACAACCTGGTCGACCAGCTGCAGCGATATGCGTACTACGGCACCGCCGCGACGATGAGCATGGGACTCGAGGCCGATCAGGAGCTGGCGTACGAGCTGCGTGATCAGCTGATACCGGACGCCGCGCGCTTTCTGACCGTGGGCAAGGGCATCGCCGCGACGCCGATCGGCGGCCCGCCCGGTGAGCCCCGTCTGGGAATTCCGTACGGCGCGCGAACGCCGACGAAGGGACGCGATCACGTCCGGGAGCTGCACGCCCGGGGCGTCCACTTCGTGAAGATCTGGGTCGATGATCGCAATGGCGACGTCCCGAAGCTGCAGCCCGTCGTCTATCGCGCCATCATCGCTGAAGCGCACGCCAACGGCATGGAAGTGCTCGCGCACCTCAGTCGAACGTCCGCGTTGGCCGATGCGAAGGATCTGCTGCAGGCGGGCGTGGACGGCTTCGTGCACCTGGTTCGCGATCGAGATGTGGACGAGCAGTATCTCGCCGCGGTGAGGGCGCACCCCAAAGTGTGGTCGGGCCCGAACATGCCTGTTCCCCAGACGCGCAACACCATCGACGCGCTCGCTGAAACGCTGCCGCCGAGCCAGATTGCCACAATGCGGACCCAGCTGGCGCAGCTCGAAGCCAATGGGAACCCGGCGAACGCGCTCTTCGAGCTGCACTGCCGCAACCTGCGCAAGATTCATGACGCGGGGATGGTGATCGGCCTGGGCACCGATGGAACCGGCGACGGCTTCGGAGCCCACGAGCAGCTCGAGGCGTATACGCGCTGCGGGATGACGCCGATGGAGGCGATCGTCGCCGGCACGCGCACCAACGCGAGGATTCTGCACCTGGATCGGATGGGGACGATCGTGGCGGGGAAAGAGGCGAGCTTCAACGTGCTCGATGCCAATCCTCTCGAGTCGATCACGAACACACGACGGATTTCGACGATCTATCTGCGCGGGAAAGAACTCAATCGGCCGGCGCTCAGAGCCAGCTTCATGGCCCCGCCCCGGACGAACAACTAACGCTGGCCGAATCGCGCGGCTCTCGTCATGGCCCGCGCAACACGAAATTGTCCATCGACCCTTCATCCTGGCCCGTCACGAACTCCCCGCGGATGTCGAGGCCGGTGGCTGCGGCGAGCACGCTGTTGATCTGCGCCTGAGTGGCGCGCCGGTTCCAGTTCCACGTCCACCCTTCGCTCTCGGCGAGACGTACAGAGAAGTCCGTCCAGTTCGTCCCTGGAGCAGTCTGAAACCGATAGCTCAATCGCCCAGCAGCGCCGATGATGACCACGTCATCGTCAATGATGCTGACCTGCGTTCCTGACTGCTTGAGGCTGAAACTGATGGTGCCGTTCACGGCAGCGGGCAGTTGCTTCAGCACCGATTCCGGCGCACGAAAGTACCAGGTCTCACCGATGGCTTCGTCGACCCCGGTGATACATCCGTCCGGATGGCCACCGCTCGCAGTGAACGTCGGAATGATTGTTCCGGTGTCGCCGGCAATGTGCCAGCCTTGCGCTGATTCCTTGAAGTCGTGGCTCACGAGAACGGGGCCACTCTGCGTCTGCGCGATGGTATGACACCCAGCCACCGCGATCACAAGCAGAAACACATAGCGGCCGACCGTACGCACGTAGGGGCCGACCTTAAGGTCGGCCCCTATAGAGATACGGTGAGCCCCTCCGAAGGTTACGTGTTCCAGCTGTAGCCTTCCTTGGCAAGTGGCAGATTGCGGATGCGCACGCCGGTCGCAGCGTAGACCGCGTTGGTAATCGCCGGCAGCGCCGGCGGCAACGCCGGCTCGCCGAGGCCGGTTGGTTCGTAGTCGGTCTGCAGGAACTTCACTTCGATCAGCGGCGGCGCCTGCATCATGCGGGCGGGCTGGTACTGACCGAAGTTGTTCTGCATCACGCGGCCCTTCTCGATCGTGATCTCCCAGGCCATCAGGTGGCTCATCGCCTCGATGAAGCCGCCTTGCACGAGGTTGGTCGCCGAGCTCGGGTTGACGATCTGGCGGCCGACGTCGACCGCGGCCCAGGCCTTGTTGATCTTCAGCTTCTTGTCGGCGCCGATCGAAACCTCCGCCACGTAGGCCACGTAGCCGGAGTGCGCGAACTGGAACGCGCATCCCTGCGCCGTGCCCTTCGGCAGGCTGGCGCGCTTGTCCCAGTTCGACATCTCGCGCACGGCTGCCAGAACCCCGGCCGCACGCGACGCGTTGAATCCGCCACCGCCACCCGCCGGGCCCCCGGCCACCGGGTTCGCCAGCAGGTCGAGCCGGTACTGCAGCGGATCCTTCCCCGCCGCCACCGCGACCTCATCGATGAACGACTGCATCACGAACGACACGCCGTTGGTGCTCGGCGCGCGCATCGCCCCGGTCGGAACGCTGAACGGGGTCACCGCGTCGGAGGAGACGCGGAAGTTGGGGACGAAGCCGCGCGGGAACTCGTTCGCCGGAATCACCGACGCGGTGCTGGCGACGTAGTCGCGGAACGCGACCATCCGTCCGGCACCGTCGATGCCCGCTTTGAAGTAGTGAAATCCGCCCGGGCGGTACTGGTCGTGGTGGATGTCGTCTTCACGCGTCCACAGCAGCTTGACCGGCACCGTTGGCATCCCGGCAGCGACACGCTCGTCCGACACCATCCGCGCGATCTTCGCGACTTCGATGTCGTAGTCACTGTTCAGGCGCCGGCCGAAGCCGCCGCCAGCACGAACCAGGTGCATCAGGACGTCACCGGCCTGGACACCCGCCGCTGCCCCGGCCTGCGCAGGACTTGGAATCTGGCTCGGTGACCAGATCTCCAGTTTGCCGTCCTTGAAGTGGGCCGTGGAATTCTGCGGCTCGAGCGGTGCATGTGAAAGCAACGGAATGGTGTACGACGCTTCGACCACCTTCGCGGCCGACGCGAACGCCGCATCGACGTCGCCAACATCAGCGCCCTGTCCGGGGCCACCGGCAGGCTTCTGTGACGCCTTCGCCGCAGACAGCTGCTGCGCCTGCGCCGCATAGCCAGCGCTGCTCTGTGACGCGACCGGACCCTCGTCCCACACCACCTTCAGACTCTTGCGCGCGTTCTGCGCCTGCCACCAGCGGTCGGCGACAATCGCCACGCCTGACGCCGGGCCGGACGGTGCCCCTCCGCGCCCACCTGGCGCCGGCGCCGGCACGATGAACGCGTGCCGAATGCCAGGCAGCTTCTTGATCTCGTCGAGATTCGCACTGACCGCCGTGCCGTTAAAGACCGGACACTTCTCGAACACGGCCGACAGCATTCCCGGCAGAGCGACGTCGATGCTGAAGATCGGCTTGCCGGTGGTAATCGCCATGTTCTCGACGCCGGAGAGACCCTTGCCGATGATCTTGAAGTCCTTCGGATCCTTGAGCTTCAGATCGGCTGGCGCGGGCGGCGTGAGCGTCGCGGCGCGTGCTGCGAGCGACGCGTACGTGGCGCTGCGGTTGGAGCTCGCATGTTTCACCATGCCCGAACCCGTCGTCAGCTCGCTCGCCGGGACGTTCCACTGCTGCGCCGCCGCGGCGATCATCAACGCACGTCCGCCTGCGCCCGCCTGGCGCATCCGCGTGTAGTGCGTCGGGATGGCGCGGCTGCCGCCCTCGGTCTGCGAGATGTACTTCGTGGCGTCGTAGTCCGCCTGCTTGATGGTGACCTGTTTCCAATCGACATCGAGCTCGTCGGCGATCAGTTGAGGGAGCGCCGTCTTGATGCCCTGCCCCGTCTCCGGGTTCTGCGCGACGATGGTGAAGGTGTTGTCGGGGTTGATCGTGATGTAGTTGCTGGCGAGCGGCAGGACGGCGTTGCCCGGTCCGCCCCCGCGCTGCGCCAGCAGCTCCGGCGTGTAGAGGGCGATCATCAGCCCGCCGCCAGCGACGGTAGTGACCTGCAGGAACGTTCGACGATCCATTTCGCTGCGTTTCTTCATCGTCGTCATGGCTATGCCTTCCTGCCGTCGGCGGCGGCGTGAATCGCTTCGCGAATGCGCGTATAGGTACCGCAGCGACACACATTGCCGGTCATCGCCGTGGCGATCTGCGCGTCAGTCGGCTTCGGTGTGGTCTTGAGCAGCGCGGCCGCCGTCATCAGCTGGCCGGCCTGGCAGTAGCCGCACTGCGGCACGTCGATGTCTCGCCACGCCACCTGCAACGGGTGATTGCCGTCGGCCGACAGCCCTTCAATCGTCGTGACCGGCTGACTCACCTTGGAGATCGGCGTTATGCAGGAACGGGTCGCAGTGTTTCCGACGTGCACGGTGCAGGCGCCGCAGAACGACGCGCCACAGCCAAACTTGGTGCCTTTCAGGTCCAGCACATCCCGAAGCACCCACAGCAAGGGCATATCTTCGGGCACATCGACGGTCTGTCGCCGTCCGTTAACGGTCAGGGTGTAGCTCGGCATGTCGGAACTCCCACAAATCGGTGAACTGGGCGGTTCGGTGTGTTGAAGACACCAAGACTATAGAGTCCAACGTGTGCCCGGGCCAAGCGGAATTCGCGCGGGCACACGAGCAGTCCGGCAGGCGCGGCCAAACGACTGCCCCCCGGCGCCTGATGTGCGCCGCCTTCCGCAAGGGATGACCTTCGACTGCGCTCAGGCCGGGCTGGATTCGTGAGGCGCTTGGACGCGCCTCGGCGCGTTTGGGTCCAGCACCATTAGGAGCGTGGCCATCGACCAAGCGTCATACAATTCGCCCTCGGGGGAGCATCCTGGATGCGCATCCGCATTTTCATGATGGCGACGCTCGCGATGGGTACCACGCTGAGCGCGCAATGGCTGAACTATCCGACTCGCGGCGTCCCGCGAACGCCTGACGGCAAGCCGAATCTCTCCGCGCCCGCGCCGCGGACGGCAGATGGCAGGCCGGACCTCTCCGGGGTGTGGCAGCTCGAGACATCGTGCGCGGGCGTCTGTGGAGCCGATTATCCGGCGGCGCCGGAATTCAGCAACCTCGGCGCGAAGCTGCCCGGCAAAGCGCTTCCGTATCAGCCGTGGGCGGCGGCACTGGTCAAGGAACGAACGGCTGCCCTCGGCAAGGACGATCCGGTCGGCTTCTGCAAACCCGCGGGAGCTGTACGGCTCCTCACGTTTCCGCCGTATCGGAAGTTCATCCAGCTGCCGGATCTGTTTGTCATCCTCTCCGAGCGCGACGTCACCTTTCGTCAGGTGTTCCTCGACGGCCGCCCGTTACCGAACGATCCTGCTCCGACCTTCAACGGATACTCCACTGGCCGATGGGACGGCGACACGCTCATCGTCCAGACGAACGGGCTGCGCGAAGGGACGTGGCTCGATCGAAGCGGCAGTCCGATCAGCGAAGCAGCGAAGATGACCGAGCGATTCCGCCGCGTGAACTACGGACAGCTCGACATTGACCTGACGATCGACGACGCCAAGGCCTACACACAGCCGTGGACCGTCACGCTGCGTCAGCGGATCGTCCTCGATACCGACCTCCTCGACTACCACTGCAACGATAACGAGCGGGACGCAACGCACATGGTCGGAAAGTAGCGGGGCGCCAGACCCGTCTTCGCGGGATACTGGGCCTCATGCCTTCGTCGCCCACCAGCTCAGGTTCAGCCTCGCATCGCAGCCGCCTCGAAGTGATCGCCCGCCGCGCGATGGAACACTACGGCCTCCAACCCGACTTCTCGGCCGGGGCGCAGGCTCAGGCGCGCGAGGCGCGCGCCAACGGAGACTCGATCGACCGAACGATGCGCGACCACCGCGATCTGCTCTGGTGCTCAATCGACAATGACGACTCGCGCGACCTCGATCAGCTCTCGGTGTCCGTCCCATCGCGTGACGGACAGGTGCGGATTCTCGTCGCGATTGCCGACGTGGACGCGAACGTGCCGGCCGACTCGCCCGTCGACGAGCACGCCCGCGTCAACACGACGTCGGTCTACACCGCCGCCCAGATCTTTCCGATGCTGCCGCAGCGGTTTTCGACCGATCTGACGTCGCTCGTGCAGAGTGAGGATCGTCTGGCGGTCGTCGTGGACATGGCGGTGGACGAGGACGGCACGGTGGCCGGGGCCGAGATCTATCGCGCGAGCGTGCGGAACCGCGCGCGCCTGACCTACAACGAGGTCGGCGCGTGGCTCGCTGGCGGAGGGCCGATACCCGCGAGCGTGGCGTCGACGCCCGGTCTCGACGAACAGCTGCGCGTGCAGGACCGCGCGGCCCGTGCCATGCGCGGGCTAAGGCATCAGCGCGGCGCGCTGACGTTGGACACGATTCAGACGCAGGCGATCTTCGACGGGGATCACCTCACCGGTCTGCGCGCCGACGAGAAGAACCGCGCCAAAGAGCTGATCGAGGACTTCATGATTGGGGCGAACGAGTCGAGTGCCCGGTTCCTCGAGGAGCGCGGCTTCGCGTCGATCCGCCGCGTGCTCAAAGCGCCCGAGCGCTGGAACCGCATCGTCGAGCTCGCCGCAGGTGTTGGTGCGCGCTTGCCGGACGCGCCGGACGCCGCCGCCCTCGAGGCGTTCCTCGAAGAACGACGCGCGCAGGACCCGACCCACTTTCCGGACCTGTCGCTGTCGATCGTCAAGATGCTCGGGTCCGGCGAATATGCGGTGGAGCGCCCGGGCGGGACGATTCCCGGGCACTTCGGCCTTGCCGCGGACCACTACACGCACTCGACCGCGCCCAACCGGCGGTTTCCCGATCTCATCACGCAGCGACTGCTCAAGGCCGCCATCGGCGGGAGTGAGCCGCCGTACCGCGACGAGGAACTCGGCCTGCTCGCCGGACACTGCACCACGCAGGAAGACAATGCCGCGAAGGTGGAGCGCCAGGTGCGCAAGTCGGCGGCGGCGATGCTGCTCGAGTCCCGGATCGGCGAACGTTTCGATGCGATCGTCACTGGCGCTGCAGACAAGGGCACCTGGGTGCGTACGCTCGGCACGCCGGTGGAGGGTCGCGTCGTCGAGGGGTCCAACGGTCTAGACGTAGGAGATCGGGTACGTGTGAAGCTCGTACACACCGACGCCGAACGCGGCTTCATTGACTTCGCTCGCGCCTAAACTCGCGTTAGCCTTGTGGCCGTTCTTCTGGCCCAATGCCTCGGGGGGGGACGGTATCTATCGCTCGACTACTTCATCAGCGCCACGGCAAGCGCCAGCAATGCGACCACAAGCGCCGCGCCTGCGCACGCGAGCGTCGAGATCACAAGACGCGATGCTGATGGCCGGTCGCCGATGAATTTCGCCAGCGTCGTGGCCGGCTCATTCCCGGCAAAGATCGACTGCCGCATCACGCGCCGGGCAGCCACAACGTCGGCGATGCCGGCTTGCAGGTGCCGCTGGTGGATTCGCTTGGCGGAGTCGGGTCCCGGTTCTGCCGCCGCGGCCAGCGCCGCTTTCAGCACTGCGTTCCTGATATCGCCGCCGCTCACCGCGTAGTCCGCCGCCAGCGATCGAAAATCCACATCGCCGGCGAGCGGCGTGCGTGACGGATGCATCTGGACGCGCCAGATCTGCTCGCGTTCCACTGCACCGGGCATCTCGAACAGGACGTGGGTGCGAATGCGACGCTCGAACGCCGGATCGAAATTCTCAGCCAGGTTCGTGGCAAAGATGACGACGCCATTGAATCGCTCTAATTCCTGCAGGAGCACACTGACGACAGTGTTTGATTCCCGCTGGAAACCGTGATCGATGACGGTCGATCGACGCGTGGCGATCGCGTCTGCCTCATCAAACAACAGCACCGCGCCCTCCTCGCGAGCGGCGCGGAAGATGGCGGCCACGTTCTTCGGTGTCTCACCCATCCACAGTGATTCGAGCTCGGCGTAGCGGACCACCAGCAGACGGAGTCCCAGCGACTGCGCTATGGCTTCAGCGCAGATGGTCTTGCCCGTGCCAGGCGGTCCAGCGAAATTGAACGCGAGCGCGGTGCCGGTGGGATGCCGCTCCGCAAGGCCCCAGCGGTTGAAGATGAGGTCGTGCTGCGTCACCTGCGAGAGTGCCAGGTCGAGCGCTCGTCGTGTCGCCGGTGGCAGGACGACATCGTCGAACGTGCGGCGTGGGACGACCGATTCGACGGCGCGGCGACCGGCGATGCCAAAGAGACGGGCGAAGGGCGCGGCGGCCATGCTGTCACCCTCCTAAGGAGACACCTCTACCGCTCGACGTGATGCAACGTGCCGAGCTCCGGCGTCGATCCGGTTAACCACCCTTTGGCTACTTCGAACAACACGACCGGCTGTGGCTTGTTCACCTCGAGGAACACCGCCGCATGGACCGTGACGCCAATCAGCACCATGCGCGGGTCGTCGTTCGTCCCGTGGCGCGGGTCGTCTCCCTTTGGAAACCACGCGCGCCAGTCGGACCTATACAGCTCGTGAATCTTCGCGCGGTCGCGGGTGATAACTGCCGTCCCGGAGACGGAGATCCACTCGCGCGTTCGATCCTTGTAGTAGGAGAGGTTAACGTGCGGATCGTCGCCGAGGTCTCGCAGCTTCTGAGTATCCTCTAACGTCACGAACCACAGGTCCGCCCCGGCCGCGCGCGCCTGCGTGGCCATTGCCCGCGATTCCAGATGCCCGTCCGGACGACGGGTCGTCATCATCGCGATTTCGATGTCATCGATGTGCTTGTACAGCTGGTCGAGTTCGCTGGCCATCCCGTGCCTCCTGGCGTGAATGCCTCACACCTTCGGTATTCAGGATGGCGGCCAACTCACCTCAGCCGTCGTAAAACGGATTTTCGCGCTTCTTTGCGGGATCAATGGGCCTCCGGCTCGACGTCATTCATGGTTGGATCGTTCGTTCCCGTCCTGACCCGTCTTCCAACGCTGCGAGCTGCACGTGGGGGCCGTTCTTTGAATCCAGCAGACGCAGGAGCACCGACTCCGGATAGCCTACGGAGCCATCCGGCATCAGGCCGGTTGAGCTTCCAGGAAATCCCGAACGACAATTGAACCCGTCCGCGAACACAATGACCGATCCAACTCCTCTGCGCGCAGATGATCCGCGCGCGCTGGCAGTAACCCTTGCCATCGAAACCGGCGATGTCGCGGCGCTCCGCCGCCTTCTCGAAGCGCACCCGCAGATCGTCCACACGTGGATTGCGAAAAAGGATGGCGGACCGCGCACTCCGGTCTTCATCGCCGTCGACTGGCCGGGACACTTCCCGAACGTCGCGGAGACGATCATCGCTCTCGCCGCGGCCGGCGCAGACGTGAACCTCCATTACCCGCCACACGCGACGGATCCGAACTGCATGGAGACCCCTCTGCATCAGGCGGCCAGCAGCAACGATGTCGCCGCCATCGACGCGCTGCTCGACGCTGGCGCCGACATCAACGCCGCCGGTGCGGTGTTCACCGGCGGTGGGCCACTCTCCGATGCGGTCGTCTTCGCGAACTGGGCCGCGGCACGGCGGTTGGTCGAACGGGGCGCCCGCGTCGAGTGGTGGCAGGCAGCGGCGTTAGGGCTGCCTGGCATCATGCGCGATCGCTGGGATGCACTGCCACCGCCCTCGCGGGATGAAATCACGCGCGCGTTCTGGCACGCCTGCCGCGGCGGACATCGCTCGACCGCGGAGTACCTTCTGGATCGCGGCGCCGACCCGCACTGGCTCGGATGGGATCACAAGACTCCGATTCGCGCCGCCGACGAGAGCGGTAACGCGGATTTCATCGCGTGGCTGCACTCGCGGCTGTGAGGGTTTAAAGCGCTCGTAGTCCGGGGCTGACGTGTCGATGAGCGTGTATCCCCAGTAGTCACGAATGTCGAATCGATATCTTCCTCCATCGGGCCGAACTGACCTTTCGTCGTTGAGATGAGAAACATGATCGGGAAACTCACAGTCGTGTTCTCGATCAGCGCAACGATTGCGTCGGCTCAAGCGCCTGCTCCGTTGGCATTCGAGGTGGCCTCCGTGAAAGCAGGCCCAGGCGAACAGGCTGAGGGATCGACGTTCATTGTTCCTGGGAGATTCTTGCCAGGTGGACGTTTCGAGGCCCGGAACTCGCAGCTGCTCACACTGGTCCGGCGTGCGTATGAAGAGTTTTCATTGGAGCCGGGACAGATCATCGGTCCCACGGAACTTCTCGAGGAACGGTTCGATGTCGATGGGCGAGCCGGACGTGATGTCCCGGAACCGATCATCCGGCTCATGCTGCGTCAGCTTCTTGCGGATCGATTCAAGATGAGGGTCCACACCGAAAAGCGGACTGTCGACGCGTATGAACTGCTCGTTGCCAGAACAGATCGACGATTGGGGCCGCAGATTCGTCCGGCAAAAGCGGACTGTAAAGCGACCATGGCGGCCGTGGCCCGTGGGGAGATGGCCATGCCCCAGGCCGCTGTTGCCGGTGGGCCAATCGCCTGCGGGGTGAGTTCCGGCGTTCGGGATGGCGCGAATCGCTATTACCTCGGGGGTCGTCCGATCAGCAACCTCGCGATCGTGCTTCAGAATGTCCTGAATCGTCGGGTAATTGATCGGACCGGCCTGATCGGCGAGTTCGATGTGGAATTGTTTTGGGCGGTCGACAGCGCCAACGAGAAACTGCCCTCACTGCTGACGGCGGTTCGTGATCAGCTTGGCCTTCGATTGCAACCGGGAAAGACGGAGATCGAATCGTTGGTGATTGATCACGCGGAACGGCCGACACCGGACTAGATTCATAGCCACGTTGATCGCCTGAAGCCCACGTAATAGTTCCGAACGCGCTCGGATAGCAAGGGCTGGGCATTCCTGCGGACAGTCCGCAGTCGTCGCTATCGAAGGAGCAGTGTGGGATGCCTGATCTACAGCTTGGTCAAATCGGACAGATCGCCCGGAGTGTGAAGAACCTGGCGGAAGCCGAGCGTTTCTATCGCGACGTCCTCGGATTGCGGCACCTCTTCACGGCCGGAAAGCTGGCGTTCTTCGATTGCGGCGGCGTCCGGTTGATGGTCGAGGATCGCTCGATCATCGACGTGCCCGACCTTCACAACGATTCGGTTCTCTACTTCAAGGTCCCCGATATACACGCCGCGCAGG
Organism: Vicinamibacterales bacterium; assembly: GCA_035647075.1. GTDB lineage: Bacteria > Acidobacteriota > Vicinamibacteria > Vicinamibacterales > UBA2999 > Gp6-AA40. Next base: position 2,375 of record DASROF010000033.1, on the reverse strand, counting down.
AAGAGCTGACGCGCAGGGGCGTCGTGTTCACAGGCGCACCTCACATGATCTACAAGCATCCGGACGGCACCGAAGAGTGGCTGACCTTCTTCGATGACCCCGGCGGCGGCATTCTGTCGCTGATCTCGCAGGTCAAACCGTAGAATCAGGTGACCGATCGGCGCTAATTAGATCAGGCAGGACCAGGCCATCGAATGGAACTTGAACAGGAACCGAGAACGGAGAAGAGTTGTGGTTGTCTGATGCACTTACCCATTACAAAAAACTTTTACACTCGCTTAGCTACCTGATGACGCCACGGATTCGAAGCCAATTGGCCATCAGCTTCGACCATTCTGATAACGCCGCGTCGTTGTTCGCCAACCCGACGCCGTGCGGCCCCTTCTCGAAGATATGCATCTCCGCCGGCACGCCCGCCTTCCGCAACGCGAGATAGTAGTGCACGCTGTTTTCCGCGGGCACGGCGGTGTCCGCATCCGTGTGGAAGATGAACGTCGGTGGTGTGTCCTTGGAGACCGCGTTCTCGCCCGACAGACTCCTGGCCAGCGCTGGGTCCGGCTGGTCGCCCAGCAGATTTGTTCTGGACCCCTGATGCGTCCACGATTCGGTCAATGAGATCACCGGATATCCGAGGATCGCGAAGTCAGGTCTACTGCTGGCGTGGTCCGTCGCGTCTGCTGCATCTGCCTTCTCCGCATCGAAGTGCGTGCTCGCGCTCATCGCGAGGTGCCCCCCCGCGGAGAAACCCATGATGCCGATGCGGCCGGCATCCAGGCGCCAGTCGCCTGCACGCGCCCGCAACATCCGGATCGCCCGTTGCGCGTCTCCGAGCTCGATCGGGTGGTGATAACGGGGACCCAGTCGGTAGCGCAGCACAAACGCGGCGATGCCAAGCGAGTTGAGGTAGTTCGCGACTTGCCGACCCTCGTGGTTCGCGGCCAGGTTGGCATACCCGCCGCCCGGACACACAATCACCGCCGGCGTATTCGCGGACATCGTACGAGGGAGATAGACCGTGATCGCCGGAATGTCCGAGTCGGCGGTCCCAAGTGCTCCCGGCGCAGCGCCCTGCCAGAGGGCGATCGTCTGGCCGTCCTGCAATGCAGTCGATGCTGATTGAGCGGTGAGGTGCGCCGTCAGCATGACGGCTGCGGCAATCGATAACGCGGCGCTCGCCGCGAGGCCTGCGAACGTACGCATCGGATTACCCCTGGGTTGGACTCTACCAAAGTTCTGGTCGGTCTGTTCTACCGCCGCTCGTCGGGGAAACCGAACGCGTAAACCGTTCCGTCATCGGTGCCGACGTAGACCTGGCTCAAGCCGCTCCAGTAGCTGTCGGGCGCAGCCGACGTCGTCATCGACTTGCCGCTGTTCCAGAGCGGCCTGCCTGAGACGCCGTCATACGCATACAGCACCGCAGGTGATCCCGTTCCGGCCGCTGCGCTCGACCGACCGGTGGAGAGCGCGAAGACAACGCCGTTGACGATGATTGGCGTTGCGGATCCGGTCACATCGATCGACGTCCACTCAGGCTCGAGCGACAGCGCGCCCTTCGCCTCGGTAAGGCGGAGGGCGACCACGGCGCCGTTGCGAACGGCCCCGTTTGTCGCGCGAGCCGCGGATGGCTTTCCCGACATCGGAACGAGAATCCATCGCTCCTCGGACTGCGTTCCGGCTGCAGTCGTCGCGCGCGCCCAGGTCGACAGGGCTGCCGCTGAGATCGAGCCGCCATTCGCAACAATCGGACGCGACATCGCCAGCGCCGTCCCGTGATTCGCTCCTCCCAGCGAGGCCGAATCCAGGAGCACCACGCGACCGTCCTTCGTCGCAACGGCGACAACGTCCTTTGTCCCGTAGCGGAACGCCATGGGGCCTGTCACGAATTCAGTTGTCGGTTGAGCGAACCAGTCTTTCAGCTGCAGTGTTCGCGGATCGAGGGCGACGATCGCATTGGCCTTCCCGTCTCCTGTGACGCTGCCTGGACCGATCGCTGCGAGCAGTGTGTTGCCATCAGAGGAGAAGGCGACGGCGCCGACGATACTGCCGCCATTCGTACGGTAGGACACAACGGGCTTGTCTGGACTGTCGAGATCGATCGCGTACACCCCGTTCGCCGCACCGGCGCAGTTTCCGAATGTGGCGGCGTACATCATCGTGCCGACCGCAACGGGATTTGACCATTGCGAATTCGGTGGGAGGAACGGCGCCGGCTTTTGCAGATCTTTCCCGGACTGGAGGCCAACGACTCGCAATTGGCCGTCGCCGGACACTGCATATCCCACCATCGCGCGGCCAAGCCCTCCGCCGCCGACGTTCGGGGCGCCAGGAATTCCGGCACTCTGCCCGCGACCTTGTCCACGCCCCGCATCGGAAGC
>DASROF010000032.1:0-5254 GCA_035647075.1 Vicinamibacterales bacterium | reverse complement strand
GAACAGAATCCGGCAGAGCACGACCATCGCGAATCCCTGCAGAAGCGTGATCTGGGGCCAGTCGAACAGCGGCGGCAGCAGCCAGTTCCACAGCAGCATGACGATCCCGCCGCCGACCAGAACGAAGAGCGCCATGATGATCGGGGCGCCGACGATCGCCAATGGAACGATGTAATACCACTTCAAAAACCGCTTGATGCTCATAGAGAAATCCTCACGCCTTCGTCCTGTCGTCGTATGTTTGTCGCAGCCGTTCGCGCAGCCGGAGCACCGCATACCTTTTCCGCGACAGCAGCGTATTGATACTCACGCCGGTCGCCGCGGCCATCTGCTTGAAGCTGCGCCCCTCAAGTTCATGGCCGATGAACACCTCGCGCTGGTCCGGCGGGAGCTCGGCGATCGCCTGCTCGAGCGTCTCCATCAGTGCCGCGCGGGCGTATTCCTCGTCGGGCCCGGCGAGTCCCGACGGCAGCAGATCCTCGAGCTCCAGCGGCTCCATCGTCCGTGACCGGAACAGATCGATGATGCGGTTGCGCGCCACGCGGTAGAGCCATCCGGTGATGTGGTCGATCGGCATCAGTAGCCGGTTCGCCTCCACCAGCGTGGAGAAGACGTCCTGCAGGACGTCCTCGGCGTCGCGCGGGTCCGCCACACGCCGGCGGATGAAGCTCCGCAGCCGCGACCGCTCGCGGTTCACGATGTCGGTCAGTTGCTCGTCGTCTCGCGTCGGCACCCGCTACCTATGTAGACGGATACGAGAGGGGGATATTGTGCGGATCAGGACCGCAGCGGCCTTGGTCCTTTCGTGCCTGGTCTAAAAGCCACGATGATCAGCGGCGGACGATCCCGCTCGCCGCCGCGGAAAAAACGCGCCTCCGGCCGTCGCTGATGGTAAGCCTTCGGCGCGTTTTTACGGTCTTCGCTGATCGCGCCGTCTCGAGGGATCGCCGCCGCTGATCACCGTGGCCAATTCCTCGGACCTGGGCCGAAGGACCAACAACGCGGTCTACTTCGTCGGTGATGGTGTCGGTGTCGGCGTCGGCGCTGGAGCGGGAGTTGGCGAAGGCGTTTGCGGCGCGCCGGATGCAGGCAGGCCGAGCAGATCTTCGAAGTTGATTTCCTCGGACGCCGGGGGTGGCGGTGTTGCCTGTCGCGTGGTGGTGAAACCGATCATGCGACCCGCGAAGATGGCGCCGATCCAAATCGCCATCGTCAGCACGGCCACAGCGCGGCCGATCGCTGGCGCCGACCGCGAACGATCCCAGCGATCGACTGTGCGGTTCGCCGTCAACTGAAACACCAGCACGTTCAGTCCAGCCAGGGCAAGCAGTGTGAGCTTCGTCCGGAAGTAGACGTTATGGAAGTAGACCTCGGCGTTGGTGATGAACATCAACGCGCCGGCAAGGACGGTGAGCACGAACGCTCCCCACGTCCACTTCAGGATCTCCGACGACATCCGACGAAACGACCGATCGACCGACGCGAGTCCGAGCAGGCGCAGATTGATGACGAGGACCGTCCCGACAACCAGTGACAGTCCGACCACGTGAATCGCTTCGAGGAGAGGAAAGTAGAGGAGCGAGTCGCGGATACGTGTCGCGAGCCCCGTTGCCTGCAGCGAGCGCAGCGTCGCGTCGATGTCCATGGCTAGGATCCCGCCGGCGACCACGAACCCCACACGTGGTCGTATGCGATCAGGCGTCCAAGCACGATGACGCACACCCAGCCGACGAACATAATAATCGCCAGGGCCCGCATCCCTGATCCCGGTTCCCCGACTCCGGAGCCCTGATCCCCCATCCCCGCTCTGCGCATCGCCCTCAGCAACATCACCGCGATGAGCGCCCCGCCGGCGACGAGCCCCATCTTCAGGCGGAACGAGAACGCCATCAGCTCGCGCGTCGGTTGCCCGATCACCATCAGCCCGCCGCTGATCAACATCAGCCAGAGCGCGCCGGTGAGCCACGGACCGAAACGACGCGAGGTCCGTTCGACCGTCTGATCGCTGCCCGCCCACCCGAGGAGGCGCAGGTCGATCATCAACACCGTGCCCATAACGAGAGCGATGCCGACGATGTGAATGGATTGGATAAAAGGGATCGTCCAGGCGTTATGTTCCTGGATGAAGACGCTGGGCGGCGTCGCCGCAAGCCAGAGAGCGAATTGTTTCACGGCGCCACTCAAGTCCCAAGGTCCCTGGGGACCTGGTGCTTGGTCCGTGCTTGGTCCGTGGTCCCCGATTAGTGCCGGCGACCGGTTGAAGGACCCAGGACCATGAACGGACCGAGCACTAAAAACCAGGCACCAAGGACCAACGGAGTTCTTAGAAGGTCTCTCCGCCGCTCAGGATGCGTCCGGGAACGGAGTCGCAACCCTTGCCGGCCTCTGGCAGCTTCGGCTTGTTCGTTGCCGGATCCATCGGGCAGCGGGCGAGCGCGCTGACGCGCGCGCCGAAGTTGGTGCCGTCGCGCTGCGGGTTCACCTTGACGCTCAACACGGTGCCCACCGGATAGGTCTGTGCGGTGACGCCCTGTCGTTCAAGCTGCGCTGTTCCGGCCATCTCGACGCCGTACTCGACGTACTTGCCATCCTTCTTCTCGAGCCCCTTCCGATCGTCGGTGAGAAGGTAGAGATGGAACTCGGCGTGATTGGCCTGTGGCACGTACTGCTTGACGACGCCGGTGACCGTCACAGTCTTGTTCTGGTCGTACATCGCGAACGAGTGATGGGCGAAGAGCGGTGCCTGGAGCACGATCGCAACCGCCGCCAGCGCCATTGCCACTCTGCTAAGAGTGCGAGCTGTCATAAGAACTCCCAATCCCACTCCCGAAGTCCGGCTGAAGCCGGACACTACCAACTACGAACTACGAACTACGAACTACGAACTATTTAAAGATATCAGTAATCGCCGCCGGCAGTTCCGGTTCCGGTTTGTCCCAGCCGGCCTCGAAATATCTCTCCCAGTTCTTCGCCCACGGCCGGCCGTAATAATCCACGAAACGCGGGTCGGGATTCGAGACCTGCTTCGGCTTGCCATCGGTGTTGAAGATGTTGCTCAGGCACTCGATGTAGTTGTAGCGGCGTTCCGGGGCGTCGGGGGTTGCGATGCGGTTGAAGCGGAACGACGCGCGGAGGGGTGTGACGAAGGCGTCGGGGTCGTAGAAGATGGTCTCGTGATCGAGGCCGGTGAATTTTCCGCTGGCGTCGACGACCGGTTTGAACGTCTCGATTGTTTCGAGTTTGTCGCTCGTCTCGAACATCCCGTGCGAGAGCTGCCACGGCTGGATGTTCGCGGTCCATGTCACCAGCGTGGTGCCGTCCCAGAAGCCGATCGTTTCGCCGTACCACTGCGGGGTCTTCTGCACGTGCTGCTTGCCGATCATCACCTGGCGCAGGAAGTTGTCGGCGATGCCCGAGATGAACTGGATGTTCCACGTGCTCATCGTCAGCTGGAAATCTCCAGCGCGTGAGGGCTGCGACCACCAGCGGATGAACCCCTCGGGCCAGCAGAACGACGCGCTCCACTGCGGCGCGTTGGTGACCGCCTCATGGTAGGAGGTCTGGACCATGTAGGTCTGGAATTTCGGCGTAAGCAGCGCCAGCACAGTCGGGGACTGCGTCACGCCCCAGATCCACTCTGATCCGTGATCCGCCTGCCCGTTGCGCTGGTAGTAGCCGTCCCAGTCGGGCACGTCGGCCTTCTTGTAAACGGTCGGACCGCCCTTCGCCTTCGCCGCGGCCATCAGCGCTTCGTAGTGTTCTCTGGCGGTCTTGTACGCGTATGGACTCACGATTCGATCGCGCGGCCAGTCGTCATCGCAGTTGCCCCACGATGCCGAGGCCGGCGGGTTGGGGCCGATGCGACCTGTATTCCACATGTCATAGAGCTGGCGTGGGTTGTTGCAGCGGAAGTAGCGCTTGTCGAGCCAGTTGGCCTGGTCCTTATAGAAGTTCTTGGAGGTGAACAGATCGACCGCGAGCGGCGTGGCGCCGGGCGGCGGTCCCTGAATCACCACCGGACCGCGACCACGGCCGCGCCCGGCCTGCGGCAGCTGGCCGACCGGAACGTTGCCGCGTCCGCCCGGCGGCGGCGTGCCCTGCGGGGCGGCATTGGGTTGCGCAGGCGGATTTCCCTGCGCCAGGACGCCTGTCAGGTTGACGTCGACCAGCCAGATCGACACGGCCAAAACGGCAAAGCCGAATACAGCCGTGAACCGCCTCGTTTTCATGTAAACCTCACTCGGCGCACTGCTCGATGGAAAGCCGGATCATACCGGATGGGATCCGAATAGAGAAGGCGCTCACAGAACCGACGGCGAGGACAAACGGCTGTGCCAAAATGAAGCCGAGATGAAAAACACATACCATCCGCTGGCGATGGTGGAGAGCGATGACATCGGCGAAGGCACCCGTGTCTGGGCGCACGCGCATGTAATGCAGGGCGCACGCGTTGGCAGCGGCTGCAACCTTGGCGAAGGCGTGTTTGTCGAGAGCGGTGTGATCGTCGGAGACGATGTGACCGTGAAGAACGGCGTTGCGTTGTACGACAAGGTTGTGGTCGAGGACGAGGTGTTTCTCGGGCCGCACTGCGTGTTTACGAACGACCTGCGGCCGCGGTCTGGACGATTCAAGCGACCCGCCACCGGATTCCTGCCGACGGTGATCAGGCGCGGCGCGACGATCGGCGCAAACGCGACCGTCGTGTGCGGACACGAAATCGGTGAGTACGCGATGGTGGCCGCCGGCGCGGTGGTCACGAAAGATGTCGGCGCGTATGTTCTCGTTGCGGGTGTGCCCGCGCGTCCTGTCGGATTCGTGTGCGGCTGCGGAGAATCGCTGCGCAACGACCTGTCATGTGTGTGTGGCCTCGCCTATGAAGCGGCCGGGAATGGCTTGCGTCCGGTGACGTGAGCGTCGAGGCGCCTCCGGCTAAGAGACGGAGTCGGGGCGCGGATATTGTGCTGTTTCGTCCTGAGCGTTACTCGGTGTCGACGCCACGGAAGGGGCAACTGCTCCTGATCGACCGAACCAGCAGCGGAGCGGATAGAGCAGACGTCCTACGGTGCTTGGCCTGATCTCGTCAACCACGCCGAGCGGCACGGTGCACAGGCCCGGAACGTAGAAGGTGCCGAACGCCCGGTCGAAGATCGAGAACACCGTCGCGAAGTTGCTCCCCGCGCCTTCCACGTCACGCGCATGGTGCCATCGGTGCATCACTGGAGAGACGAACACGCGCTGTAGCGGGCCATAAGTC
>DASROF010000031.1:0-27805 GCA_035647075.1 Vicinamibacterales bacterium | reverse complement strand
GTGATCGTCAACGAGGACTTCGACCGGGCACTTGAGGAACTGCGGGCAGTCCTTTCCGGGCGGGGCAGGGAGCTCGAGGCCTCCCGACAGGGCCTGAAACCGCTGCTCGACCGCCTCCTCGCCTGAACGGGGGTCCTGGCCGCGCGAAGCGGGCGCCGTTCACTGCCCATCAGGGCGGCCTTTGAGCTAAGATTCCTATAAGCCGCGCGGGTCGCGGCAGCTTCCCCTTGGTGGAGTTATGGCGCGAATTACGGTCGAAGACTGCCTTTCAAATGTAGACAACCTGTTCGAGCTGGTGCTCGTGGCGGCCAAGCGGGCACGACGCCTCGCGAACGGGGCGGAAGCCATGGTCGATTGGGAAAACGACAAGCCGACGGTGGTCGCCCTGCGGGAAATCGCGGACGGCCTCGTCAAGCGCGACATCCTGGACGAGGTCGAGCAGGCCGAGCCCGAGGTGCCCGAGATGCATCCCGAGATCCCCGAGCTGACGGCGCAGGACCTCCTGGCCGACTGAACGGGAGGGCGCGACCGCGTCAGCCATGATCAGGACAAGGACAAGCCCAGCTCCCCATCGGCGCCACTGCGGCGCGCCGATGCCGGCCGGCTGAAGCCGGCGATAGGGCAGGACGGCGCGATGTACTCCACAGCGTCGCTGTTCGGCCGCCGAGTGAACAACGGCTATCGCGACCTCATCGCGAAGCTGCGCGAGTACCTTGCCGAAGAGCAGCTGAGCGGCGTCGAAGCGGCGTACCAGTTCGCCGACACCGCCCACCGCGGACAGCTGCGCGCGTCCGGCGATCCCTACATCACGCATCCGGTGGCAGTCGCCGGCATCCTGGCGGACCTGCGCCTCGACTATCCGAGCATCGTGGCCGCGCTGCTGCACGACGTGATCGAGGATACGCCGACCGCCAAGCCCGAGATCGCACAGCGATTCGGCAAGCAGGTCGCCGAGCTCGTCGACGGTCTCAGCAAGCTGGATCAGATCCGCTTCCAGAACAAGGCCGAGGCGCAGGCAGAAAGTCTGCGCAAGATGTTCCTCGCCGTGGCCGAGGACATTCGCGTCATCGTCGTGAAGCTCGCGGATCGGCTGCACAACATGCGCACGCTGCACCATCTTCCGGATGACCGGCGCATCAAGATCGCTCAAGAAACCCTCGACATCTACGCGCCGATCGCCAACCGCCTTGGAATGAGCAAGGTCAAGAACGAGCTCGAGGAGCTGTCGTTCAAGTATCTGGAGCCCAAGGCGTATGAAGGTCTTCGAGTTCGCGTCGAGGCCAAACGCAAGACCGCGGAAGCGGTTATCGATGAGCTCACACGCGCCCTGAGCGCGCGTCTGCAGACCGCGCAGGTCCCCGTCATCAAGCTGGATGGGCGTATCAAGCGCCTTTACAGCATTCACCTCAAACTGAAGCGGCAGAAAATCGACCTGGAACGCGTGTACGACTTTGTCGCGCTGCGCGTCATTACCCAGTCGGTCAAGGATTGCTACGCGGCGCTCGGCATCATTCATCAGACCTGGTCGCCGGTCCCGGGACGCATCAAGGACTTCATCGCGATGCCGCGGCCGAATGGCTATCAGTCGCTGCACACCTCGGTGATCAGCGAGCACGGCTTTCCGCTCGAGGTCCAGATCCGCACAGAGGAAATGCACCGCCGCGCGGAAGAAGGCATCGCGGCACACTGGAAGTACAAGGAAGGACGCGTCGGCGACCACCACGACGAGCGCTACTTCCAGTGGATGCGCCAGCTGCTCGAAGTGCAACAGGAAGTGCGCGATCCGCAGGAGTTCCTGCAGAACCTGAAGATCGACCTCTACCCGCAGGAGGTCTACATCTTCACGCCGAAAGGCGAAGTCCGCTCGCTCCCACGCGGGGCGACGGCGGTCGACTTCGCCTATAGCATCCACACCGACGTCGGCAATCAGTGCGTCGGCGCGCGTATCAACGGCCGCATGGTTCCCCTTCGGTCGCGTCTGCAGAACGGCGATATCGTCGAAATCGTCACGCAGTCCGGGCACAAACCGAGCCGTGACTGGCTGGCGTTCGTTGTCACCTCGCGGGCCCGCAGCAAGATCAAGCACGTTCTTCAGGGCGAGGAACGGGTACGCAGCGTCGAGTTGGGCCGCCGCCTGTTCGACAAGGAGGCGCGTCGTTTCGGCCTCAATCCCGGCACTGTGCTCGAGAGCAGTGAGCTTTCGAAGTTTGCGTCCGAGTACGGCGCACGCAGTTCGGACGAGCTCCTGGCGCACATCGGTTACGGCAAGCTTTCGGCGCGGACGGTCCTGCAGAAAGCGGTCCCGGCGGATCTGAAGGAAAAACCGCCGGAATCAGCCGTGATTTCCGTTGTCAAACGCGTCCTGCGGTCCGGCGCCGATGCGGACAAGATCAAGGTGCGCGGGACGGACGACGTGATGGTCTTCCGGGCGAAGTGCTGCAATCCGATCAGGGGCGAGAAAATCGTCGGCTACATCACCCGCGGCAAAGGCGTGTCTGTGCACGCGGCGAGCTGCTCCAACGTCCTCAACCTGATGTTCGATCCGGAACGTCGTATTGACGTCGAGTGGGATCAGGCCGGCAGCGAGGCGCCGTACATCGTTCGGCTGACGATGCAGGTCGAGGATCGAAAAGGCATGCTCGCCGAGATCAGCGCGAAAGTGTCAGACATCAATACCAACATCACCAACATGCAGGCGCGTACAGGCGAGGATCAGCAGGCGCGCATCGACATGACCGTCGAGATCCGCGATCTCAAACACCTCGACAAGGTGATCAAGTCGATCAAGGGCGTGCAGGGCGTGATTGGCGTGGAGCGGACGGCGAGAGCCTAGGAAAATACCGCGATCGCGTCGACTTCGATCCGGACATCGCGTGGCAGCCTCGCCACCTGTACCGTCGCGCGCGCAGGCGGTGGATCGACGATGTAGCGCGAATACACTTCGTTCATCGCAGCGAAGTCGTTCATGTCCGCCAGGAACACGGTGGTGCGGACGACATGGTCGAAACTGAGCCCGGCCGCCTTCAACAACGCCGTCAGATTCCGCATCACCTGTTCGGCTTCCGCGGCAATGCTCCCGGAGACGAGTTCGCCGGTGGCCGGGTTGATTGGAATCTGCCCTGAGATGAAGAGGAGATTGCCGGCACGGACCGCGGGGGAGTAGGCGCCCATGGCCTTCGGAGCATCGGGCGCCGAGATCGCCTGCCGCATCTGGTCTACGCCGCCTTGGTGACTTTGCCGCCGCGCAGGCAGCGGGTGCAGACACGGATCCGCTTCGTGGCACCCTTGATCACGGCACGCACCGTCTGGAGATTCGGTTCGAAGCGGCGCGGTCCCACGTTGTGGGCGTGGGAGACCGTGCGTCCCACTACCGGACCCTTGCCGCAGACTTCACATCGTTTTGCCATGAATTCCTCGAGGACTACAAACCCAGCATTCTAGCAGGTCAGGGCAGCACGATCGAGCTTGTTGGCGCCTGATCCTTCGCAGGCTCAGACCCGGCCATCCGGTTCACCTGAAGCAGACGCCCCATGAGCGTCAGGTATGCGTTGGCCTCGCCATCCGACTGCCTGCGCACGTCCCGGGCTCCGTTTTCGATAGCCCGCAAGACGCCCGCGATTTCATGGTCGTACACCTTCGCGCCCTGTTTCCGCATCTCCTCGAGCATGGCCCTGAGGTTGTCTGCGAGATGACGCGCCACCGGCGATTCGGGCGCGTGTTCGTAGATGACGCCGCGCGCTGCCGTTTCAAACGTCGCGGCCAACGCCCCCGTCGCGCCTGCCACATCGTCGTCGTTCAAGCGCGCGAATCCGTCGGGAGTGTGGCGCGCGATCGCTGACTGAAAGAGGAAGAACAGCTGCTGCTGCCGTTCGGTCAATTCGCGAATCGTTGGCAGGAGCATCGCGACGTCGCGTTCCTGCTGGCGTTTCACGACTGCCGCAGGATGTTCTCTCGCGGCGGCGAGATGCGGGCAGTCGGGCGGGCAGTTGATTTCGACCAGTCGTTTCGTCGCGCAACAGACCGTACAGATCGTCTTCGACAGCGCCGGACACTCCCGGCGCGCTTTGCGCTGATTACAGACTGGACATGCCACTACCCAGCTTCGCACACGTCTCCGCACGGGGGCAATGTGGGCAATGCGGGCGGTTCATGAGGAAAATGCCCGTATAATCTGGCGTAAATCACCGCAAATTCACCGGAATACGGTTTGCAGCCCGATGGTTCTGCGCGTGACGCGGCTAGCACGTTGCTGGCGATGCCGCGGCGCAAGCGGACGGAGGACTATGGCCGACGCGATATTTCGGAATGAATCGCCCACGGAGTTCTTTCGCGAGCTCGTTGAAGCGGCCATGCAGAATCAACACGTGTCGGCGCACGAGTTGACCTCCTTCTACGTGGTCAACCTGCTTGCCGGGTTCGTTCATCCTGATTCGCATGCTGATGGCGATGAACCGCTCGGCCCCAGGCTCGCGCGCGCGTTGCAAACAGCCGGCGTCGCGCAGCGGAGTGGACTCCGCAAGGTGGGCGATCAGTCGCTGTTCGTCTCCGGGTTCTTCTCCGATAGCTTCAATCGAGGTCTCGTCGACATCGACTACTACATTCATCTTGGTGAGTACGCGTACCGATCGCTGGCGCGGCAGGCGGATCACTCGCTCGGTGACGTGTTCGACGAACTCTCGGACAAGTTCACCAATTTCGTCGATGTGCTCGGTGAAGTCAGTGAACGCACGTTCCTCTCCTCCAACGGCGACGTGCTTCGGCTCTATGAAAAATGGCTGAGGACCGGAAGCCGGCGAAGCGCGGATCTCCTTGCCGCCCGGGGGATCGTCCCCAATGCCTCTGTCGGCAGCCGCTTCTTGCAATAGCCGAATAAGGCTCAGATCGTCTAAAAATCCACAATTTTGGCGAGGCTGTTTTGCCAGCGTCAGGTCAGTAATGACTCGGTCTCTGACGGATTTTGCGTCCTCTATATAGGACCATCACGCCCAAAAACCTAACGTCCCAAGTAGGCGTCTAATAGGGACAGAAGCGAGCGACGAACGCGACTTCTACGGATATCAGCCATAAGTTACAGATCGTGAGTAGCTTAGCCGTTTGTATGAGGAAGTTCTCGTCTGGCGGATATCAGCGTGACGAGAGTTCCGGCAGGATCGACGTCGACGATATTTAGAACGGCATTTTCATTGCATTGATAGGGCGCAACAAAACGGTAAGGCCTCATAGGCGACGCGAAGGGAGCGGCAGGATCATGGCGACGACGACGAAAACCAAGGGGGCGGCGAAGAACCGCTACAACGAGCTGAAGAAGATGCTCGAAGACCGCCGCCGGGAACTGCTCAATGAAGTTCAGGGTCGGATTCGTGACGTCCGGCTCGAGGGAAATAAGGATCGCGACGTGCTCGACCAGGGCGAGAGCTCCGAGGTCGACATCCAGGAAGACATCGAGTTCGCGCTCATCCAGATGAAGTCGGAGACGCTGACGAAGATCGACGCAGCTCTGCGGCGCCTGGAAGACCACACCTACGGCGACTGCTTCGAGTGTGGTGACCAGATTTCGGAAGCGCGTCTCCGCGCATTGCCGTTTGCGGTCCGCTGCAAGGACTGCGAGGAAGCTCGTGAGACGGCCGAGCAGCGCGAGCGCGCGATGGCGAAACGCGGGTCGTCGACGCTCTTCTTCGACATGTCGAACTGAATCTCCCGGAGCGCTTAACAGCGTTCCTTGAGGCTGAAGGGGCGCTCCTCAGCGCCAGCTCGTCGGCGACTCGGACTCCCAACTTTCAATGACCGCTCCTGCGCGGAGCCGGTGATTGGAAGTTGGGAGTTTTTCTTTGCCCGGATCGCGCCCAACCTTTCCTTTGACCGGACGTCTTCGATCGAAGAGGATTCCCGCCATGACCGAACGTGACGAGACGCTGGATCTGGAAGAACTGTCCGCTGGCGATCGTCCAATCGCCGTCCCGGATGAGCTTCCGATTCTGCCTCTCCGCGACACCGTGCTGTTTCCAAACTCATTCATGCCGCTCGCTGTCGCCCGTGAAAGCTCCGTCCGGCTGATTGACGAAGCGATCTCCCAAGGCAAGCTGATCGGCGTATTTACTCAGCGCGATGCGTCGGTCGAAGAGCCGCAGCAGAGCGACCTGTACGAGGTCGGCACGGCCAGCCTGATTCACAAGATGTTCAAGCTGCCCGATGGCAGTCTGCGACTGATCGTCCAGGGATTGGAACGCCTCCGACTGGACGAAGTGAAGGAGACACGTCCGTATCTTCGCGCGCGTGTCACACCGGCCGTCGAAGCACTTCGCGATGACGATCGGCTGGAGATCGACGCCCTGCTCCGGAATATCAAGACGAATTTCCAGCAGGTGGTCTCGCTGTCACCGCTGCTCTCCGACGATCTCCAGACGCTCGCCGCAAACATCACCGAGGCGGGACGTCTCGCCGATTTCATCGCGTCGAGCCTCACGACGATCGCCACGGCGGTGAAACAGGAAGTGCTGGAAACGCTCGACGTCCGCGCCCGGATGGACGCGCTCAACCGCATCCTGATCAAAGAGCTCGAGGTGCTGGAGCTCGGATCGAAGATTCAGTCACAGGTGCAGTCGGAAGTCGGCAAGAACCAGCGCGAGTACTTTCTGCGCGAGCAGCTCAAGGCGATCCAGAAAGAGCTCGGCGAAAGCGACGATCAGGCCAAGGAGATCGAGGAGCTTCAGCAGAAGATCGAAGCGGCCGGAATGCCGGAAACGGTCCGGAAGGAAGCGCAGCGGGAGCTCGATCGTCTCGCCAAGATGCCGGTGGCCGCGGCGGAATATACAGTCTCGCGCACGTACCTGGATTGGCTGGTGACGCTCCCGTGGCAGAAACGCACGGAAGAGGTGATCGACCTTCCGCGGACCAAGCAGACGCTCGACCACGACCATTCCGGACTGGAAAAGGCCAAGGATCGGATTCTCGAGTACCTCGCCGTACGGAAGCTCAATCCGACGGTCAAGGGCCCGATTCTGTGTTTCGTCGGACCTCCCGGTGTCGGCAAAACGTCGCTGGCGCGGTCGATCGCGCAATCACTCGATCGAAAATTCGTCCGTGTGTCTCTTGGCGGCATGCGCGACGAAGCCGAAATCCGCGGCCATCGTCGGACATACATCGGCGCGCTGCCGGGGCAGATCCTGCAAGGCATCCGTCGGGCTGAATCGAAGAACCCGGTCTTTATCCTCGACGAGATCGACAAGCTGGGTTCGGATTTCCGCGGCGACCCTGCGTCGGCGCTGCTCGAGGTTCTGGATCCGGAACAGAACAGCACGTTCCGCGACCATTACCTGGATGTGCCGTTCGACCTGTCGGAGGTGCTGTTCATCACCACCGCAAACGTGCTCGACCCGGTACCTCCGGCATTGCGCGATCGCATGGAGGTGTTGGAGATCCCCGGGTACACGGAAGAAGAGAAGCTCGCGATTGCGCGTGAGCATCTCGTCCAGAAGCAGGTGACGAATCACGGCCTGACGCCGGAGCAATTCTCGATCACCGACGAAGCGCTCCGGACGGTGATTCGCGGCTACACGCGCGAAGCGGGTGTTCGCAACCTCGAACGGGAGATCGCCGCGCTGTGCCGGAAAGCAGCGCGACGACGCGCTGAGGGCGACGAAGCGCCAGTGACGATCACTCCTGCGGTTGTCGTCGCGATGCTGGGTGCGCCGACGTTCATGGACGAGGAGATGGAAGAGCGCACCAAGGATCCAGGTGTGGCCATCGGCCTTGCGTGGACACCGGCAGGCGGCGATGTTCTGTTTATCGAAGCGTCGCGCATGGCGGGGACCGGCCTGCTGACCTTGACCGGCCAGCTCGGCGATGTGATGAAGGAATCGGCTCGTGCCGCGCTCTCGTGGTTCCGTGCGCATGCCTCTGCGTACGGCGCGGACCCGGACTTTTTCAAGAATGCAGAAATCCACCTGCACGTGCCGTCGGGCGCGATTCCCAAGGACGGACCCTCCGCCGGCGTCACGATCGCCACGGCGCTGGCGTCGGAACTCACACGGCGGCCGGTTCGCGGTGACATCGCGATGACTGGAGAGATCACGCTCTCAGGCCGTGTGCTCCCGGTTGGCGGAATCAAAGAAAAGGTATTGGCCGCGCGGCGTGTTGGTATCCGCGAGGTCATCATGCCGCGGCCGAACGAGAAGAACGTCAACGAGGATCTCACCGACGAACTGCGCCGGGACATGACGATCCATTACGTCCAGACTGTTGACGAGGTGCTGCTGCTCGCACTGACGCCGAGCCCGAAAGCTCCGGGCGATCGCAGAACAAG
Source organism: Vicinamibacterales bacterium (assembly GCA_035647075.1). GTDB lineage: Bacteria > Acidobacteriota > Vicinamibacteria > Vicinamibacterales > UBA2999 > Gp6-AA40. The sequence continues at coordinate 19,503 of DASROF010000031.1, read as the reverse complement.
CCGCCGGATACCGCCGCCTATTCAGTAGGGCTTCGACGTTCCATCAGCGCCACGCCGGCGACGGTTTTCAGATCGATGATCTCACCAGTGGCGACCATCTGAAGGATGGCCGCCACCGGGAAGGCGCGCGTCTCGATGTCTTCGTCCTCGTCGGGGCTGGCCGTTTCACTTTCATTCGGTTGCCTCAGGCCGTCGGCGCGGAAAAAGTGCATCTCTTCATCGCAGTAGCCCGGTGTCGGAAACAGCGACGCCAGTGCCGCTAATGTCGACGGCACCAGTCCGATTTCTTCCTGACACTCACGTGCGGCGGCAGCGGCCGCATCTTCCGAGGGCTTCAGCGTGCCCGCGGGCAGCTCCCAGGCGAAACGCCCGATGGCGTGCCGGTATTGCCGCACGAGAATGATCTCGTCGGTGCGGGTGACAGGAATGATCACCACCGAGCCCGGGTGCCTGATGATCTCGGCCTTGAAGTCGCGGCCATTCGGCAACGTCAACGTCTCGACTTGAACGGTGAAGATGCGGCCTTCATAGACGGTGTGGATGTCACGGGGAACAATCTGCTCATTCATCACGATCAGCCCATCCAGGAATATCGTTTAGCACATCGCCGAGGTCGTCCGGCAGCGGCGCAATGAATTCCAGACGACGCCCCTCACGTGGGTGCATGAAGACGAGCCGCGCGGCGTGCAGGAAGGGGCGTGTGAGGCGCTGCACAGCGCGAATGTCACCGGCGACGCGACGGTGGATGCCGCCGTACAACGCGTCGCCCACGATCGGGTGGCCGATCGCGCTCAGATGCACACGGATCTGGTGCGTCCGCCCGGTATGGATCGCCACCTGGCAGAGCGTGAGACCGGGCAGAGGATGGGCACGAGTAATTCGCGTGACCGCCTCACGCGCGTGCTTCGAGCGAGCAGACATCTTCTGCCGGTTCGACGGATCGCGGCCGATGGCGGCGTCGATGCGGCGTCCGGCCTGAACGACGCCCCACACCAATGCGATGTACTCCTTCTCGATCTCACGGTCGTGGAACTGGCGGGCTAACTCCTGATGCGCAGCGTCGTTCTTCGCGACCACCATGACACCTGACGTGCCGCGATCGAGTCGATGGACGATGCCCGGCCGAAGCTCGCCGCCAATGCCGCTCAGATCGGTCATGTGATGCAGCAGCGCGTTCACCAGCGTTCCTGACGCGTGGCCCGCGCCCGGATGCACGACCATGCCCGCCGGCTTGTTCAGCACGGCGATATCTGCGTCCTGATAGAGGATATCCAGCGCAACCGACTCGGCCGTCAGCGGCGAGGGTTGCGGCAGCGGAACGTCGAGTTCGACGTGGTCGCCCTCATGGACGATCGTGTTCGGCTTTACGGCAACCGCGCCGCGCAGGCGGATGCACCCCTCCGTAATCAGCCGCTGGAGCTGCGATCGCGAGTGGTCGGCCAGCATCGACACCAGCACACGATCCAGCCGCTGACCGTCGTAATCGGCGGGGACATCGAATTCGACGGCCACGAGCTAGGCGGCGGCCCGTCGTCGCCTGGTCGCCTGCTCGGGTGCAGACGGTGCGGTTCTCGAGAGCCAGAACAACATGATCAAGCTGAGCGGACCGAGCACGACCGAAATGAATTGCGAGGTCGAGAAGATGCCGAAGACCGTGCCGCGAGGATCGCCCCGATACATCTCGATGATGTACCGCGAGACGGCATACAGGAACATGTACGTCCAGAACGTCCGGCCGGCAAACGGACGCCAGCGCTTCTCGGTAGCCAGCAGCAAGACGACGATGATCAACGCGGCTCCTGCTTCGTAGAGCTGCGTCGGATGCAGCGGAATGCCGAGCGGCGTCCCGACATTGGCGGCGGCCAGCGGATTGGTGAACGTGATCGCCCACGGAACAGTTGTCGGCTTGCCGTAACAGCAGCCGGCGGCGAGACACCCGAGCCGTCCGGTGACATGTCCGATCGCAATGCCCGGCGCAAACACGTCGCAGGTCGTCCAGAACGGCATGCGGTGCCGCTGGATGTACCAGAACGCGACCGCGACGGCGAGAATCAGTCCGCCGTAGAACACGCCGCCCAGCCGCGCCAGGTTCAACAGTTCACGCGGGTTCTTGAACTGATCGAAATCGACGACCAGCAGAAGCAGCTTCGCGCCGACGAGCGCGGCGATGATGATGTAGATGCCGAGGTCGAGCACCCGGCTCGGATCGAGCCCCCATTTCTTCGCCCGCCACATCGCCAGCCGAAGGCCCAGCAGGTACGACGCGGCAAGGAGCACGCCGTAGGTGTAGACCGTGAAAGGTCCGAGTTTAAACAGCTCTGGATACACGGGTTCTTCCGAGGCCAAGCAGCTCGAGGATCATCAGCGCCACGCCGATCGTGATCGCCGAGTCTGCGACATTAAACGCCCAGAAATGCCAGTTGCCGCGATAGAAATCCAAGAAGTCGAGCACGTACCCCGCATACAGGCGATCGATCAGGTTCCCGGCGGCGCCGCCGATCACCAGCGTCAGCCCAGCTCTCGTCAGTGCCTGCCCACGGTCGAGCGAGGCGGAATAGACAGCCAGGCCGATCAATGCCGCCAGAGCCACACACGTGAGCAGGGCGGTCTTGAACGGGAAGTCCACGCCGTCGAGAAACCCATACGCAGCGCCGGTATTGTGGACCCGCGTCAGGTCGAAGAGTCCAGGAATGACGGTGACGCTCTCGTGCAGCGTCAGATGGCTGCGCACGACGGCCTTGACTATCTGATCAAGAACGACGACCAGAACCGCTACCGTGACCTGCGCGCGTCGCGACATGATGCCTCAGGCGTTCAGCGCGTCGCGGCAGCGATCGCAGATCCCTGCCCACTCCGGTTCTTCCCGCACACTCGGGACGAACCGCCAGCAGCGGGCGCATTTCACGCCCGGCGCCTTCTCCACGACGACCTGCACATCGTCGATCCCCTCGGTTCCACCCAGGTGCAGTCCGACATCCGACACGTTGAAGAGCATTGGCAGCTGCTGGCGATGGGTGTCGAGCAATGTGCTGACCGGCCCGGTCGCAGTGATTACCACTCGCGCGCTCAGCGCGTTGCCGATCACCTTGTCCTTACGCTTTTCTTCCAGCGCCGCGTTGACCGTCTCACGTACCGCGAGGAGACGCTCCCAGGTGCCGATCAGATCCGAATCGACGAGGCGGGCAGGATCCGGGAAGTCTTCCAGATGGATCGACTCGCTCCGCTGGCCCGGCATGTTCCGCCACAGGTCGTCCGCGGTCACCGGAAGGATCGGCGCGAGCAGACGCGACAGTCCATCGCAGATCGTGTACATCGCCGTTTGCGTCGATCGGCGTTCGTGCGACCGTGCGTTCAACGTGTACATCCTGTCTTTGGTGACGTCCACGTAGAACGCGCTCAGGTCAACCGTCAGCAACGTGTTCAGGTTCTGTGTCACGGTCGAGAAATCGTATTCGTCGTAGGCGCGCAGCATCCGTTGCGCGGCTTCTCCGTAGCGAGCGAGGGCGAAGCGGTCAACCTCGTCAAGCTTCTCGAGCGGCACCATATCCGTTGCCGGATCGAAGTCATACAGGTTGGCTACGAGAATCCGGCAGGTGTTGCGGAGCTTGCGGTACACGTCCACCACGCGCGTCAGGATCTCTTTGCTGACGCGAAGTTCCTCGGTGAACTCGCTCATCGCGACCCAGACACGGATGATCTCGGCGCCGCTCTCTTTGATGACGTCCTGCGGCGCGATCACGTTCCCGACCGACTTGGACATCTTGCGTCCTTCGAGATCGATCAGGAATCCGTGGGTCAATACTTCCCGGAAGGGCGGGCGCCCACGCGTACCGAGGGCAATCAGCAGCGAGCTCTGAAACCAGCCGCGATGCTGGTCGCTGCCTTCGAGGTACATGTCCGCCGGCCACCCGAGCTCCGGCTGCCGCGCCAGCACGGCTTCGTGGCTCGAGCCCGAGTCGAACCACACGTCGAGAATGTCGCGTTCGCGCTCGAATTCGGTGCTGTCGCAGGACGGACATTTCAATCCCGCGGGCAGGAACTCCTCGATCGGCCGCTCGTACCACGCGTCCGCCCCGTGCTGCTCGAACACACCCGCGGCCTTGTCGATGAGCGCCGTCGTCAGGATCGCGTCCCCGCACTTCGCACAATCCAGGGCGGGGATCGGTACGCCCCAGGCGCGCTGTCGCGAGATGCACCAGTCCGGACGGTTCGACACCATGTTGAAGATGCGATCCCGTCCCCAGGGCGGGATCCACTTCACCTGGTTGTCGATGGCATGACGCGCCGCTTCGCGCAGCGTCCGCTTCTGACCGTCTTCGCCGGTGATTGCTGGATCGCCGTCGAGCCGGACGAACCACTGCGACGTGGCTAGAAAGATCACCGGATTGTGACAACGCCAGCAGTGCGGGTACTGATGCGAAAACGTTTCGCGATGCCAGAGCCGGCTCCGTTCGTGTAGCGCCTGCTCGACGTTGGGGTTCGCATCGAAGACCTTCTGTCCCGCGAACAGCTCCACGTTCTCCAGAAACTGCCCGCCTGGTCCGATCGGCGCGTAGATGTCGAGCCCGTACTTCACGCCCGTCAGGTAGTCATCCGCGCCGTGGCCCGGAGCCGTGTGAACGGCACCGGTACCCTGGTCGAGCGTGACGTAGTCGGCGAGCACAGCCACCGAATCGCGCTCATACAGCGGATGCCGGAAGCGGAGCCCTTCGAGGCTCTCGCCTTTCATGCGCGCCAGCGGTTTGTCGAACGCACGCTTGACGTTCTGCCCAACCGTCGCGGCCAGCCCTTCTGCGACGATGACGACGATGCCATCGACGTCGTAGGCCCCGTAATCAAACTCCGGATGGAATGCGATCGCGAGGTTCGACGGAATGGTCCACGGCGTTGTCGTCCAGATCAGCGCGGACACCTGTCGTCCTGCGAGCGCCGGGACGCGTTGCGCCAGATCAGCGGCACTCGCCGTGGAGAGCGGGAACTCGACGTAGATGGACGGTGACTCGTGGTCGGCGTACTCGACTTCCGCTTCTGCGAGCGCTGTGCGGCAGTGGATGCACCAGTGGACCGGCTTCTTGCCCTTGTAGACGAGCCCCCGCTCGACGTACTTGCCCAGCGCCCGCGCGATGTCCGCCTGATAGCGGTAGTCCATCGTCAGGTAGTAGTGCGGCCAGTCACCGAAGACGAGGAGCCGTTTGAACTCCTCGGTCATCACGTCGATGAACTTGGCGGCGTACTCGCGACAGGCGCGCCGGAAGTCGGCAATCGACATGTCGCGTTTCTTCGGCCCGAGCTCACGGTCCACTTTCAGTTCGATCGGCAGGCCGTGGCAGTCGTACCCAGGGATATAGGGCACGTCAAAGCCTGCCATCGACTTCGATTTGATGACCAGGTCCTTGAGGATCTTGTTCAGCGCCGTGCCGAGGTGGATGCGGCCGTTGGCGTAGGGCGGCCCGTCGTGGAAGACAAACTTCGGCGCTCCTCGGCGTTTCGCGCGAATGCGACCGTACAGGTCCATCGCCTCCCACCGAGCGATCGCTTCCGGCTCGGCCGTCTGGAGGTTCGCCTTCATCGGAAAACCTGTCCGAGGCAGGTTTACCGTCTCTTTCCACTCCGGCATAAACCTCAATGGTATCCCGCTGCGACCTATAATTTGCTGATGGGTACCCTCGAATCAGAGTCTGCAGAGGGATCACGCGCCGTCGCAACAGTGCCGGGCGTCCGCGAGGAGATCCTCGACAACGGTTTGAAGGTCCTTATTCAGGAGGTTCATACCGCCCCGCTTGCATCCGTCTGGTGCTGGTACCGCGTCGGCTCGAAGGATGAGCGGCCGGGCCTGACCGGCATCTCTCACTGGGTCGAGCACATGAACTTCAAGGGGACGACGAATATTCCCCGCGAGAAGGTCAAAGGCATCATCGAACAGTACGGCGGCTACTGGAATGGCTATACGTGGATCGACCAGACCACGTACACAGAGACCGCGACACGCGACGCGCTCGATCACATGCTGTTCATCGAAGCCGAGCGCATGGCGAACGGTCTCTATGATCCCGCAGACGTCGAATCCGAGCGGACGGTGATCATCTCGGAGCTTCAGGGCGGGGAAAACGACCCCGAACAGCTGTTGGACCAGGAGCTCACCGCCGACGCGTTTCACGCGCACCCGTACCGTCATCCGACGATTGGCTGGCTCGGCGACCTGCAGACGATGACCCGCGACGACCTGTTCGGCTACTACCGTCAACATTACCTGCCCAACAACGCCACCCTGGTGATCGTCGGAGACGTCGATACAGACGAAGCGCTGCGCAGCGCCGCCAGGCAATTCGGAGGCATCCCCGCAAGCGATCGACCGAAGACGCGGTACACCCCGGAGCCGGAGCAGCTCGGCGAGCGACGGTTCACCATTTCCAAAGAGGGAACCACTGCCTACCTGAAGATCGGACACCGTGCCCCGGCGGCGACGGATGAAGATTTCTTCGCGTTGCTGGTCCTCGACGCCGTGCTCACCGGAGCTAAGGGTTTGAATCTGTGGGCCAGCTTCCGGACGCCGCCGCCGCAGCGGAGCGCCCGCTTGTATCAGGCGCTGGTGAACACCGGACTCGCGTCAGCGGTGGCCGGCGGCCTTGTGCCGACGCAGGATCCATTTCTCTACACGATTTCGCTGACCGCAACAGAAGGGACGAGCCTGGACTCGGTCGAAGAGGCGACGCTCAGGGCGCTCGAGAACGTACGCGCCAACGGCATCACACTCGCGGAGCTGCAGAAGGCGAGAGCTCAACTGCGGGCGCGGCTGGTGTTCGAGCAGGACAGCGTGTCGAACATCGCGCACCAGCTCGGATTCTTTGAGACGATTGCAACCTGGCGCTACTTTCCGGCGATCGGGTCCCGCATCGAGGCGGTGACCCTCGACGAAGTGGCGAAGGTCGCGGCTGCGCGGCTGGTGTCGTCGAATCGGGTCATCGGCCGGTTTGAACCGCGGTGAAAGGTCTCGATCCAACCCGCCGGGTATTACCCAACGGGTTGACCGTTCTTGCCAAGGAAACGCGGACCACGCCGGCGATCACCATCTACGCCGGCTTTCATGCGGGCACCCTGTACGACCCCATCGGGTGTGCCGGTGTGGCCCACTTCGTCTCGAAGACGATAGACCGCGGAACCACCTCCCGGACAGCGGAACAGATCGCCGAAGAGCTGGAGAATCGGGGCGTGTCGCTGTCGGTCGCGTTGAACCGGCATGCGATGTGGCTGGTGTGCACCTGCCTGAGCGAAGACTTCGAGCAGGTGCTGGCCATCGTCGGCGACGTGGCGATGCGGCCGGTGTTTCCCGAGTCCGAGGTCGAGATGCGGCGAAGCGAGATCGTCACGCTGCTTCGGCAGGATCAGGACAACCCGGCGAGTGTCGCGATGGAAGCGCTGATGCGTATGCTGTATGGCGAGTCGCATCCGTACGGCCGGCCGATGCGCGGGACGCTGGATGCCGCTGCAACGATCAGTGCCCGCGACCTGCAACAGTTTCATCAGCGCCGGTTCGCGCCGCAGATCATGTCTCTTGCGCTTGTCGGCGATCTCGACCCGCAGCGCGCGGTTGACGTCACGACGGCCGTCTTCGGCGAATGGCCATCAACCGCGGCGACGGTCGCGGAACTTCCGCCTGTCGTGCCAGCTGCTGAGCGCCGGACGCAGGTGATCTCGATGATGAACAAGGCGCAGGCGGATGTGGCGTACGGCTTCACGTCAATCCGGCGCCTCGATCCCCGGTATCACGCCTACTCGCTGATGAACAACATCCTCGGGCAGTACGCGATCGGCGGCCGGCTCGGCGACAGCATTCGAGAGCGGCAGGGAATGGCGTACTACACCTTCAGCTCGCTCGATGCCAGCTTCGGACCCGGCCCGCTGATTGTCCGCGCCGGCGTGAGCCCCGCCAACGTGGAGCGCGCCGTCGCGTCGATTGATGCCGAGCTCGCGAAGCTGGCGGCTGAGGGGCCGACCGTTCGCGAAGTCGTGGAGTCGAAGCAATACCTGATTGGATCGATGCCACGCACGCTCGAAACGAACGCTGGCATCGCCACATTTCTTCAGACCGCGGAGCTGTTCGGTCTCGGCCTCGACTACGACGTTCGTTTGCCTGCGTTGATTTCGGACGTCACCCGCGAGCAGGTACACGAGGCGGCACGAACGGTCCTGGATCCGTCACGGGCGACCGTCGTTGTCGCCGGTCCGTATTCGGGCTCTCTCCAGTGAACGCCCATCCGCCACTCCGGCGGACGACCGCGGTCTTCTTCGACGTCGATTTCACGCTCATCTATCCCGGTCCGACGTTCCAGGGCGAGGGGTACGAGCGCTTCTGCGCGCAGCACGGCATCACGGTGGACCGTGGGCACTTCGGTCACGCTGTTCGTGCGGCGTCCGTGATTCTCGACGCGCAGCAGGAGCACGTGTACGACGCTGAGATATTCGTGCGCTACACGCGCCGGATCATCGAGGAGATGGGTGGTTCCGGCCCCAATCTGGATGCGTGCGCCCGGGAGATTTACGACGCCTGGGCCGCGTGTCACTACTTTCATCTCTACGACGACGTGCCGAATGTTCTGCGCGAGCTCGCCCGCCGCGGCGTGAAGATCGGACTGATCTCCAACTCGCATCGGTCGCTCGCCTCGTTCGAAGAGCACTTCGAGCTCGAGGGACTGATCAGCGCCGCGGTGTCCTCCGCCGATCACGGCTATCTGAAGCCGCATCCGAGCATCTTCGAGGCGGCGCTGCAGCTTGCCGGTGCAGTTGCCGAGGAATCAATGATGGTGGGGGATAGCTACTCGCACGATATCGAGGGTGCGCGGAGCGTCGGGATGCGCGGCGTGCTTGTGCACCGGGGCCCCGGCTCGCCAGACGTTGCCGCTGATGTGCCGGTGATTCGCGATCTGTCAGAACTGCTCGCTCTGATTTGAGCGAGGATCAGAACGATCGCCCGGGTTAGAATCGCGCGCATCAGGGGCGGCCAGGAGGTGACGATGCGGGTACGAGCTTTGTGCGTGGCCATCTTCGCCTGCCACGCGCTCCCGGCGGTGGCGCAGATCGACCAGCAACGCGCACAGCAGTACTTCAAAGAAGTCCAGGCGCTCTGCGAGCGCGACGGTGGCCGTCTCTGGGGCGTGTCGTTGTGTGCCCCGATCGTGATTGGCGACATGCGGACGCAGACGTTCGCCACCAGTCAACCTGCACCGGCAGCGGCTCGCCCGCAGCTCGTCGGTCTGGTGAACGCGCCGATCCAGTGGGGCGGCACCACGTGGGGGGCGTACATCTGGGACTTTGTGGACAACGAGACTCCGCGCGGCCGCAACGAGCTCTTTCTCCACGAATTGTTCCACGGCGTACAACCCCAGCTCGGACTCTTCGTGCAGGCGCAGGCGAGTGAACACCTGGACGCCGTGGATGGCCGGTATTGGTTGCGGCTTGAATGGCGCGCGCTCGCACGGGCGCTGCGGGAATCGGGAGAGCCGCGCCGTCTCGCCGTCCGCGACGCGCTCGCCTTCCGTCAGGCGCGACGCATGCTCTACCCGGGCAGTGTCGACAGCGAGCGGGGGCAGGAGATCACGGAAGGCCTCGCTGCGTACACCGGCACCGTGCTCGCGGCATCGTCTGCAGCCGACGCGATCGCAAGCGCGCGCGATCAACTAGCCGCGGCGGAGGCACAGGACAGCTTCGTCCGCACGTTTGCGTACACGTCCGGTCCCGCATATGGCCTGCTGCTCGATGCGTCATCTCCCGGCTGGAGACAGAAGGTGCGCGGCGCCGACGATCTCGCCACGCTCGTGATGCGCGCGCTCGCTGTTCAACCGGCCACTGACGCCACGTCGTCTGCCGCTCGGTACGGCGGCCCCGAGCTTCGTGCGTCCGAACAGCAGCGTGCGCACGAGCGACAGGAGCGTGTCGCCGAGTTGCGCCGGCGGTTTGTCGAGGGCCCGGTGCTCCTGGTTTCAGGGGGAGGCAGCGGGAGTTTCGATTCTCGTGGCGCCGTCGCGATTCCGGGCGTCGGGACGGTGTACTTCGGCGCGTATCGCTTTGCTGGAAACGCGGGCACGCTCGAGGCGCAAACGGGCGTGCTCGTCGAGACGGATAGCGGCTCGCGACGAGTGCCGGCGCCAGTACGCCGGGACGAGGTGACGTTCGCCGGAGACGGATGGACGTTCAAGGCTGCGCCGGGATGGGTCGTGCGCGAAGGAGCACGACGAGGCGACTACGAAGTCGTCCGGCAGCAGCCGTGATCAACCCCTATAATTCCGGGACTCCGCCCTGGCCTCTGATCGTAGTGTCCACCTTCAGGCGGACCGGTTAAAGCTGGCGGGGAGCACTTCAGAAGGAGCTTCCGAATGAGAACCGCTATGCGATGGCTGCTCGTGGCGGTATTGGCCGTGGCGGCGGTGCCGGCGATCGCGCAGGCCCCGCTCAACTTCAATGATCTGATAGGCGTCTGGAACCTGATGTACGACGACGGTCAGATGGGGACTTTCACGTTCTCAAAAAATCCCGACGGCACGCCCAAAGCTGTCGTGTCGACAATGGCGGGCGGGGAGAGTGTCGCGAAGGACGTCGTCATCAAGGGCGACACGATCACCTTCACGCGTGACATCAATGTGCAGGGAGCGACCGGAAGCGTGACCTACACGGCCAAGCTGGTCGATGGCGCGTTGAAGGGCAGCGGCGACGTCAAGCTGGGTGGGCCGGAAGGCACCGTGACACCGTTCACCGCGAAGAAAGCGAAGTAGGCACAGACGAGCCGACTGTGCCGTTGCAGTCGTGCCCAGAATCCGTGCAAAAAGATCAATAGCGCGTGCAACGGCAGGCTTACAATCCGCTCCGCAGATGTACGAGCTGCTAGCGGCCCTCATGCTGCTGCTGGCGATCCCTCAGGCCACGCCGGCCCAGGCGACCGGGTCGATTGCCGGCCTGGTGCAGGCCGCCGACACGCACATACCCATTCCTGACGCGCGTGTCCTGATCAGCGGACCCGGCGTGCGCGACACCACCACCGCGGACGGTTCGGGACGCTTTACCTTTCCTTCCCTGACGCCAGGTGTCTATCGCATCACGATCGAGAAGGAGACCTTCGCGTACGACGTCCTTGGAGCGCCGGGCGTGAAGGTCGACGCTGGCAAGACGATGTCTGTGACCTTTAACCTGCAGCGCGCCGGCATCATCGTCGGCGAGGTGCGAGACGACCGCGGGAACCCGCGCAGCGGTGTGCCGGTGACGGCGATCAGGAAGATTGACGGCGGGACCACGACACAGCCAGGCACACAGCGGACGACAAACGATCTGGGTGAGTTCCGACTGGATGGTCTGCTGGAAGGCGAGTATGTCGTGCTCGCGTCTCCGCCGTCCGGGGGTGTGAGAACCGTGGCATTGATGCCGACCTACTATCCCGCGACGACGGATAAGACGGCGGCGAACACGGTGATCGTCAAGGCGGGCGAGACCATTGGAGCGGTCTTCATCACGATGGTCTCCGCTCCGGCTTTCGAAGTCACCGGTGTGGTCGTGGACGAGCAGGGGCAGCCGCTGCCACGCATCCTGGTGGTGTTTGTGTTCTCGGCCGTGCAGACCGGAGCGCCCACGCAGGGCACGTTGCAGGTGCGGGTGGCGAGCCTGACGACTCGCGCGGACGGCACATTCCGGCTCACCGGTCTCGGGCCGGGTACGTATCGGTTGACGCCGTTGGGGACACCCGGGGCTCCCGGGATCATGACGGAGATCGAGATGGCGTCCGCCGCGGTCAAGGGAAACAACTCCACCACGAAGGTCGACGTGCGGGACGCCAACGTCAGTGGCGTCCGCATCGTGATGCATCCGCAGCCGTAGCGCGACACGCTCGCAGATTCCACCTCTTGTTGCCGGAAGTGCATAGGCTGCCTGACCTGGCGTGCGTACTCTCACACCCTCCATCTGAGGAGTCGAGGTATGACACGGATTTTTGCGCCGGGCCCCCATCGCAACATTCCGGACGGGACCATCGCCGTGCAACAGCTCGCACAGCTCCTCGCTGAGGCGGGTGAGTTGCGCGATCGCATTGCCTCCGCGTGCACTGGGACTCCGAGGACCGCGCTTGTGCGTCCAGGTGAGCCGCACGTGTCGACCCAGAAACTGTAAATCGCTGACGCGATCGTTGCGCGCACACCCGCGCGCTTGAGGGAGAGATCTGTGCCGCCTCTCGCACCGGCCACGTGGCGCTTGATGGCGTTTCTCCTGCCCGTCTCGTTGCTGTCCGGCAACGCATTCGCCCAGACCGGCGGGTTTCTCGAATCAGCGACGAGCACCGAGTACAGAGAGCCGCTCTCCGATGGCACGATGCAGGAGATCCTTCCCCCGCGCGGCCTGTTCACCTTCCCGGCACCGTATTCGACGACTGCCACGCGCCTGACGAACGCGACTGATTGCGGGGGGAGCGACTGCGTCAATTACGTCGGCTACTCGTACTGGAGCAACATCAACAATCACGTCGGCAGCGAGACGATGCTGATCGTCCTCGGCCTGGATCGCAATCGTGGCGGTCTGGGGCCCAGCCTCTTCTCCTATCACAAGACAACGGGCGAGACCCGCAACGTGGGGCCGCTCTTCGAGACGTCCGACCCCCTGAGTTGGGCGACCGGCGAAGGCTGGTACTTCAGCGGCACACGTCCCTCAGCGCTGTACCTCAATGATGGCCCGCGGATGGTGCGGTACGACGTCATCAGCCACGTATTGGAGACGGTGTACGACGTGCGGGATCTCCTCTCCGGTCGCACGGATGTGTACCTCTGGCAGATGCACTCGAGCGCCGACGATCGCGTGCATTCAGCAACCGTGAAACAGGCGACGACCTTCCAGCCTCTCGGATGCGTGACGTATCGCGAAGATACGGGACAGTCGTTCTTCTTCCCGTCCATCGGTGATTTCGATGAATGTCAGATCGACAAGAGCGGCCGCTGGCTCGTCATCAAGGACAATCTCGACCGCCGCAATGGTGAAGACAACCGCATCATTGATCTGCAGACAGGTCTGGAGCAGGTCTTCTACGACGAGGACGGTGCCGCGGGACATTCTGACGTTGGATTCGGCTACATGGTTGCCGAGGACAACTTTGCGTCACAGCCCGGGGCCGCGCGGGTGTGGAAATTCGACCAGAGCTTCATCGCCCCTGGCCAGGGGACGCTCGTGTACCACACGACGTCGTGGTCCGCCGACCTCGGGCACCTCGCTCACGGCAATGCCCGACCGGATGTGCCGTTGGAGCAACAGACAGTGTGCAGCAGCAATGCCACGCGACTGCCCCTGCCGAGAGTGAACGAGATTGTGTGTTATCGCCTGGACGACTCATTACAGGTGCTCGTCGTCGCACCCAACATGACCAACCTGGACGCACCGGGCGGAGGCAGTGACGATTATTCGAAGCTCCCGAAAGGGAACCGTGACGTCACCGGCGACTATTTCATTTGGACGTCCAATACGGGTGGGAACCGTCTCGACGCGTTCATCGTCCACGTGCCGCAGTCGAAACTCGAAGGATCGGGCGGCACGGTGACGCCAATCCCCGTGACCTGGGCCAGTGCCGTGAACCTGAGCACCGCGAACAACAGCCTCCTGAAGATCAGCGGCTGCGACGGCTGCCCGGATGCAACGGCCGTGTCGAACGAAACGATCAGTGGTGTCGGATGGGTCCAGTGGAGCGCGCCTGAAGCCCAGACACTCCGCGTGCTGGGACTGTCACAGAACATGGTGGTCACCGACGTTACGGAGATCCCGTTTGCGATCCGACTGCAGGCAGGCACCGCCGAGGTGCGCGAACTGGGCACGTACAAAACGGAGACCTCATTTGTCGCCGGGGACACCTTCCGCATCACGATTCAGGACGGGTTGGTCCGCTATCAGAAGAACGGAACCGCGTTCTATACGAGTGCCACCAGCGCGACCGCGGCGATGCGGATCCAGGCGATCGTGTTTGGTCTGAACGGCGCGCTCGGCAACATCATTGCCGCCGTCGCTTCAACGCCGGGTGGCGGTGGTCCTGATACAACGCCGCCGACCGTCTCCATCGACTCACCGACGGATAGTGCCGTAGTCAGTGGTTCAGTGGTTGTGCGTGCAAATGCGACGGACAACATCGGCGTCGCAAGAGTGGAGTTTTACCTGGACGCAGCCCTCCAGACGACACTCCCGACATCCTTTCAGTGGACATGGGACACAGCAACGGTCAACGACGGCTCGCACACGCTGCAGGCAAAGGCGTACGATGCTGCCGGCAACGTCGGCGTGTCAGCCACATCGTCAGTCACTGTTCGGAACATCGTCATCAGCCTCACTGCGAATGCCTATAAGGTGAAGAGTCTCCAGAAAGTCGATCTGCGATGGAGCGGTGCAAAGTCCGCGGTCGTGACGGTCTACCGCAACGAAGACGTTGTTGTCCCGGATATCGCGAACGATGGTTTCTACACCGACAACATCGAAAAAAAATACAGGGGGAGCTATAAATACAAGGTGTGCGACACCGGTGTTGGCGTCTGTTCCACCGAAGTAACTATCACGGTCCAATAACGGCGTGGTCCGACGGCATCGCCGGATGACTGCGCCGCGGATCTACTCCATTTACATCATCGAACTCTCCCGCGCCTGCACCAGGAAGCCCTGCGCGTTGGCACCGCTCTACGTTGGTCAGACCGCGCACACCCCTGAACACCGCTTTGCGCAGCACAAGGCAGGAGGGAAGCTGGCGGCGGGGAAGGCGCACCGCTATGGCAAGCGACTCAGATACGACCTGATGAAGGGCCTCGGCTCCTTCGCATCACGGAAGGAGGCAGAGAACGCGGAGAAGGCGGTGGCGGAGGCGCTGGAGAGGAGAGGACACCGGGTCTACTGGGGCTGACGCGCCACGGCCTTAAATCGGCGCATGAGGTCGTAGGCCGACCCGCACTAACCGGGCGGCCAATTGAGCCCGCGGCCTGCAAGCAGGTGCAGGTGGATGTGGAAGACCGACTGGCCCGCCTCGCGATTGCAGTTCAGCACCGTGCGGTATCCGCGCTCCGAATAACCGTGCTTCTTCGCCAGCGCGGCTGCCCTCCGCACCAATGCGCCGACGATGCCATCGTCGGCCGGCCCCAGATCGTTCAACGTGGAGATGTGCCGCCTCGGCACGATAAGGACATGCAGTGGCGCCTGCGGCTCGATGTCCTTGAAGGCCACGAGGTCCTTGTCCTCATAGACGAGGTGGCCGGGAATCTCGCCAGCGATGATCTTGCAAAACAGACAGTCGCTGCTCATCGACGTTGAATGATAACGGTACGGGCGAGCCCCTGCAGATCGTCACGCGTGTGGTCCACCCTCAGCTCCGGCTGAAGCGCGGCACGCGCGCGCACGTCGTCCTCCTGCCCGAACCCGAATTCCATCACGAGCCAGCCGCCCGGACGCAGCATACGCACGGCTGTGGAGAGCACAGCCTCGATGTGATCGAAGCCAGTGCTGCCCCCGAAGAGAGCGACGTGGGGTTCCTGCAGCACGTCCGCTGACAGCCCCCTCTTGTCGATGTCCCTCACGTAGGGCGGGTTCGCCGCAATGATGTCGAAGACGCCGCTGACGCCGTCGAGCCAGGAGGTGCAGACGAATTCGATCCTGTCGGCCACCGAGTGGCGGACGGCGTTCCGCCTGGCGACATCCAACGCCGCCTCCGAGACGTCGGTTGCGACCATCAAAAAAGGGACGGACGACAGGTGATGAGCGATCGAGACGGCGATGTTGCCGCTTCCGGTACCCATGTCGGCAATCCGGAGCGGCTGACCGTCCAGTCCACCGGCGATCGCCGTCACTTCTTCGACGACGAGCTCGGTTTCAGGGCGCGGTATCAGGACGGCGGGAGTAATCAGGAAATCGAGTCCCCAGAACTCACGTTCGCCGACGATGTACGCGGTGGGCTCGAATTGCTGACGACGAGCAATCCATTCGGAGAATTGCGGCTCGAGCTGCTCAGGGACGGATTCCCGGCTATTGAGCAGGATGCGCGCGCGGTCCCACTTCAGGATCGTGCGTGCATAGAGTTCGACGTCGACGGCGGCGTCGGCGGGCCGAATACCTGCGCGGACCAGTTGCTCCCGCGCCGACGTCAGCCGCTCATGGAGCATCAATGGGTCGTCGCGCCGCCGCTGTTCGGATCGGTGACCTGCTTCAGCTTCTCGGCGTTGTAGTACGAAGTGACCTGATCGACCAGTTCGCGCAACTCGCCGCCGAGCACGTCGTGCAGCCGGTGGGTTGTGAAGTTGATCCGGTGGTCCGTGATCCGGCTCTGAGGGAAGTTGTAGGTGCGGATCTTTTCCGACCGCTCGCCGGTGCCGACCTGACCGCGGCGTTCCTTCGCAATCGCGTCCTGCTGCTTCTGCATCTCCATTTCGTAGAGACGCGCCCGCAGCACTTTCATCGCCTTCGCCTTGTTCTTGATCTGCGACTTTTCGTCCTGTTGCGACACGACGACGCCGGTCGGAATGTGGGTCAGGCGGACGGCGGAGTAGGTCGTATTCACGCTCTGACCGCCGGGACCACTGGAACAGAACGTGTCTACCCGCAGGTCCTTTTCGTTGATCTGAATGTCAACGTCCTCCGCTTCCGGGAGCACGGCGACAGTCGCGGTCGACGTATGGATGCGTCCAGACGCTTCGGTGGCGGGCACCCGCTGCACACGATGAACGCCGCTTTCGTACTTCAGATGGCTGTAGACGCCACGTCCTTCGATGGAGGCAATCGCCTCTTTCAACCCGCCGGCGTCGCCATGACTGACCGACATCACGTCGAACTTCCAGCCCTGGCGCTGACCGTAGCGCTGGTACATGTTGAACAGCTCCGAGGCGAAGAGCGCCGCCTCTTCGCCCCCAGTGCCGGCGCGGATTTCGAGGATGACGTTCTTCTCGTCGTTTGGATCCTTGGGAATCAGCAGGATCTTGATTTCTTCGAGCAGCGCGTCGCGCTTCACGTAGAGCGACTTCAGTTCGTCTTCCGCAAGCGCCCGCATCTCAGCGTCAGACCCGCGCGCGAGCTCCTCTGAACCGGCAATGTCCTGATCGACTGCCTTGTACTCGCGGTACTTCTGGACGAGCGGCTCCATGTCCGACAGGGCTTTCGCCGCTTTCCGGTATTCAGCCGGGTCGGATTGCACCTCGCTCGTGCCGAGCCGATGCATCAGCTCGTCGTAGCGCGATTCCACGGTGGATAGCTTGTCGAACATTCTTGAACTCGGTCTGGTCGTTTGGCCGAGGTGCTCAGGTCCAGGCACCAAGGACCTTCAATTATCCCCCGGAGACGGGCGGCAGGAAGGCGACTTCGTCGCCGTCGTTCACTTTTGCCGACATCTTCGCGTAATCAGCGTTGACCGCCACGGACATCGTCCGCTCGTACACGTGCAGGTCGGGCATCTCAGCGACGAGCGACCGCCACACGGTTTCCACGGTTGCCGGCGTCGCGACGTCGCGAACGAGCTCTCCCGATCCGGCGAGATCACGGAGCCGCGCAAAGAGGCGGACGGTTACGCGCATGCGATCCGGCGCGCGGTTTCGCGCGCCGCCTCGTCCGCAGGATCTGCGGTGGCGCCTTCGAGCCACACGTCGCCACCCTCGAAGTGTTCGTGTTTCCAGATCGGGACGATCTGCTTCACCCGCTCGATGGTGTATCGGCATGCCGCAAACGCGTGGGCGCGATGCGGAGACGTCGCCACGATGATGATGCTCGCCTCGCCCAGCTCGAGACGACCGGTGCGGTGATGCACGCCGATGCGTGTGTCGGACCAGGTGTCCCTGGCCTCGTCGATGATGAGCTGCAGCGCACGGATCGCCAGCGGCTCGTACGCTTCATATTCCAGGAACGAGACGCGGCGGCCCTGATTCTGTTCCCGCACCAGTCCGACGAACGACGTGATCGCGCCGTCCGCCGTGCTCGCGCGCGAAATCTCCTCGATCAACGCCTGCAGGTCGAGAGGATCGGATGTGACGGCCACCGGGGACATGAAACCAGTTTAGCCCGTGCGACTCGCTTCGCTCGCTCAGGGCGAGGCGGAGCTATGGAAACCACGACGGGGCGCATTCAGGAGACGACTCGCGACAGCGAAAACGGCGCCTGACAGCAATCCGCAGACACTGAAAAACACGACGGCACCCCAGCCGAGCCAGACGTGGTTGCCATTGGGGGCTGGCGGAAGAATGTTAAGCACCGCGACGGAAGCCCACGCCGCCAGCACGCCCCAGAGACCGCCTACCCAGATAGGTGGCTGACGGAGCCAGGGTTGCCATATCAGGAATGGAACAACGAATAGCACTTCGATCACATAGCAGGTCAGCGCTGTAAAGAAATAGATCCAGATGGCAGCGTCCCTCGAGCCTTCGTGAATGACGAGCCCGGAGGCGATCGTCATTGGGCCGAGGGGCGCGAGCAAGAGCGGGAGAATCGTTTGCCCAAATGACGTCTGCTCATGCCGAGTAGTCACGCCGTCTCACTCTTTGTCAGCGACTCCGCCAAAAATGATTCATCGGCCCGTTGCCCTCGCCCAGTTCGGGGGCGTTCCGGATGGCGCCGGCGATGTACTCCTGAATCAGTGGAATCGCGTCGCGGACGGTGCGTCCGCACGCGAGGTGCGCTGCCAGCGCCGCGGCGAATGTGCATCCAGTCCCGTGCGTATGCGTCCCGGGCACACGTTCGTGTCGAAATTCGACGAAGTCGTGACCGTCGTACAGCAGGTCGACAATGTCGATGCTGGTGGGGGGAGTTCCGCCGGAAGCAGTGTCCACCGTAGGCGGAGCCGCCGAGAAGTGTCCGCCCTTGATCACCACCAATGATGGGCCGAGCGCGTGAATTCGCCGCGCCGCCTCCCGCCGGTCATCGTCGGTCGCGATCGTGACGCCCGACAATCGCTCCGCTTCCGGAATGTTCGGCGTGACGACGAACGCCTCGGGCAGCAGCGCCGACTTCATCGCAGCAACCGCATCATCGTCCGCCAGGCCGTCACCACTCTTCGCGAGCATCACCGGATCGACGACAACAAACGGGATGTCGAAGTCCGCGATCGCACGCGCAACGGCGTCAACGACGGCAGCAGACGGGAGCATGCCGGTCTTGGCAGCGTCCGCGCCGAGGTCACTCATCACGGCTTCAATCTGCTGACGCACGAGCTCCGCCGACACAGCCTCGAAAGCCGAAACCTTTTGTGTGTTTTGCGCTGTGACGGCTGTGATGGCGCTGGTGCCGTAGACGCCATGCGCCGCGAACGTCTTGAGGTCGGCCTGGATGCCGGCCCCTGCGCCCGAGTCGCTGCCGGCAATGGTGAGCGCGACCCGCACCGTTACTTGCCGAGGACGATCAGGTATTGGAACGGAAGATTCTGGCGCGCGAGCACGCGCAACCCGGCGGCACGCGCATCGGCTTCGACGACGCTTGCGTCAACGCGTACACCTTCGTTCGCTTCCGATGAAGGGCCGGGCCCGCCCTGCCCGGGTTTGTAAT
>DASROF010000030.1:0-23409 GCA_035647075.1 Vicinamibacterales bacterium | reverse complement strand
GAGCTGGTCAAGTACCTCGAGTCGATCGGCGCGCAGTTCGGGCCGCACGTCAACGCCTATACGAACTTCGACGAAACGGTGTACATGCTCGACGTCCCGCTGACCAAAGCCGGCGCGCTGTCCAAAGCGTTCGAGGCCATGAGCGACTTCGCCGGCGGGGCGACGCTCGAGGCGGCGGAGATCGACAAGGAGCGCGGCGTCGTGCTCGAAGAGTGGCGCGGCCGGCTCGGCGCCAGCGAACGCATGCTCCAGCCGCAGATGAACGCGCTCTTCGGTGGATCGAAGTACACCAATCGCAATCCGATCGGCACCCCGGAGAACCTCAAGAGCTTCCCGCACCAGCGGCTTCGGGATTTCTATCGCGATTTCTATCGCCCCGATCGGATGGCCATCATCGTCGTCGGCGACATCGACCCGCAGGATGTCGAGGCGCAGATCCGCGCGAATCTTGGCGCGCTGCCACGAGTGACGCCCGCGGCGCGACCGCCGGCCCCGATTCCAACGCACCAGGAGACGCGCTACGCCATCGTGATGGACCGCGAGGCGCAGGGCTCGTCCGTTACGGTCTATCACAAGCGTCCGAAACGTGATCTCGTCACCGTCGGCGACTACCGGAAATCGCTCGTGCAGAGCCTGATGTATCGGATGCTGAACGCGCGGCTCTCGGAAATCGCCCGACAGCCGAATGCCCCGTTTATCGCCGCGTCGTCCGGTGACGATACGCTCGGCCGGACGCTCGAAGCGTTTGTCGTCTCGGCGCGCGTGCAGGATGGGACCACCGCGCGCGGGTTGAACGCGCTCGCACAGGAGCTGGCTCGGGTGCGGCAGCACGGGTTTGGCGAGGCCGAGCTCGCCCGTGCGAAAGCCAGCATGCTGGCGGGCTATGAGCGTTCTTACAACGAGCGCGACAAGGCCGAGAGCCCGGACCTCGCCGACGAACTCGTCCGCCACTTCCTGGTGGCGGAAGGTGCGCCCGGAATCGAATTCGAGTACGACATGGTGAAGAAGTTCCTGCCGACCATCACCGCGGCGGAGACCGCGACGGTGGGCCGGGATTTCATCACCGAAGCGAACCGGGTGGTGCTGTCGACGGCGCCGGAGAAAGCGGGTCTTGCACCGGTGACGGAGGCCTCGTTGCGCACCGCGCTGAGTGATGGCCTGGCTGCATCCGTCGAGCCATGGAAGGATGCCATCGCCGGCCGCGAGCTGATCTCGAAGGCGCCGACGCCCGGCACCGTGACGTCGCGCCGCGAGATCCCCGAGATCGGCGTGACGGTGCTGACGCTGTCGAACGGCGTCGAGGTCTGGCTGAAGCCGACGACGTTCCGCAACGATCAGGTCTCCTTCACGTCGTACTCGCGCGGGGGGCTTTCCCTCGCGGCGCCGGACGACTATTTCAACGCGTCGCTGGCGACGTCGCTGGTGGGGCTGTCGGGCATCGGCGGCTTTACCCCCGTTGATCTCAGTAAGCTGCTCGCGGGCAAGCTGGCGAGTGTCGCGCCGACGGTCAGCACCTACACGCACGGCATGGGCGGTGGGACGACGCCGCGCGATCTCGAGACCACGCTGCAGCTGCTGTACTTGCAGTTCACAGCCCCGAACCGCGATCCCGCGGCGTTCGCGCTGTTGAAGCAGCGGCTCGAGGCGTCGCTGGCAAACCAGGCACAGAACCCGGGATCCGTGTTCGGCGAGCGGGCGCGCTGCGTCAACACGGTGAATCACTACACCTGCCGGTCGATCAAGCCGGAGGACATCCCGAAGCTGAACGCCGACCGGATGTACGCGTTCTATCAGCAGCTCTACGCAAACGCCGCCGACTTCACCTTCTTCATGGTGGGTTCGTTCAAGGTGGACGATGTGGTGCCACTGCTGAACAAGTACGTCGCGTCGCTGCCCTCGACGGGGTCGTCCACGGCCAAATTGAACGATCTCAAGCTGCAGTTCCCGACTCAGGTGGTGCGCGAGGTCGTCTACAAGGGTCAGGATCCGCGGAGCCAGACGGTGATGTCGTTCTTCGCCGACACAAAGCTCGACGAGTTCGAGACGCATCGCCTCCAGGCAGCCACAGCGGTGGTCGAGAACCGCTTGCGCGAGATCCTGCGCGAGCAGCTGGGCGGGACGTACTCGGTCGGCGTCGGCTATTCGAACACCTCGCCGGTTCCCGGTTACGGCACGACCACTGTGCAGTTCGGCAGCTCGCCGGAGAACGTCGAGAAGCTGCAGGCTGCGGTGATGGCCGAACTGGACAAGCTGCGGAAGGATGGACCGACCGCCGCCGATGTGCAGGCCGCCAAGGAAGCCGAGAAGAACGGCATCGAGGAAGGACTGCGCGAGAATGGCTACTGGCAGGGTTCGCTGCAGACACTGCACCTGCTCGGGCGCGACCCCAAGGGCATCCTGCGGCGCATCGAGCGTGCGGACTCGCTGGACCAGCAGAACATTCACGAGGCGATCAAGAAATACTTCCCGGTGGAGCGCTACACGATCGTGACGCTGATGCCGGAAGCGCAGAAGAAATAAGGCCTAAGGCCGAAGGGCCGTCTCAGGGAAGAGGAAGGCGCGGCAGGAGGCGGCCGGTCCTGGCCATGTACTCTGCGTACTCGGCGGCGACCGGACTGCGCGAGAACTTGCCTTCCTCGTATCGTGCCAGCCACTGGAAGTACGCCGCGGCGAGCGCGACAACCATCGCACCCCATACGCTCGGCCAGATCACGACGATTGAGATCTCGGCCAGCAGATAGCTCAGATAAAAAGGATTCCGCACGTAGGCGTACGGACCCGAGCGATGGACGAACTGGGGCAGGTCATGATTTCCGGCGTACGAAAACACCCGCCCGCGTATCGAGCTGGCTGACCACTCATAGAGTCCCAGCGACGCGACGATTCCGGCAGCTCCGAGGACCTGCATCAGCAACGGCGGTGTGATCGCCAATTGGGTCGCCGCCAGCGTGCCCCACATCGACACGATGATCCCGAGTCCCCGCGCGTCCCGCTGCCCGGCATTGGGCGTGAACACCCTGCCTGCGCGCATCATCATCCAGAGGACGACGAGCGGCGGCAGCAACTGGAAGGGTCGGGTCAGAGCGGCCACAGCAGATTAGACGTCTAGTTATACTGTTCGTTCACGCATGCAATACATCTACACAATGAAGGGGCTCGGGAAGGTTCATCCTCCCGACGCGGTCGTCCTCAAAGACATCTGGCTGTCATTCCTCCCGGGCGCAAAGATCGGCGTCCTCGGTCTCAACGGCGCCGGCAAGAGCTCGCTGCTGAAGATCATGTCCGGCGAGGACCAGCAGTTCATCGGAGAAGCGTTTCCGGCGGACGGCATCAGCGTCGGCTTCCTGCACCAGGAGCCGCGCCTCAACCCCGACAAGACGGTCAAGGGGAATGTCGAAGAGTGTGTCGCGCCGATCAAGGCGCTGCTCGATCTCTACGACGAGCTGAACATGAAGCTCGGCGAGGAGATGTCGCCCGAGGCGATGGACAAGGTCCTCGAGGAGCAGGGGCGGCTGCAGGATCGTATCGATGCCTCGAACGCCTGGGAGATTGACTCGCAGCTCGAACTGGCGATGGACGCGTTGCGCTGTCCGCCTCCCGACGCTGACGTCAAGACGCTCTCCGGTGGCGAGCGGCGCCGCGTGGCGCTGTGCCGGCTGCTGCTGACGTCGCCGGATCTGCTGCTGCTCGACGAGCCGACCAACCACCTCGACGCCGAGTCGGTGGCGTGGCTCGAGCGGTTCCTCAAGGAATACAAGGGCACGGTCGTGGCCGTGACCCACGATCGATACTTTCTCGACAACGTCGCCGAGTGGATCCTCGAGCTCGATCGCGGATCCGGAATTCCGTGGAAAGGGAACTACTCGTCCTGGCTCGATCAGAAGCAGCAGCGGCTATCGCAGGAAGAGAAGTCGGAATCGAAGCGGCAGAAGACGCTGCAGCGCGAGCTCGAATGGATCCGCATGTCGCCGCGGGCGCGCCAGTCGAAGGGCAAGGCCCGCCTGAACGCCTACGAGCAGCTGCTCAACGAAGACACGGCACAGAAGATCGAGCAGGTGGAAATCTATATTCCGCCGGGACCGAGGCTTGGCGACCTCGTCGTCGAAGCACGCGGCATGCGCAAGGCGTATGGCGATCTGCTGCTCATGGACGATCTGTCGTTCACGCTGCCGCGCGGCGGCATTGTCGGCGTGATCGGTCCGAACGGGGCCGGCAAGACGACGCTGTTCAGGATGATCACCGGGCAGGAGAAACCAGACGGCGGCACCCTGCGCCTGGGCGAGACAGTACAGGTCGGCTACGTCGATCAGAGCCGCGACGCGCTGAATCCGAACAAGAGCGTGTGGGAGGAGATCGGCGGCGGGGAAGACGAGCTGCTGGTCGGCAAGCGCGCGGTCTCGTCGCGCGCGTACGTCTCGTGGTTCAACTTCAAGGGCGCCCAGCAGCAGCGCAAGGTCGGCACGCTGTCAGGGGGCGAACGGAATCGCGTGCATCTCGCCAAGCTCCTCCAGAAAGGCTCCAACCTGCTGCTGCTCGACGAGCCCACCAACGATCTCGACGTCGACACGTTACGGGCGCTCGAAGAGGCGCTGGTCAATTACGCCGGCTGTGCCGTGGTCATCAGCCACGACCGCTGGTTCCTCGATCGCATCGCGACGCATATGCTCGCCTTCGAGGGTGACAGCCGCGTTGTCTGGTTCGAGGGGAACTATCAGGACTACGAGGCGGATCGGCATCGCCGGCTGGGCGCCGAGGCCGACACGCCGCATCGGATCAAATACCGGAAGCTCACACGCTGAGGGTCCGGCTGAAGGCGGACTCTACGGAGGGCATCCCTTCAGGGGTTGCCGGGAGGGACAACATGAACGCAGAGCAGGCGAAATTCCTGGCGGAGTTCTACGCCACTGTTCTCGAACAGGAGAGCGAGACGACGGTGAAGGTGCTGACGGCGGCCGCCGCCGCGCGACCCGATTACAAGCCGGATCCGAAGTCGCGGAGCGCGCGCGAACTGGCGACGCACGTCGCGACCGGCGACATCTGGTTCCTCGACAGCATCTGTGACGGCGCGTTCAACTTCGATCCGGAAGCAGAGAAGCGAATGAGCGGCGATCTGAAGGACGGCAACGCGATCGTCGAGTTCTACAAGCGGGAGTATCCGAAGCGCGTGGCGCGGCTGCGGGCGATGTCGGGCGAGCAGCTGGCACAGACGGTCGATTTCTTCGGGATGCTGAAGCAGCCCGCGGCGGCGTTCCTGTCGATCGCCAATAACCACGGCATCCATCATCGCGGCCAGCTCGCGGCCTATCTGCGTGCGGCCGGATCGAAGGTCCCGTCGCTGTACGGCGGCAGCGCCGACGAACCGATGAACGGCTAGTGAGCTGTCCCGACCTCCGCGCGTTTATCGACATCCTCCGCCGCGATGCGGCCATCGTCACGGTGGACGCGCCCGTCGATCCCTATCTCGAGGTTGCCGAAATCCATCGCCGCGTCATAGCGGCTGGCGGCCCGGCGCTGCTCTTTACGAACGTCAAGGGTTCGTCATTCCGCCTGGTCACGAATCTCTTCGGCACGGCGCGGCGCGCGGAGCTCGCGTTCGGCACGCGACCCCTTCAGCTGATCAAGCGGCTCGTGCATCTGGCGGAGACACTGCTCCCGCCGACACCGGCCAAGCTGTGGGACGCGCGTGACGTCGGGCGCGACCTGTTCAGGGTCGGCACGCGGCGCGTCTCGCAGGGTCCGGTGATCGAGCGCGTCACCTCGGATGTGCAGCTGAATCAGTTGCCGATCATTACGTCGTGGCCGGAAGACGGCGGTCCGTTCATCACGCTGCCGCTCGTCTACACCACGCATCCGGACAGGCCAGGGGCCAGCAATCTCGGCATGTATCGACTGCACGTGCACGACGCGCGCAGCACTGGCATGCATTGGCAGATCGGTAAAGGCGGCGGGTATCACTACGCGGTGGCCGAGCAGCGCGGCGAGAGCCTGCCGGCCACGGTCTTCCTCGGGGGACCGCCCGCGCTGATTCTCTCGGCGGTGGCCCCGCTTCCGGAAAACGTGCCGGAGCTGATGCTGGCGTCGTTGATCGCCGGCGAGCGTCTGCCGCAGATTCACGGTTACAGTCCGCATCCGCTGATCGCGACGGCCGAGTTCGCGTTGATCGGTGACATTCCGCCGACGCGGCGGCGGCCCGAAGGTCCATTCGGCGACCATTACGGCTACTACTCACTGCAGCACGACTATCCAGTGTTCAACGTGATGCGCATGGCACACCGTGCCGACGCGATCTATCCGGCCACTGTCGTCGGCAAGCCGCGGCAGGAGGACTTCTTCATCGGCGATCTGCTGCAGGAGCTGCTGTCGCCGCTGTTCCCGATGGTGATGCCCGCCGTCGAGCAGCTCTGGTCGTACGGCGAAACCGGGTATCACTCACTCGCCGCCGCCGTGGTGAAGCAGCGCTACAAACGCGAGGCGATGGCCAGTGCGTTCCGCATTCTCGGCGAAGGGCAGTTGTCGCTGACGAAGTTCCTGCTGGTCACCGATCGGCACGTGGACGTTCGCAATTTCCGCACGACGCTCGAGCACATCCTGGCCCGGACCCATCCGGAAACGGATCTCTATGTGTTCTCGAACCTGTCGATGGATACGCTCGACTACACAGGTCCTGCCGTGAACGAGGGCTCGAAGGGCGTCTGGCTCGGTCTCGGCGATCCGGTGCGCGATCTGCCGCGACAGTTTTCGGCGGCCGCTGTTCCGCAGGGAGTGACGGATGTCCGTGTGTTTTGCGGCGGCTGCCTGGTCGTTGGTGCGCCGTCGTATGCGGACGAACCAGGAGCCGGAGAGCGCCTGGCGCGGGATGCCGCATTCAGTGGGTGGCCGCTCGTGGTGATCACCGACGAGCCAGCGCGCGCGGCCCGCAGCGACATGAATTTCCTCTGGACGACGTTCACCCGATTCGAGCCCGCCGCGGACATCCACGCCGCCGGCCGTCGCATCGTCCGTAATCAGATCGCCTATGAGGGACCGGTCCTGATCGACGCGCGGCTCAAGCCAGGGTTCCCGAAGGAACTGGTCGCGCGCGACGACACCGCCGCGCTCGTGTCGGCGCGCTGGAAGGAGTATTTCCCCCACGGGGCCGTCGAAATGGGCGACTCCACCCGGGGCCATCTCGATTAGCCGGCGCCACGACCAGGGCAATCGCCGCCCGACCCCCAGGAAGCGTTCGAATTGGCATTCGCGGGCGTTATTAGAGGCAAGGGCGCAGCCTGCCCCCGGACATGCCTATAATCGCCACCCGTTCTCCGTACAAAGCAGCCCGGACCACCGGAACACGAGGGTCTGTGTCCCTGTCGCCTGGCACACTCGTGGGCGAATACAGCGTCCTTGGCCTCATTGGTGCCGGAGGCATGGGAGAGGTGTATCGCGCGCGCGACGCGCGGCTTGGTCGCGACATCGCGATCAAGCTCCTGCCGCCATGGCTGCTCGACGATCCCGCCGCCCGTGCCCGTTTCGATCGCGAAGCCCGCGCGGTGGCGGCGCTCAATCATCCCAATGTCGTGACGATTCACGAGGTCGGCGACTACGGCGATCACCCGTTCATCGCGTTCGAGCTCGTCGCCGGCGAGACGCTCCGCGAGCGCATTGCCCGCGGTCCGCTCACGGTGAGCGACACGCTGGCCATCGCTCTGCCGATTGCGGAAGGTCTGCGACACGCCCACGAACGCGGCATCCTGCACCGCGATCTGAAGCCGCAGAACATCATGGTGCGGCCTGACGGTCAGGTGAAGATTCTCGATTTCGGCCTCGGCAAGTTCGTGAACGCGGCGCCGGTGGCGGAAGACGTCACGACCACGTTCCGGTCGAGCGCCACCGAATCCGGGAAGATTCTCGGCACTCTCGGCTATACCGCCCCGGAGCATCTGCAGGGACGCCCGGTGGACGCGCGCAGCGATCAATTTGCCTTTGGCGCGATTGTCTACGAGATGCTGACCGGACGTCGCGCGTTTGCGAAAGAAACACCGTTCCAGACGTTGAGCGCGATTGTCGAAGACGAACCGACTTCGCTCGCCGCGCTGGTGCCGCGGGTGCCGAGTACGGTCGCCGCGATTGTCACCCGCTGCCTGAAGAAGCATCCCGAGCAGCGGTTCGCCACATCGGGAGAACTGGTGCTGGCGCTGCGCAGCGTGGGAAATACAGCCCGGTCGCGTGTGGCGACGGTCCGGCGGTTCGTCATGGCGGCGGTGCTCGCGATCGTGATGGTTGCCGCGGGCGTGACGGGATCGCGTTGGTTGGAACAGTCTCATCTGCCGGCGCTGGTCAGCACCACCCAGCGACGGCTGGCCGTGCTGCCCTTCATGAACATCGACGGTGGTACCGCCAGTCAGGCATTTGCCGATGGGTTGGCCGAGCTCCTGACGACGAGGCTCAGCGGGTTCGAACGCTCGAATCGGAACCTGCTGATCATTGCCGCCACGGAACTCCGGCGGGACGGCGTGACGAACGCGCGCGACGCTCAGCGCACATTCAGGGCCACCCACGTGGTGAGCGGTGCCCTGCAGCGTGCACAGAACCGAATCCGGCTGACGCTGAATCTCATCGACACCACCACGTTCGAAACGATTCGTGGCGAGGTCATCGACGGCGAAGCCATCGCGGGTGAAGCCATTGATGCCCTCGCTCTCCAGGATGCTGCTGTGACGGCGCTCGGGAAGATGCTCGGCCTCCAGGTAGACCGCGCCGTCACCCGTGCGACGGCGGTGCCGGGCGTCTATGACTATTACGTGCGGGGGCGCGGCTACCTGCAGCGCTTCGAGCGTGCCGACGACGTGGACAGCGCAATCAAGCTGTTCACGCTCGCCATCCAGCGCGACCCGGGCTTTGCGCTTGGCCACGCCGCGCTCGGCGAAGCGTACTGGCGCAAGTACGAGCTGACGCGTGACCCGGCGTTCGTTGCCAACGCTCGCGGACACGTGAAGGACGCGGTCGCGCGCGATCCAGACAGCGCCTGGGTGCACATCTCCAGCGGCATCGTGGCGCGGGGAACCGGCGCATACGAAAACGCCGTCACGGAGTTGAACCGGGCGCTCGCGCTCGATTCGACGAACGCGGACGCCTATCGAGAGCTGGGTATCGCGTACGAGGCGCTCCAAAAGTACGCGGACGCCGAAGCCACGTATCTCAAGGCCATTGATACGCGGCCCGATGACTGGTCGATGTATGGGGCGTTCGGGCGCTTTCTTGCGGCGCGACGACGCTACCCCGAGGCGCTGGAGCAGTTCCAGCACGTGCTCGAGCTGACGCCGGACAACGCGCGCGCCTACAGCAACATCGGCGGCATCCATCTGTACCTCGGTCAATACGACAAGGCGGAGCTAGCCTTCAAGAACTCCGTGAACATTCGTCGGACGCCGGAGGCGTTATCGAATCTCGGGACCTACTACTTCGGCCGCGGACGCTTTCCCGACGCGGCACAGGCGTTTCAACAAAGCGCAGAGCTGAACGGCAACAATTATCGAATCTGGGGCAATCTCGGGTCCGCGTATCAATGGGTGCCGGACCCGGCCAGGTCCGTGAAAGCCTTCGAAAAGGCGATCGATCTGGCGAAGGCAGAACTCCGCGTTGATCAGCGCAACGCGGAGATCCTGGCGGACCTCGCGGACTTCTCGCAGGCGGTGGGTCGACGCAGCGAGGCGCGTCAGTTTGCCGGACGCGCACAGAGAGTCGCGCCGGACGCCAGTGTCGTGCTGTTCAAGGTGGCGGTGGTTTACGAGGGCCTCGGCGACCGTAAGCAGGCGCTGGCGCTACTGACTCGAGCCGTAGGTGCCGGGTATCCCGTCAGTCAGATTGAAAGCTCCAGGAGCCTGTCTGCGTTGCGGACGGATCCTGCGTATCCCTTGGCAACGAAACGGTGATCTCTCTTATTGGAGTACGCGATGGCACAATTGAAGCCCCCGATGCCCCTGGTCGTCCTGGAACTGTTCAAACAGGAAGTCGTGGTTCCGCCTGTGTCGATGGCGCAGGCGGGCGGCAACAGCGTGACGATTACGAATCACCTCGAGAAACCGGTGACGGTCACTCACAACGGTCATCTGGATGCGCCGGATCCGTTTACCCTGCCGGCGAAAGGGAGTGGCGCTCCTCCCAAGGTCACCTACGACGTCAACAGGAACTCGGATACGCCGGGCTCGGTGTTCTCGCTTCACTTCGAAGGGTCGGTCGTCAGAGCGCTCGGGTTTGCTGGAGACCCGACGATCATCATCCTGTGATCGGCGGCGGGTCGTAGGTGACAACTCGACCGGCGGCGGTCTGTCGCTGCCGCCGGTTCGTGCCTATAATCGCTGGCGCCCCATCCTATGTCCGATACCAGCGCGATTCGCCCGTTTGTCCGCGACCGGACGGTTCCGACCCAGGCGGCGACGCTCGACGCCTTTGCCGTGGCGACGAGCGGCCCCGGCATTGCGCTGCGGCAGCTCGAGCCGTTGACCGAGTTACTGGTGCAGACGCGCAATACCCACTACCGGATCGTCGTGTCGCGCGACGCCGATATCGTCATCCAGGGCGGATCGTTCTTTCCCGATCCGACCCGCGCGCACGTCGAGGGGTCGAGTCTCGGCGGAAACCTGTTGAAGGTCGGATGGATCGGTGTCGGCCTCCGGATGGAAATCGTCGCCGACGGCCGCCGCATCGTGACGACCCCCGTGCGATCGATCGTCCGCCAGGACGATCACGGCCCGGTCCGCCCCCATTAGAAGAGGAAGCGACAGTATGACGCGAGACCACATCGTCGCGCTGTTTGCGCGACGCCAACAGGCGTGGGATCGGCTCGACGCCGCGGCGCTGGCGGCGGATTTCACCGACGATGCGACGGTGGAGAGTCCGCTCGCCGGGGGGACGGCCTCCGGGCGCGACGCCATCGAGAAGCTGTACGCGACCTATTTCGCCGCATTTCCAGACTTCAAGATGGAGCAGGAGCTGCTCGTCATCGACGGCGACAGCGTCGCCCAGCTCGTGCAGGTCACCGGTACCGACAGCGGCGGGTTCATGGGCATGGCGCCGACGCACCGCAAGATCACGTTTCGCTGTGGCCTCTTTCACGCGATGCGTGACGGGCAGGTCACCCGCGAGCGCCGGGTCTACGACTTTACCGGCTTGCTCATTCAGGTGGGCCTGCTGAAGGCGAAACCGGTCTGATCTGATGGACGCCCGGTTACAGGTCACCGACAGCAGCGGACGGCGCCTCGTCACGCTCGACAAGCCGGTCTTTCTCATTGGCCGTCGCACGGCTGCCGATCTGCAGCTGGTGAACGCGGACGTGTCGCGCGAGCACGCGGAAATCACCAACGACGGCATGCGGTATCTGCTGCGCGACCGCGGCTCGCGCTACGGCACGTTCGTCAACGGCGAGCAGATTACGGAACGCCCGCTCGAGCACGGCGATCGCATCCGGCTGGGACGAACCGACGCGATCGAGCTGGTGTTCATGACCGACGGCAGCTCGAGCACGCACATCTCCGGGCTGCGCGACATCGGGTCGGACGCCGACCTGCGGCAGATGGCCGCCATCCTCAACGGACTCCGCGCGCTCGGATCGGGACGCGTGCTCGAGGAAGTGCTCACGCTCGTGCTCGACTCCGCTCTCGATGTGACGAAAGCGGAACGCGGCTTCATCATGCTCGCGCGGCCGGACGGTGAGCTCGAGTTCAAGACGGCGCGCGGCCGCGGCCGCATTACGCTGCCGGGGACCTCGTTCACCACCAGCGCCAAGATTCCCCGCGAGGTCTTCCAGACCGGTGAAAGCCGCATCGTCGGCGACCTGATGGAAGGGAACCTGGCCGGCATGCACGACGGGACGATTGCCATCGGCATTCGCCACGTCCTGTGCGTGCCGCTCAACGTCAATCCGATGGCCACCGAACAGAACATCAAGCCGCATATCATCGGCGTGCTGTATCTCGATGGCCGCGAACGGACCACGATCCTGTCACAGCAGACGAGGTCGTCACTCGAGGCGTTTGCGACGCAGGCCGCGCTGGCCATCGAGAGCGCCCGGTTGTATGCGGAGTCGGCGGAGAAGGCGCGCATCGAGCGCGACCTGCTCGTCGCCGCGCAGATTCAGCAGGCGCTGCTGCCCACCGGATCGTTCGAGACGTCCTTCGTGGACCTGGCGGCGTCGTCCGTGCCCTGTCGCACGGTCGGCGGCGATTTCTTCGACTACCTCGATCTGGGCGCGCGCGGCTTCGGGTTCGGTCTCGGCGACGTCGCGGGGAAGGGCGCACCGGCGGCACTCCTCGCCGCCGCGGTGCAGAGCAACTTCATCGCTCAGGCACCGGTCAGCGGCGATCCGGCTGACACGCTGACGCGCGTGAACAACGCGCTGCTGCGCCGCGCCATCGAGGCCCGCTTCGCAACCATGTTTCACGGCGTCGTCGACGTGGACGGCAATTTGAGCTACTGCAACGGCGGTCAGGAGCCGCCGCTCGTCCTGGCACGCAACGATGGCATCTCGTGGCTCGAGGAGGGGGGGCCGGTGCTGGGCCTGCTGCCTGGTGCGACCTACGCCTTTGACCGCGTGAAGCTGGAACCGGGCGACCTGGTGGTGATCTGCAGCGACGGTGTCACCGAGGCCCGGAACGCGGCCGGCGAGGAATTCGGCCGGGAACGCCTGATCGAGGCGATGGCCGGCTGCCATGGAACGAAGCCTGACTCGGCGCTCGAGCGGTTGTTCGGCGCCGTACGGAAATTTTCCCAGGGGACACCCCAGGGTGACGACATCACGGGCCTGGTACTGCGGTACCGGGGCAGGCCTAACTGAAATACCCCGCGACCCCATATAATCGCCCCGCGATACGGCAGGAGGACGGAATGCAGATCGACCAGAAGATGTGTGACATCACAGTTGTCCACATCAGCGGAGACATCACCTTGAATCAGGGCGGCGACGTCCTTCTGAAAGACAAGATTCAGAGCCTGCTCCAGCAGGGAGCGAAGAAGATCGTGCTCGACCTTGGCGGCGTTGCCTACGTGGACAGCGCAGGACTGGGGCAGCTGGTGCAGATCCACGCGACCACGAAGAACCAGGGTGGGGCGCTGCGGCTGGCGAACACCACCAAGAAGCTCAAGGATCTGCTGGTGGTGACGAAGCTCGTCACCGTCTTCGATTCCTACGAGAGCGAGAAGGAAGCGGTCGCGAGCTTCAACTAGAGAGTTGCAACTGACAACGTGTCAAGTCACCAGTAAGTTCACCAGTTACTTGTCACTTGTCAGTTGTCAGTCGTGACTTAATTCAGGGCGTTCGGAACGGCGAGCGTGAACGGCGCGATGGCGGCGTCGAAGCGATCGCCGTTCGTCGTCACCATCTGATAGCTTCCGTGCATTGAGCCGACCGCGGTCTTGAGCGGGCAATAGCTCGTGTATTCGAACGAACCGCCCGGCGGCAGTACCGGCTGTTCGCCGATGACGCCTGGACCTTTCACCCGCTCGACTTCGCCGTCGGCGTTGGTAATGATCCACTCACGCGAGATCAGCTGTGCCGTTTCCGACCCGACGTTGGAGATGCGCACGTCATACTGAAACAGGTACGATCCGTCTCTCGGGGCGCTGCGTTCCGGCAGGAACTCGCTCCGCACCTCGATGCGGATCCCTCGCGTCGTCGTGGCGCTGGTGGTGCGGGGGCCGCGCGGTGCCGTATCGGAGCGTTCGGCGGTATCGGTGTGCGGTCGTTTCAATTCGCTCATGGGGTCCGGATTTTTGCGTGCGCCACGGTGCGCGACGCGATCGACATTATGGCATGGCGCGGTCTCTGAACTTCGGTATGAGGGGAACCGGCGAGCACGGCCGGCGTAGTACAGTGCACGACTCGGTGACCACTCCGCAGCCGAAGAAAAAAGTCAATCGCACCGCCGCGTGGCGCGAAGCCCGCGAGCTGGTCTGGATGCACCGCCGTCGTCTGACGATCGGCCTGTCGCTGATGCTCGTCAGCCGCCTGGCCAGCATGGTAGCGCCCCTGGCGCCGCAGTACCTGATTGACGACGTCGTCACCAAACAGCGCTTCGATCTGTTGACGCCCATTGCGCTGGCGGTGGTCGCCGCCACGGCAGTGCAGGCGGTGACGTCGTTTGCGTTGTCACAAATCCTGGGTGTGGCGGCCCAGCGCGCCATCACAGACATGCGCAAGCGCGTGCAGGCGCACGTCATGCGGCTGCCGGTCCGCTACTTCGATTCGACGCAGACCGGCGTTCTCATTTCGCGCATCATGAGCGACGCCGAGGGCATCCGCAATCTCGTCGGGACTGGCCTGGTCCAGCTCGTGGGAGGCTTCGTCAGCGCGGGGCTCGGGCTCGGCTATCTGGTCTACCTGAACTGGCACCTCACCGTCATCACGATTGTGGTACTCGCCGTCTTCGGCGGCGGCATGGCGTACGCCTTCCGCACACTGCGGCCGCTCTTCCGGGAACGCGGAAAGATCAACGCCGAGGTGACGGGACGTCTCACGGAAGCGCTCGGCGGCATCCGCATCGTCAAGTCCTACACCGCGGAAAAGCGTGAAGAGATCGTCTTCACGAAGGGCGCACACCGGCTGTTCCGGAACGTCGCCAAATCGATGACCGGTGTGTCGGCGACGACCGCCGGCAGCACATTCATCGTCGGCATCATTGCCGTGCTCATGATCTGGCTCGGCGGCCGTGCTGTCATTGCCGGTGAGATGACGCTCGGCCAGCTCGTGAGCTACATCTTCGTCATTGGCGTGGTCGCGGCACCGCTCGTCTCGATTGCCTCGATCGGCACGCAGATCACCGAAGCGTTTGCAGGGCTCGATCGAATCCGCGAGATCCTCGACATGCGGACCGAGCTGGACGAGGATGCGGAGCGTGAGCCCGCTGGCCGGATCAACGGCGACGTCGCGTTCGACCACGTGTGGTTCGAGTACAACCCCGGGCAGCCGGTATTGCGAGGAGTGTCGTTCGAGGCGCCCGCCGGGACCACGACGGCGCTGGTCGGATCCAGTGGATCGGGCAAGAGCACGCTCATCAGCCTGGTGATGGCGTTCAACAGGCCGACCCAGGGCCGCCTGCTGATCGACGGGCAGGACCTCGCGTCGCTGCGGCTCATGGACTATCGCCGGCAGCTGGCCTCGGTGCTGCAAGAAAACTTCCTGTTCGACGGCACCATCGCCGAAAACGTCGGCTATGCGAAGCCCGGCGCGACGCTCGACGAGATCAAGCACGCCTGTCTGGTGGCGCACTGCGATGAGTTCATCACGCAGTTTCCGAAGGGATACGACACGGTGGTGGGCGAGCGGGGGATCAAGCTCTCGGGGGGGCAGCGTCAGCGCGTCTCGATCGCCCGGGCGATCCTTGCGAATCCGCGCATCCTGATTCTCGACGAGGCGACGTCGAGCCTCGACAGCGAGAGCGAGCAGATGATTCAGGACGGCCTGCGGAACCTGCGGTCCGGACGGACCACGTTTGTCATCGCCCACCGGCTGTCCACGATCCGCAGCGCGGATCAGATCCTCGTGATCGAAGCGGGGGAGATCGTCGAGAGCGGATCGCATGCCGAGCTGCTGGCGGCAAACGGGCGCTACCGCCAGCTGTACGACAAGCAGTACAAGTTCGAAACCGATCGCTTCATCAATCCCGGTGAAGATTTCACGCCGGAGCCGGATAAACCCGCGCCGTTGCCGCGCGTTGGAACGGCGCTCTGACCCTATGAATCCCGACTTCCTGATCAATGGTGTCCTGAGCAGTGTCCTTGGCGGTGGCCGGAAACGTTCCCGCCGTGCGCTTCGGTATCTGACCGGCTCCTCGAGTTCGTTCTGGACGCGTCCAACGACGCTGCTGACGGCCGCCGGCGTGGCGTGGGGAATCTTCGAAACGATGCAGAAGCAACCAGGCCAGGGCGGGCAATGGGGCGGTGGCACATCACCGGCACCGGCGGCGCCAGTGGCAGGAGGAGCGGTGCCTCCGCTGCCGGGCAGCGCGGCAGGCAGCGATGTTGACGCTGACGCGCTCCGACTGGTGCAGTTGGCGATCTCGGCGGCGAACGCAGACGGCGTGATGAACGAGCACGAGCGCGCTGTGGTGCTTCAGCAGGCGAAAGCCGCCGGCGTCGGTGACATCGTCGAGCGCGAGGTGAACAATCGCCGGCCCCTGGCCGAGATCATCGCCGGCGTCACGGATCCGGCCCAGAGCGCCACGCTGTACGTGCTGGCATTTACCGTGTTGCGCGCCGACGAACAGGTGACCGGCGCGGAACGTATTTATCTGGCGCAGCTCGCACACCTGCTGAATCTGGATCCGGAGGCGGTGCAGCAGCTGGAGAAAGACGCGGGCGAGCGCATCGACGCGCTCGGCGATCAAGGGCAACCGGGCGGGTAGTCGTCGTGTCCGGCGTCAGCCCGGACCTGCAGGAGACGAGAATGGCGCAGCAGCAGTGGTACATGGCCATCGGCGGCCACCAGGTCGGGCCGGTGTCGCAGGACGACGTGATTACCAACCTGCGGAACGGGACGATCGATGGCAGCACGCTGGTGTTCACCGCCGGCATGAAGAACTGGACGCCGCTCAAGGAGGTCCCGGAGCTGGCGGCGTTCCTCACCGGCGGCAGTGCCACCCGTCCGGGCGCCGTTCCACCGCCCATTGCCGGCCGCACCGCGCATGAAATCGACTTCCGCATCGTTGGCAGCGAGATGCAGTTCGTCGAAGTGGAGCTCGATCCCGGTGAGAGCGCGGTCGCCGAAGCCGGCTCGATGATGTACATGACGCCAGGCATCCAGATGGAGACCATGTTTGGCGATGGCAGCGGTCAGACATCTGGAGTGATGGGCGCGTTGCTCGGAGCAGGCAAACGGTTGATCACTGGTGAAAGCCTGTTCATGACCGTCTTCACCAACCAGGGTGCGGGCAAACAACAGGTCGCCTTCGCGGCTCCGTATCCCGGCAAGATCCTCGCGATGGATCTGAAACAACTCGGGGGCGAGTTGATCTGTCAGAAGGACTCGTTCCTGTGCGCTGCCAAGGGGGTGTCGATTGGCATCGCGTTCCACCGGCGGATCGGGGTCGGCCTGTTTGGCGGCGAAGGGTTCATCATGCAGCGCCTGCAGGGCGACGGCCTGACGTTCGTGCACGCCGGCGGGACGCTGCATCCGGTGGATCTCGCGGCCGGCCAGACACTGCGCGTCGACACCGGTTGCCTGGTGGCGCTACAACCATCGGTTAGCTACGACATTCAATTCGTCGGCAAGATCAAAACCGCGCTGTTTGGGGGTGAAGGCCTGTTCTTCGCGACACTCACCGGACCCGGCCGGGCGTGGCTGCAGTCGCTGCCGCTGAGCCGCATGGCCGACAGAATCTACAAGGCTGCTCCGGCGGCCGCTGGAGGCCGCCGCGAAGAGGGTTCGATCCTTGGCGGACTTGGCGGGCTGCTCGACGGCGACAACAGCTGACGGTCGTCGATGAACCAGTCTCAGAACTACGCGAATCACGTCTATCGCGCCCGCGCCTGGTCAATGACCGCGCTGGTGGCTGCGCTGGTGTTTCTGGTGCTCCTCTTCCACGTGTACCAGGAGCCGACCTATGTGTCGTTCGCGCTGCTGGTGCTGGCGGGCGTCGTGCTTTCGGCGGTGGCATTGATCCGCGTCTTTGCGCTGCGCCTGCAGAACCGGATCATCAGACTGGAAATGCAGCTCCGGCTGACCCGCATCGGACGCGAGCCCGACCTGCAGCGGCTCTCGATGCCACAGCTGGTCGCGCTTCGCTTTGCCTCAGACGCCGAGCTTCCTGCCCTGATGGATCGCGCGATTGCCGAGCAACTGACGCCGGACGCCATCAAACGCGAGGTTCGCAGCTGGCAAGGGGATTACCTTCGGACCTGAGGCCTGTCGCGCCGGAGCCTCGGCGAAGGCGGACCCGCACGATAATGAGCTGGAATGCGCAGACCGGTTACGCTGGTCACGGGCGCCGGCGGTGAAATCGGCCACGGCCTGATTACGCGGCTGGCCCAGTCGGGTCGCCCGATCGTCACCGTCGACATCGCGCCGCTCGACCCGGCGCTTGGCAAGCTCACCTTCCGGGAGTTCACCGGCTCAATCACCGATCCCAACCTGCTCGAGCGGATTCTGTCCGAGTTCGAGGTCGATCTCGTCGTCCATCTGGCCGCGCTGCTGTCGACGCGCGCCGAGTTCACGCCGATTACCGCTCATCACGTCAACGTCGAGGGAACGTTGAACCTGCTGGAGTTCGCGCAACACGAGGGGGAGTCGCACGGTCGCCCGGTCACCTTCCTGTATCCGTCATCGATCGCCGCGTATGGTCTCCCGGACGTGGCGACCAAGATCACGGCAGGGCGCGTCCACGAAGACGAGTGGAACACGCCGCGGACGATGTACGGGTGCAACAAGCTGTACTGCGAGCATCTCGGCCGCTACTATGCGCGCTTCTACAAACAACTGGCGGCGCAACCGCCCGGATGCGTGGACTTCCGGTGCGTACGGTTTCCAGGGCTGATTTCCGCGATGACCATGCCATCCGGCGGCACGTCGGATTACGCGCCGGAGATGATTCATGCCGCCGCGAAAGGCGAACGCTACAACTGTTTTGTCCGGCCCGACACCCGCATCCCGTTCATGGCCATGCCGGATGCGATCGACGCGTTGTTGCGGCTGGCCGATACGCCGCGCACGTCGCTGACGCGGACGGCCTACAACCTGGGCGCGTTCAGTCCGACCGCGCAGCAGATCCACGATGTGGTCATCGCCGCGTTTCCGCGTGCCTCGCTTGGCTGGCAGACCGACGCCAAGCGCCAGGCGATCGTCGATTCCTGGCCGGCGGACGTGGACGACAACGCGGCTCGCCGCGACTGGGGCTACGCGCCGGCCTATGATTTCGACCGGGCGTTTTCCGAGTACCTGATTCCGACGATCAGAGAACGGTATTGACAGCTCGTCGCCTGGTTTTCGCCATCATCCTTATCGCGGCCGTCGCCGGTGCGACGTACGTCTGGCTGAGCGCGCGGCCTCGCGGCGCTCGCAGTGACATGAATGCTCTCGTGGAACGGTATGTGCGGCTCGTGCTTGCCCTGGGCCAGCACGATCCCGATTACGTGGACGCGTATTACGGACCCGCTGAGTGGCGCACCGAGGCGCAGCATGCCAAGGTGCCACTGGCGGAGATCGACGCCGCGGCGACCGATCTGGCGGGCGACCTCAAGGCGATCACGCCAGCGCCGGCCGAAGTCGGGCTGCCGCGTCTGCGGCATGCGTTCGTCACTCGTCAGCTGGATGCCCTTCGCGCACGGGTCGCCATGCTGCAGGGCGTCAGGATGCGCTTCGACGAGGAGTCGCAGGCGCTCTATGACGCCGTGTCTCCGATGCACGCGGATGGGGAGTTCCTTGCGATCCTCGCCCAGTTGGAGCAGCGCCTGCCTGGCACGGGACCGTTGTTCGATCGCTATGAGGCGTTCCGGGCCCGGTTCGTCGTGCCATCACCGCGACTTGATGCCACCTTCCGGGCCGCGATCGACGGCTGCCGGGCGCGAACCGTCGAGCACGTTCAGCTGCCGCAGGGTGAGCGCTTCAGCGTCGAGTACGTCACGGGCAAGAGCTGGAGCGCCTACAACTGGTACAAGGGCGACTACCGGAGCGTCATCCAGGTCAACACGGACCTTCCGATCCAGGCCGACACGGTGATCACCCTCGCGTGTCACGAAGGGTATCCGGGACACCACGTCAACAACGTGCTGCTCGAGAAGAATTTCGTCCGCGATCGCCGCTGGCACGAGCTCTCGGTCTATCCGCTGTTCTCGCCGCAGTCGCTCATCGCCGAGGGGACGGCGGACTTCGGCGTCCGTGTTGCCTTCCCGGGCCCCGAGCGGGTGGAATTCGCGAAGAGCGTGATCTTTCCCTCGGCCGGTCTCGACCCGTCGACGGCGCCGGTCTATTACGAGGTGGTCGAGCTGATGCGGAAGCTGAGTTATGCCACGGTTGAAGCGGCGCGCCGGTATCTGGACGGCCAGATGGACGCGGCGACAACCATCGCATGGCTGCAGACGCACGCGCTCCAGTCGCGGGAGCGCGCGGCGCAGCAGATCAAGTTCTTCGATCAGTACCGCAGTTACATCATCAACTACACCGCGGGCGAGGACCTGGTGGAGCGCTGGGTCGAGGCACAGGGAGGAACGGAATCCAACCCCGAACGCCGCTGGACCGTTTTCGAGACGGCCATCTCCTCGCCCATGTTGCCGTCGGCTCTGACGGTCCGGAAGTGATCTGCGTCGAAATCAGCTCGCCTGGACCGCCTGAAGTCCTGCGTCCGATCGACCGCCCGGATCCGAGCCCTGGCGCCGGAGAGGTGCTCATCCGTGTCGCTGCCGCCGGAGTCAATCGGCCGGATGTGATGCAGCGGCAAGGTCATTACCCGCCGCCGCCAGGTGCGAGCGATATCCCCGGCCTGGAGGTCGCCGGGACGATCGAGGCCGTCGGCGTGGACGCGGGCAACTGGCGTGTCGGAGACACCGTGTGTGCGCTCGTCGCAGGCGGAGGATACGCGACGAAGTGCGTGGCTCCAGCCGTACAGTGCCTGCCGGTACCCGCTTCGCTCGACGTCGTGAGCGCGGCGGCGATCCCCGAAACGTTCTTCACTGTCTGGACGAATGTCTTCGAGCGGGCAGGACTGAAGACGGGTGAATCACTGCTCGTTCATGGCGGCGCGAGCGGGATCGGCACGACCGCGATTCAACTGGCGGCGGCGCGTGGTTCACGCGTGTTTGCCACCGCGGGATCCCCCGAGAAGTGCCGGGCGTGCGAAGGACTGGGGGCGGAACGCGCGATCAACTACAGAAGCGAAGACTTCGTGGAGGTCGTCCGGGAGCTCACCGGTGGTCGCGGCGTCGACGTGGTCCTCGACATCGTCGGCGGCTCCTATGTCAACCGCGATCTCGCGGCACTGGCCATGGATGGCCGGGTGGTGGTGATCGGATTCATGGAAGGGGAGCCGACGGCGACCGTCGATCTCCGACGGATCCTCGGTCGCCGATTGACCATCACCGGCTCGGCGCTCCGGCCGCGTTCGGTGAAAGAGAAAGGCGACATTGCCGATGCGCTGTTGCGGGAGGTCTGGCCCCTGATCGAGCGTGGCGTGGTCAAACCGATCGTTGACAGGACCTTTCCGTTGCCGGAAGCCGCGGCTGCCCACCGGCTGATGGAATCCGGTGAGCATATCGGGAAGATCGTGCTCGTCTGCTGACTCCTGACTACCAGCTAGTCCGCATACACGACTGTTCGAGTGCTGGTATGCGCGCGGAGGACGTCGGATGTGAGCGGTTTGCTCAAATAGACCTTTGACTCGCGGTTGTCGACGGCGTTGGGCTCGTATTTGACGACGTTGAACTCGAGCTGGTCGAGAGTGCCGCGCATGTCGTAGAAGCGGTTCTTCGTTTTGACGACCACCTCGTGGAAGCCCGCGCTGTGCGCCCAGGCTTCCGATTCCTCGGTCAGCGCGCGGAAGTGACCCTGTCCTCGCCAGTCGCGGCGGGTGCCGCCAATCCAGCTGTACAGCACCTTTCGTCCTTCGAACTTCACGCAGCCGTCGAGGCGCGCGACCAGGTCAACCAGTTTCGGCTCCATTTCCTCCGCGCGGATTTCGTGCACGACCTTGAATGACACGGGCACCACCATGCCCGGGTCGTCGGGCAGCGGGGCCTCCGCCATGAGAATCAGGAACTCCCGATCCTTGAGGCGCGCGACGATCTCGCGTGCGGTCTTCTTACGCGGGAACTCGCCGAAGAATTCTTCGATGTACTGAATTTCGAGCGCGCCCGATTCGAGGGGGTACTGCTTGATGAGGTATTCCAATCGACGTCCATTTTACCGGGTGGCGCGGCCGACGCCACGGCCGGATCGTTCGATTCATACGATTACGTCGAGGAATTTGTATGTTCCAACATTTATGTGCCTCGCAGAATCTTGCGATGAACACATGCGCTCGCAGATAATTTCCGCAGGATTCCCGGACAGTCCACCGTGCACGTTCCCCGTCGAACGCCGTCGCATTGGATGCTGCCCGCCGTCGCCACTACTACATTCTTGCACTCGAGAAGAGAAAGGACACGCCAATCCATGGGTTCTGCAGCATTGGCCGAGGCCGCTAAGAGCATTCGCGACTGGTCGCTCAACGATCGCACTTCGACAACGCCTGCCGTCAGGGCCGCCGACGTGTTCGGTAGCCTCGTGTTCAACGACAAGATGCAGCAGGAGCGCTTGTCCAAGCCA
Source organism: Vicinamibacterales bacterium (assembly GCA_035647075.1). Classification (GTDB taxonomy): domain Bacteria; phylum Acidobacteriota; class Vicinamibacteria; order Vicinamibacterales; family UBA2999; genus Gp6-AA40. The sequence continues at coordinate 1,145 of DASROF010000030.1, read as the reverse complement.
GCGTATCGCGCGCTGCGTGCAACGATCACCCGCGGCGAGCCGCTCGATTCGTCGACGGCCGACGCCGTGGCCACCGCCCTGAAGGACTGGGCCGTCGAGCACGGCGCCACGCACTATACCCACTGGTTCCAGCCGCTCACCGGCATCACCGCCGAGAAGCACGACTCGTTTCTGTCGCCGACCGGCGATGGTTCGGCGATCGCCGAGTTCCGCGGCAAGGAATTGATCCAGGGCGAGCCCGACGCTTCGAGCTTCCCGTCTGGCGGCATGCGCAGCACCTTCGAGGCGCGCGGCTACACGGCGTGGGATCCGACGAGCCCGCCGTGGCTGCTCTACAACGGCAACAGCGTGACGCTGGTCATTCCGACGGCGTTCGTCAGCTGGACCGGCGAAGCGCTCGACAAGAAGACGCCACTGCTGCGGTCGATGGATGCCGTCTCGAAGCAGGCGGTGCGCGTGCTCAAGCTGTTCGGCTCGTCCGCGGAACGGGTGTTCTCGACCTGCGGCGCCGAGCAGGAATACTTCCTGATCGACCGGAACTTCTTCTTCGCCCGTCCGGACCTGATTAACGCCGGCCGTACGCTGTTCGGCGCGAAGCCGCCGAAGGGGCAGGAGCTCGAAGATCAGTACTTCGGCTCGATTCCCGAGCGCGTGCTGGCGCTGATGGCCGACGCCGAGCTCGAGCTGTTCAAGGTCGGCGTCCCGGTCAAGACGCGCCATAACGAGGTGGCGCCGAGTCAGTACGAGATCGCGCCGGTCTTCGAGAACGCGAACGTCGCCGCGGATCATCAGATGATGATCATGGAGACGCTGCGCAAGATGGCGCCGAAGTACGGCCTCGCGTGTCTGCTCCACGAGAAGCCGTTCGCCGGCGTCAACGGCTCCGGCAAGCACAACAACTGGTCGCTCTCCGACGAGTTCGGCAACAACCTGCTCGGCCCGGGCGCCACGCCGCACGACAACATGCAGTTCCTCGTCTTCTGCGCGGCGGTCATCCGCGCCGTGGACAAGTGGCAGGGGCTGCTCCGCGCCAGCATCGCGCACGCCGGCAACGATCACCGGCTCGGCGCGAACGAGGCGCCGCCGGCAATCATTTCGATCTTCCTCGGCGACATGTTGACGGACATCTTCGAGCAGATCGAAAA
>DASROF010000029.1:0-8424 GCA_035647075.1 Vicinamibacterales bacterium | reverse complement strand
CTTCAGCATCTAGCCTCCTCTTTTCCCCTTCCGCTTCACCAGAACTGCGATCGAGGCGACGAGGACGATCGCCGCCACCGCCATCAGGACCATGTTCAGGTCGATGCGATATGCCATCGATACGTCGTAGAACAGCAGCGCTCGATGAATTAATTCCCTGTGGGCTCGCGCTCTACGGAATCGATGATCAGTTCGGGGAAGGACCGGGTCGCGGGTTCGAGCTTCAAACCAAGCTGCTCTTGGACGGCGGTAAAGACAGTGGGAGCCGGATCCGGGGCGGCGCCGGTGCCAGCGCCGCGACCCAGGAACTGGTAGCGAATCTTGAAATCGTAGCGGCCCGTGAGGCCGGTGTCGTCAACGATCGGCCGTCCTGCGCGCTGCTCGAGGTGTCGAGCAAGGTCCGCGCTGGAGACGTCTCGAGCCGTCCAACACATCATGCCGGGGACAGGGAGGCTGACCATGCCCTTGTAGTTGGGCGACACGATTGGACAGCCGTCCGCGTCGACCCCTCCGACGGAGGGTGCTGTTGCGTCATCAGCGCGGCGCTCGGTTGGCTTGAGCGTCGGTCCGTTGTTCCCGGCACGCAACGTATAGATCGGGCGAACCTTCGAGTCCATATGGAATCGCAGGCGGAAGCGCTCGCGCAGCAAATCCGCCAGCATGAGTGTGAAGTCGTCTTTCGTGGCGCCCTGAGGGATATTGGCGACGATGTCGTAGCGTTCTGTGTTGAGCCACGCTGGTCCGGTAATCTGGTCCGTTCGGACGCCGAAGGCTTCGGCAATCAATGGCGGGAGCCAGGTTCCGCGGTACGTGATACGGAGTGGCTCACCAGTGCCGACGCCACCGGTGACGGGAAATACCGGAACGCCAAAGGCGGTCGCGGGAATCTCAACGCGTCGAACAGAGGCGACTTCGAATTTCTTCGGAGATTGGGCGCGAAGGGTAGGCGCGTTCACGCCAAAGGTGACAAGTAATACGACGGCAACCCAGAGACGCATCACTGCCTCCTTGGACGTCCGACGAAACCTTACGGCTGTTGTCGCAGTCGACTATTTCGGTACCCGTACGCCGCGTAGATGATCGCTCCGATCACGAGCCAGATGAAGAATCGCTCCCACGCCTGGCGCGGCAGCCCGGCCATGACGAAGACGCAGGCCAGGATGCCGAGCGGCGCCACGATCCACGGCAACGGCACCCTGAACGCCCGCGGTCGATCCGGCTCCTTCACCCGTAACACCAGCACGCCGGCGCAAACCAGCGCGAACGCGAACAGCGTCCCAATATTCGTCAGGTCGTACGTTTCCGCGGCGTCGCCAATCAGCGACCCGGCCGCCACGACCAGGCCCGTGATGAGCGTCGTCATCCAGGGAATGCGCGTCTTCGCGTCAACGCGGGCGGCCCACTGCGGGAGAAGCCCGTCGCGTGCCATGGCGAAGAAGATTCGCGGCTGGCCATACTGAAACACGAGCAGCACGGCAGACATCGAGACGGCCGCACCCAGGGCGACGATCCAGCCCACCTGCGGGTAGCCGGCAATCTCCAGCGCCTTGGCCAGGGGATCGGCGACGGCAAGCTGCTGGTACGGCACGAGTCCAGTTAACACGGCGCCAACGACGACGTAGATCAACGTGCAGATGGCCAGGCCGCCGAGGATGCCGATCGGCAGGTTGCGTTGCGGGTTTTTCGTCTCCTCCGCCGCCGTGGAGATCGCGTCGAAGCCGATGTAGGCGAAGAACACAATCGCCGCGCCCTGGTGAATCCCCGTGAACCCGTTCGGGGCGAACGGTGTGTAGTTCGCCGGGTGGATATTCATCAGGCCGACGCCGACGAACAGTCCCAACGCGAGCAGCTTGATGACGACCATCACGTTGTTGACCGTCGAGGTCTCACGGGCACCGCGCAGCAGCAGCCACGTGATCAGCAGCACGATGCCGCACGCTGGCAGGTTCACCAGAATTGGAATACCGGCGAGATGCGGTGCGGTATCGAGCAACCCGTGAACGTCGGCGTTCGAGCTGAGGAGCGCGGTGCGATAGCCGGTCGTCAGCCATGCCGGAAGGGAGAGGTTTACGCCGCGCAGCAGCGTCGTGAAGTAGTCACCCCACGAGATCGCGACGGCGACGTTGCCAACCGCGTACTCGAGGATCAGATCCCATCCGATGATCCACGCCACCAGCTCGCCTAACGTCGCGTAGGAATAGGCGTAGGCACTGCCGGCCTGCGGAATCATCGACGCCAGCTCCGCGTAGCAGAGCGCAGCCAGTGCACACGCGCCGCCGAGCAGCACGAACGAAAAAATCAGCGCCGGGCCCGCGCCGTAGCGAATGACTTCGCCGTTCGGCCCCACCTGCCCGGCGGCGGCGGTGCCGATCGCGCCGAAGATGCCCGCGCCAATCACCGCCCCGATGGCGAGCATGATCAGATCGCCCGCTCCGAGCACGCGTTTCAGTGAGTGAGGGCCGTCCTGCGGCTGCAGATCGGCGATGGGTTTGCGCGCGAGGAGCTGCATGTGGGGCAAAGTCTAATGCAGAGATGCGCGCTTCGGGTCCGCCTGAAGGCGGAATCTACGGGTGCTATTCGAAGCGATACACCGATTCGTTCGAAGCAACCACCAGCTCACCGTTCGGACCGAAGGCGACACCAATCAGTGAGCCGCCGGAGACAATCAGCTCAGGCTCCGAATCAAGAGAGGCAAAGCGGTAGAGACCACTGGCCCCGGCAAGCGCATCGATGACGTGCAGCGCGCCGTCAGGGGAGAACGCCAGGCCCTGCGGCCGGCCGAACGGAGTGGGCACCGTCCGTACCTCGCCGTCACGGTTGATGCGGTGAATGTGGTCGTAGGTGCCGAGCGTCGGTCCGCTGACGAACAGCTCGCCGTCTTCGCTCATCGCCAGGTGAAAGGCCGCAACGCTCGCTGGCAGCGTCGCGAACGCTGTCGCCTTGCCTTCGCGCACGCGGAAGATCGTTCCGGAACGATCGCCCACGTACATCGATCCGTCGTCGTCAAACGTCAGTCCGCAGGCAACGCCGAGATCCGCGGCCACCTGTTCGTGCGAGCCGTCGGCCTTCACCCGGTAGACGGCACCCTCGAACCGGCTTGATACGTAGAGGTGTCCATCAGGTCCAATGGCCAGCGAGGTCGCGTTGACGATGCCCGAGACGAATGGTTCGCGCGAGCCCTCCGGGGTGACACGAAACACGGACACGGGCGACTCCTGCCCGCGCGACCCGCTGTAGGTGACGAAGAGGTTGCCGGCGGGATCGAAGACCGGGTTGTCCACCTGATGCAGCCCGGTGGCCCAGACGGCACCGACCGAGAGGTAAATCGTCTCGCCCGGCACGCTCGCGATCCGCACCGGTGTGGGTCCGCCCTCAATGTCTTCAGGCAGATCGATGACGATCTTGCTCGAGCTGGCGAAGAGGGTCCGTGCCGGCTCGTTACCGACCACGACCGACGGCACGACCTCCGTTGACAGATCCGATCCGGTAAGCGCGACGCGGCCGCCTTCAACAACGCGCGGCGGGATGACAGATGTGATGGTTGGCACGGGTGAGTGTGGACGCCTGAGGCCTACTGAATTGAGGCCTGAATCCTGAGGCCTGCTCTTAAGTCTCGTCGTCGAGCTCGAGGTTCCAGTACAGATAGTCGCGCCAGGCGTCGGGTGCCTTGTTGATGCCGAACTTGATCGTCATCCGGATCGCCGGCGCTGAATCGGGGCGGCGCGGGTGACGCTGCAGCCTCATGCCCGCCTCGCCAGGCGTGCGCCCGCCCTTCTTTCTGTTACAACTGACACAGCATGTCACGATGTTCTCCCAGTCCTTGCGGCCGCCATGAGCCACCGGGACCACGTGGTCGAACGTCAGCTCGGCCGTGGGGAACGTCTCACTGCAGTATTGACAGCTGTGGTTGTCGCGCGCGTAGATATTCGCGCGGGAGAACGGGACGTAATCGAACCGGCGCTTGATTTTGACGAATCGGAGGAGGCGGATGACGGAGGGCAGCTTGAAGCTGACGGACACCGCCCTTATCTCGCGGTCGTGGACCGCAATCACCTCGACCTTCCCCTGGCACCAGAGCGTAATCGCCTTCTGCCAGTGAACGACCTTGAGAGGTTCGTACGACGCGTTCAGAAGGAGCGCTTGCTCCATGACTCGATCAATGATGCCGTCCGATGGCTGGGCTGTCAAGACGCTGACGCCGTAAAGACTAAGTAACGCAGAGGGTTACGACGATAAGAGCATGGTGACCTACCGTTCGAAGTTCCAGGTGCCCGGTTCCAGGTTCGTGTCCGGGGTTCGGGTGCTCACGGTTGTGGCGTCGATGCTGGCGGCTGGCTGCGCCGCGAAGGGGACCGTTGTCGCCACGCCGAGGCCGTTCCCGGGAGCCGCAGTTCCGCCACGGTCGGTTCCCGAGGGCGAGCGGGCGGACAGCCCAGACTCCCTTCAACCCGCGGTCGTGTCGCTGGCGCTCTCTCTCAGGGGAACACCCTATCGGAACGGCGGCAGCGATCTGGCCGGGTTCGATTGCAGCGGCTTCGTGCAGTGGGTATTCGCGCAGCAGGGAGTCGCACTTCCCCGCGAGGTGAAGCAGCAGTATCGGGTCGGTCGGGATATCGACACCGGCGATGTGAGAGCCGGTGATCTGGTGTTCTTCGAAACGGTCTCCCCTGGCGCGTCGCACGTGGGGATCGCGCTTGGCGGCGGCGAGTTCGTCCACGCGCCAAGCTCACGTGGCGTGGTGCGGGTCGAGCGCTATTCGACCGGCTACTGGGCTGATCGCTGGGTTGGCGCGCGGCGGGTCACAACTGCTGAAGTGCCGAACTCATAAATGAAGGCCTAAGCGCCAAGGGCGAAGGCCAAAGGGCCAAGGGCGAAGGCCTAAGCAGCGCGGTACTTGCCCGTCCGTACGACGCGGCGTGAGGCACCCACCCGGAACTCCCTCATCATGAGATCGTCTTCGGTGAAGTGCGTCTGCACCTGCGACACCTTCACAGGCTCGACGCGACAGTTCATCTCGGGCGTCGCCTCGGGCTGCGGCTTCAGCACTTCCATATAGCGCTGCGGATACGACGGGAAGGATTTAAACGTCGTGCCGACGACACCGCCAAAACGATCCGTGAGCTCGGTGAGGTTGTAGCTGAGGAAGTCGTAGGTCGCCGGATCAGGCTTGGTGGCCAGGTATTGATTCACCATCCCGACCACGTCTTCGAAGAAGCGGTGACCGTGGCAGTTCGCCGAGTACGTCCCGTCGGCTCGCTCCATCCGGCGGATGCCGGGAGCATCAGGATCGATGTGATAGAGCTCGTGGACGATCGTATCGAGCTTGGCAATCCAGTTCGGCTGACCGACGTAGTGCACCTGCTTGCGTGAACGCGACAGCAGTTGATCGCAGAAGCGCGGCAGCGTGAACGAGATCATGTAGTCGACCGACGTGCCGCCGACACTCACGGAGGGAGACTTGGTGACAAACCACTCGGAACGGCGCGTCAGCTTGCCGCTGCGGCGGTCGCGCCAGAAGTAATAACCGGGTTCACTCGCCGGAAGGCACACACAGTGGCACGTGGCGTACGCGCCCTCTGCGTTCGTGCGGCCCGACCGCGCGAAGACGAGCACCTTGCTCATATCGATGAACGACAACGTGGGCACGCGCTGTACCACGTCCGCCATCAGCAGAGAGATCCGTTCCGTATAGTTGACCATCGTCAGCAGTCCGCACACACCACGGGCGAGCGGAAACGTGAGTCCTTGCTTCGTTCGGTTGTCGCGGAAAGAACCGCGTTGATTATAGCGAGTGCGCGCACGGATCGCCTTCAAAAAAACATGTCGGCCTAACGCAGCAGGAACTGCACTCGACCGTTCGTGGCGACAGGTTTTCAATGCGCCAACGGCGACGGCACAACCTCTTCTGGACTCGGAGCCGGTAATACCGGAGGAATTTGATCAGAGGGCGGTGATGGCGGCAACTCTTCTGTATCTGGTGCAGTCGAGTCAGGATCGGCATTCAACTGATCCTTTGTGACGTCCTGTGCCGGGGTGGGCACTGGCGCCGGCGGTTCGACCGCTCCCATGCGTCCGAGGATGATGCGCTGCCTCGCCAGAAGACGACGGTTCGGATGCGCGGGATTCAACACACGTGGATTGATGATCGCTCCTGCGAGCAGCGCCGCCTGCTCACGGCTCAAGCCCGCCGCCGACACTCCGAAGTAGTTGCGGGCCGCGGCCTCGGCGCCCCAGATCCCATCGCCCCACTCGATCACATTCAGATAGATCTCGAGAATGCGCGCCTTCGACAGCGCCGCTTCGATCCGCCGCGTGATGATCAGCTCGCGCAGCTTCCTGATCGGATTCTTCGACGGCGACAGATAGAGATTCTTCGCGAGCTGCTGCGTGATCGTACTGCCGCCGCGGATGGCTCCGCCGCGCTCGATATTGATCTCGATCGACTTCTTGAGCTCCTCGAGGTCTACGCCTTCGTGTTCGAAGAAGCGGCTGTCTTCGGCCACGAGCACCGCCCGCTGCAGGTTCTTCGAAATGCGCGAATAGCGAACCCACTGATGGAGGTGCCGGAGCTTGCGGCCCTCGCTCGCGGCTTCCGCCTCGCGCAGCGTCATGAACGCGGTTGTCTGGGGATTGGTGGTCGCAAGATCGCGGACGTCAGGCAGCGTCAGATATGCGTAGGCGACAACGGCGAACGCCACTGCCGCCGCAATCGTCAGTCCGCGGAGAATCCAGCCTCTCCGCACGCCGGGTCCGCGTCCGCGCCGCGGAGCCCGAGCTCCCGCTTCAGGCATTTGTCAGCTGAGGCCGGAGCGCCGCACTCGCGGCAGCGACACCCGCGCCTGAGGGAACGCTATGGCCGCTGAGAACGAGCGCTTCCTCGAGCGCCGCCAGGAACTGCAGCAGCGTCTGATACGTGGAGCTCGCGCCCATCAGTCCGACGCGCCAGATCTTACCGGCAAGCGGACCAAGGCCGGCTCCGACTTCGATGTTGAACGAGTTGAGCAGCGTCCGGCGTACGGCGGCTTCATCGACGCCGGCCGGAACGCGTACGGTGTTCAACGTCCACAAACGCTCTTCGGCAGGCGGCAGCAGCGAGAGACCCATCGCATTGAGGCCGGCGGCAAACGCGTGATGATGCCGCTCGTGGCGCGCCCACCGCGCTTCCAGTCCTTCCTCATCGATCATCATCAGCGCCTCGCGGAGCGCATAGACCAGCGACGTGCACATGGTGTGGTGGTACTTGCGGGAGACCCAGTAGTCCTCGAGCAGTTTCAGATCCAGATAAAAACTCCGGCACTTCACCATCCGCTGACGCGCTGGTCCCGAAACGGCGATCGGTGCGATCCCGGACGGCGCGCCAATGCACTTCTGCGCGCAGGAGTACGAGACGTCAACGCCCCAACCGGCCAGATCCACGTCGTGGCCGCCAAGCGATGTGACAGTGTCAACGATGGACAACGCGCCATGTTCGCGAACGATCGCTGCAAGCTCCTTGATCGGGTTGCGCACGCCGGTCGACGTTTCCGCGTGCACCATGCCGACGACGTCGGCGCCTTCACGCCGGAGCTCGTCGCGGAGCTTCTGCGGATCGACGGCTCTTCCCCACTCCACGTCGATGCGCCGAACCGTCGCGCCATACCTCTCGAGAATCTGCGCGAGCCGGTCACCAAAATAGCCGGTGACGATCACCACGCCGCGCGTACCTTCAGCCACGAAATTGGCGACGGCAGCTTCCATCGCCGACGTGCCGGTCCCGGACGTGGCCAGTGCCAGCGACTTGTCGTCAGCCCGGAACAGGCGCCGGAGCGACGCGCCAACCTCGGAAAGCAGCGGAACGAAATCCGGATCGAGGTGGCTGAGCACCGGCGCAGCCATCGCACGCAATACACGCGGGGGAATGAGGCTCGGGCCGGGCCCAAGCAGGATTCGTTCGGTATCCGGTAGTGCCATTAATGAGTCTCCGCGATTAATTCTTTGAATGCGCCAAGCGCCGACAACTGGCCGTTGATGGTCTCCACCACATGCGGCGGAGCGGGACGGAGTGGAGGCCGGGGCACACCGCCGTTGTAGCCGGTCAGGTCAAGCGCCGCCTTGAGACCGGCCACACCGTAGGTGCCGCCGACCGAACGCGCCAGCGGCGTGATCCAGTGCTGCAGCGCGCGTGCCTCGGCCAGCCGATCGGCGCGAACGAGCGACTGCATGCGGACGCACGCTTCGGGCAGCAGCGCCGCCAGCGCGAGGATCCCTCCGTCGCATCCGGCGCACAGCGCGTGGAAGAACGTGGTGGCGGACCCGGCAAGCATCGTGAAGTCGTCCGGCGTCGAGGCCACCAGCTCGGTGATGTAGCTGATATCGCTGCCGGACTCCTTCATCCCCACGATATTCGGATGGGTGGCAAGACGCTCGACCGCTTCCACCTGCAAG
>DASROF010000028.1:0-35976 GCA_035647075.1 Vicinamibacterales bacterium | reverse complement strand
GAACAGCGGCTGCGCGAATGCCTGCACAGGAACTCAGGGAATGGCCGACGCCGAAACGATGGCGCGCGAAGTGGCGTCTGCGCTGGGATGCTCTCCGGAACAGGTGCTGGTCGCATCAACGGGCGTGATCGGCGTCAACCTGAACATGGGAAAGGTTGCACCCGGCATCCATACCGCGATCGCGCACATGGCGCGCGGCAAAGGCAGCGACGTCGCACGCGCGATCATGACGACCGATCCGTTTCCCAAGGAAGACGCCGTGCGGGTCGAGACGGCGGCCGGCACATTCTCGATCGGAGGCACCGCCAAGGGCAGCGGGATGATCGAGCCGAACATGGCCACCATGATCGGCATGTTGACAACGGACGCACAGGTGTCGCCGGCGCTGCTGCGACGCGCGCTGGAGGAGTCGGCGCGCGATACGTTCAACGCCATCACCGTCGATGGCGAGTGCTCGACAAACGACACGCTGTTCGCCATGGCGTCTGGCGCCAGCGGCATTGTCATTGACGAAGAGAGTTATCCCGCGCTTCTGGACGGGCTGCTGACGGTTTCCAGGCGTCTCGCCGTGGACATCGTTCGCGGGGGTGAAGGCGCCACCAAGGTCATCACGGTCACCGTGGAGGACGCGCGCAGCCGCGACGACGCCCGCCAGGTCGCACGCACGATCGCCAATTCACCGCTGGTCAAGACCGCAGTGCATGGCGCCGACCCGAATTGGGGGCGCATCGTCGCCGCTTCCGGCCGCGCGGGTGTTCAGTTCGATGTCAGCAAGGCGACCGTACACGTCGGCGGCGTGCTGCTGTTTGAAAACGGACTCCCCCACGATGACGCCGCGCCGTTGGCAGCGGAGCACATGAAAGGCGCGGACATCGACATTCATGTGCATCTCGGCACCGGCGGCGGCGCGGCCGCGACCATCTGGACGTGTGATCTCAGCGCCGAGTACGTCCGCATCAACGGCGAGTACCGCACGTAGGCATGGAGACCGTCCCTCCGCCGGCGCGGCTGGCAAAAGACTTCCTCTCGATTCTCGACCTCAGGCACGCGGACCTCGAGCGACTGCTCGCGCTTGCCGCGGAAGTGAAGGCGCATCGCCATCTCGGCCTGAGGGCGCCGACAGCGGCGGCTCTGGCCGGTCGCCACATTGGCCTGTTGTTCGAAAAGCCTTCGCTCCGCACGAAGACCACCTTCGAAGTAGCGGTGCGCGAACTCGGAGGCGACGCTCTCGACCTGCCGGCCGAATTCGCCGGCGGCTCGCGCGAGCCGCTTGAAGACGTGGCACGCAACCTCGAGCGCTGGGTGCACGGCCTCGTCGTGAGGACATACGCGCAGGAAAAGGTCGAAACATTCGCTCGCTCCGCCACGCTGATGCCGGTGATCAACGCCCTGACGGACGACCACCATCCTCTGCAGGCGCTCGCCGACGTGATGACGATGAGAGAGCGATGGGGACGCGCGCCTGGCCGCATCGTCGCTTACGTGGGAGACGGCAACAACGTTGCGACGTCGCTCGCGCACGCGTCCTGCATGGCGGGCATTACCGTCCATGTGGCCTCGCCCCAGGGGTACGAGCTGCCGCAGCACGTGCTCGGCGAAGCGGCCCGCATCGCAACCGGAGGCGCCGAGATCCGCTGCTTTACGGATCCAGATGAGGCGGTCGCCGGAGTCCACGCGATCTATACGGACGTCTGGGCGTCGATGGGCGAGGAAAACGAGGCGGCTACGCGGCGACTCGTGTTTGCGCCGTATCAGGTGAACAACGCGCTGATGTCGCGCGCGGCTCTGGGCGCCATGTTCATGCACTGCCTGCCCGCTCACCGCGGGGATGAAGTCACCGCGGAAGTCATCGAATCACCGGCGTCAGCCGTGTTCGATCAGGCGGAGAACAGGCTGCACACGCAAAAGGCATTGCTGCTGATGCTGCTTGGCGCTAGTTAATAGTTGGCTAGTTAGCTAGTTAGCTAGTCAGTAGTTGATAAAGCGACGGCCTGACTACGGACTAGCCAACTACTAACTAGCTAACCATTACAATGCGGCGGTGAAGCCCTGGCTCCAGCACTACGACGCTGACGTTCGGCCGAGCCTCGCGCCCTATCCTGACAAGACGCTGATCGATTACCTCGATCGGCTCGCCTCCGAACATCCGACCAGACCAGCCCTGCTCTTCAAGGGCGCGACGATGTCGTATGGCGACCTGGATTCTTCGAGCACGGCCTTCGCTGCAGCACTCGAGGCACTGGGGATCCGCAAGGGCGACCGTGTCGCGCTCCTGCTGCCCAACTGCCCACAGTTCTTCGTCGCTGAATTCGGCGCCTGGAAAGCCGGCGCGGTGGTTCATCCGCTGAACCCGACTTACTCTGAACGGGAGCTGGAGCTGGCCCTGGCCTCGACGGGCGCGGAGACCGTCGTCTCATTGACGCCCTTCTACGGGCGCGTGAAAGCAATTCAGGAACGGACGCGCGTTCGACGCGTCATCGCGACGTCAATCAAAGAGTATCTGCCGCCGGTCCTGAGGATTCTCTTCACCGTATTCAAAGAGAAGAAGGAAGGCCATTACATTGTTGATTTAGCGACTGGTGATAGATGGTTGCAGGATCTCTTGAACGCGCAGCGCGGTGCAAAGAGACCCGCCGTTGACGTAGGGGCGGACGATCGAGCCGTGGTCCTCTCCAGCGGCGGCACTACGGGAACACCAAAAGGCGTCGTCGGCCTGCATCGACACTATGTCGTCGCCGGGCTGCAACTTCACGAGTGGACGAAATCGGCCACGCAAGCGTGGACCGACGTCATCATGCTGCCGCTGCCGCTGTTTCACGTGTACGCCAACGTCGGCGTGCAGCCGATGGCGTTCATCGGCCCGCATCCGTTGTCGATCGTTCCGAATCCCCGCGACATCAACGATTTGCTGAAGACGATCAAGAAGGTCAAGCCTGCGTTCTTCAATGGCATCCCGACGCTCTACAACGCCATCCTGAATCATCCCGGCGTTCGCGCCGGACAGATCGATCTGCGCTCCATCAAGGTGTGCTTCTCCGGATCGGCCGCGCTCATGGGCGAAACGAAGAGGCAGTTCGAAGAGAAGACCGGCGCCCGCATTGTCGAAGGCTACTCGCTGACTGAGGCGATGATGGCGTGCTGCATCAATCCGGTCCGCGGCAGGCAGAAGCTGGGATCGATCGGCGTTCCGCTCTCCGACGTCGAGGTCAGGATCGTCGACGCGGAGAATGCGTCGAGGGAACTCGGGCCAACGGAAGTCGGCGAGCTGCTCCTGCGCGCGCCGCAGCGGATGTCGGAATACTGGAACAATCCGGCGGAGACTGCCTTGACGCTGCAGGTCCACGGCGATGGGGCGCCGTGGATCCATACCGGCGACCTCGCCTACATGGATGACGAGGGGTATCTCTTCCTGGTCGATCGCAAGAAGGACATGATCAAGACCAGCGGCTACCAGGTGTGGCCACGCGAGATCGAGGAAGTCATCGCCTCACATCCGGCTGTGCACGAGGTGGCGGTCGCAGGCGTGCCGCATGCGACCAAGGGAGAGATGGCCAAGGCGTGGGTGGTTCTGAAGCCAGCGGCCAGCGCGACGGCAGACGAAATCCGCGGCTTTTGTCGTGAGCGCCTGGCGCCCTATAAAGTTCCGGGCTCGGTTGAATTCAGAACGGATCTGCCGAAGTCGATGGTCGGGAAAGTCCTGAGAAGAATGCTCACGGCCCCGTCTACCGGAACGCCTTAACGGCGGTCTTCAGGGCGCCGCAACCCTGATTCCGGCCGCTGCGAACGCATCGCGAACGCGCCTCGCCAGCGCATCGGCTCCTGGCGTATCTCCATGCAGACAGATGGTGTCGGCGCGCAGCGCGACGCGGCTGTGGTCAACGGCGGTGACGCTGCCCTCTCGGACCATCGCTACCGCACGAGCCGCCACAGTCTCGGCATCGTGAATGACGCTGCCGGGTTCAGTCCGCGGCTGGAGGCTGCCGTCGGGTCTGTAGCCGCGATCGGCGAAGGTCTCGCTGATCCCGCGCAGGCCGAGGCGTTCTGCAGCCGTCAACAGCGCTGACCCTGCCAGCCCGAACAGCGTCAATGCCGGATCAACGCTTCGAATCGCAGTCACGACTATCTCCGCAAGCTTCTGATCCCGCGCCGCCATGTTGTAGAGCGCGCCGTGCGGCTTCACATGCCGTAGTCGCGCGCCCTGTTTTTGAGCAACGCGTACGAGCGATTCGATCTGCGCAACGATGCACTTGTGAAGGTCGCCCGCGCCGAGCTGCATCTCCCGGCGACCGAAATGCTCGCGGTCGGGAAAAGATGGATGCGCTCCGATCGCGACGCCGTACTCGATGGCTTGCGCGATCGCCTCTCGCATCGATTCCGCATTGCCGGCGTGCACACCACAGGCGATGTTTGCCGACGAAATCAGCGGCATCAGCGCAGCGTCCTGGCCGCAGCCCTCCCCGACGTCGGCGTTCAAATCAACGCAGGTACCAGCGGTTATCACAGTTGTAAGCGGCCAGACATTCCTGATTGTGCGGCGGCGAGCAACAGAGCGATTTTCTCAGGAAACGACGCGGCACACAGGTTGTAGTAGAGGTGGTGTCGGTCTGAGGTTCGCGGCAGGGTGTCGCGAACATTGGGGGGAGCCAGGCCGGCATTTTAGGATGGGAAGCCTCACGGTTTCCCATCCTTTCTTTTTTTGGCCGACCTGAAGGTCGGCCGTTCAGCCGGCGCCCTCGGGGTACTCGAGTGCCAGCTTCAGCTCACGCGCCAGCGACTCCACAGTCGTGCCCTGCCGTTTCCAGGCGCCCTCACTTTCGAAGCGAAGATCGCCGATGCGTCGACCCCAGGGAGCAATCACACGACCGATTGCGCGGAAGTCGGCGCGATCCGCGTGGTCCTGGTCGAGCCTCCGAACGACATCCGGCGCCACGCGGATGAAGGCACGCAGGGCGGCGGCGGACTTGATGCTGTACTTCCGGCCGTTCCAGGCTGCGCCGAACACGACCGACACCTGCTTGAAGTAATTCACGAAGAAGCGCCTTGAGTCGTCGCGGAAGTCGGCGGACTTGCGCGGACCGCCGAACGCGTCGCTGGCAAAGAGCTTCTTCAGTTCCTGCGCGAGCGGCGCCTGCGCGACCCGGCCGCGCCCGACGCCGAGGAGTTTGATCTCGCCGTGCAGCGGCGAATCCTCTTTATCGTTGAGCGCCCGCACCACATCGTGCGCCGCCGCCAGCGAATCGTCCCGATACAGCTGCCGCCCCGACAGGCTGACCAGATGCGATGCATTCAGGCGCGTGTGCTTTGCGTTGATGGTGACGAACATCTGGACGATGTGATCTTCGGGCAGGCGGTCGAAGATGATCGCCGGCACCTGGAAGTCCTCGTCCTTCATGTTTTCAATATCAGCGTGCAGTGCCAGAAGGCGGTGCTGTCCGTCGATCGCCCGGAGGATGCCTTCGCGCTCAGGAACCTTGAGCTGTCCGACATTCGATCCGCTCTCGACCGCATGGAATGTCAGCTTCTCGTCGCACGAGATGATGACCGCACCGGGAATCGACGGCAGATCATGCGCCTGACGACATTGCTCGTAATACTGGACGAGTTCGTCGATCTTTCGCCTGATGATGTGGCGCTGATAGGCTTTCTCGCTCGACGCGATCCGTCGTTCGAGCAGGTCCCAGTTCACTTTCGAGGGAGCTTTCTTCGTGCCGCCCCTCACGGGCGCGCCAGACTCCCCGTAGTTCAGCACCTCGAAGCGGACGAGCTTGTCGATGTCGCCGGCAGTTAATGATGCCTGGTAGAACTGCACGCCGAACTGCTGCATCCGAATGGCAGCGACATTAATCATGCGGTATGTGTCTGGCGGCGACCGGCCGCCCTCCTGAAAGAGGCGAATTGTATCGGGCTGATGGCCGCAAACTCAACTCGATTTTGGGGTCGGCACCTGCCTTGATGGGGACCAAAACGACGCTCTGACATTACTAACATCCAATCGCCGAACGGTTTAACAGCGATTGCGCACAACGGCCATGATTCGTCTACGCATCAGCTTTGGGCGGCGGTCATCGATTTGGTCGACCGCCCTCGATTGACGATCGCCGTCTTCAGACGTACGAGTCCGAACATCGCGACGGTGAAGGCAGCGAATGCCAGGAAGGCGACCGGGAGTGGGAGACGTCGATGAATCGACGCGGTCAGCACCCCATACACGAGCTCGACGTGGACCCAGTAGACGAAGAGCGAGGCGCGTCCGAATTCCTGGAGAAGCTCCCCGCGCCACCACTTCGTCACCGCGAAGGCCACCGGCACTGACAGGACGAGCACGCCAAACCGCAGGAAGAAGAACGTTGGCGATGAGGTCCAAAAGCTCGCACCAGGGAACAACGGCGGCAGATATGACGACAAGTAGCCGCCGACCGCGAGGGCGGCTCCAGCCAGCGCAAGCCAGCGTTGTTCAACTCCCGACTTCCAACTTTCAACCCGTAACGAGAGTCTTGCCGCCCCCTCGAGCGCCATCCCCACCAGGCAGCCCCCGAAGAAGAAACCAGCCCACGGGAATAACGTGAACGTGGTCAGACCGCGCAGAGGGCGAAGGTACGCCTCGAGCGGATCGGGCAACGCGCTCAACAGCGGAGTCTCACGGATGAGCGGCGTCAACATCGCGCAAGCTGCGGTGAACGCCATGAACAGCAACAAGCGAGCAGTCGCAGTTCGCGCGAGCGCAAGGCCAATCGCTCCGACGATCATCGACACGCCCATTACGTTCAGGATGTCCACTTTGAGAAGCGATTGTGGGAATTGACCGCCGCCCAGCACCAGAGACTGCAGTCGGAATAGAAACGCCAGCAGAAAGATCCACGCACCGCGCCGCAGCGCAGCAAGGGCTACCTCTCCGGTCGTCAGCCCCTTCCTGGTCCTCGCGCCGGCGGCGAGCACCGACGCCACTCCGGCAAGGAACAGGAAGAGTGGCGCGCCGAATCCGGCCACGATGATCGCGTTGCGATACCACGGTGAGCTTCGATCGGCGACGCGAGTCCAGGAATCGAGGGTGTGCGCCTCGATCATGATCAGCACGGCGATGCCGCGCAGCCAGTCGATGTACGGGCGCCGATTCACGCCACGATGGTATGCGCGGTTTCGAGTGTGATGTCTTCCCGGAGTGAGTGCCAGACGGAACAGTACTTGTCGCGCGAGAGCGTGATCGCCCGCTCGACGACCGCTTCAGGAACCTGACCGTGAACGTGGAAGTGCAGCGAGGCTTTCGTCACGCGGTGAGGAACGTCCGGCTTTCGCTCCGCGACGATCGTCGTGCGGAACGCCGTCAGCGGGTGACGCCCCTTCCGGATGATGTCCACGACGTCCATGGCCATGCAGGCGGCAAGGCCGATGACCAGCATTTGTACGGGCGACGGGCCTGCGGTGCTGTTCCCGTCGACGACAGTGGCGATCTTTGCGCTGGTGACGCCGAACCGAAGCTCCTCCGCCCAGACGAGTTCGGCGGTGACGGGAGGCTTCGGCGCCATCGACTCGACCTCGCGTCTCGCTCAGGGCAGGCCGGCCATTAGTGAGCGGCTGTCTGCGGGGGCGCTTGCCTGATCGGTGCCGCAGCGCGGCGCGGGCTAAACAGCGCGGAGATCGCAAGCCATGCGACTGGCATCACCACCAGCAGGTACGAAAGGTAGCGTCCATAACGGCCGTCCGGTCCGATCGGCTCGGTTGCGTCGTGCCACCACTCGCTGCCGGTGAAGAGATTCGCCTCCATCAATTCGTGGAAACCATAGATCGCCAACTGAACGACAAAGACCGCAAGAAAGACCGCGGTCACCTGGAAGAAGAGCGCGAGGTTGACGCGGTGGCCATATCGCGACCAGAGCCAGGCGACGAATGCCGCACACAGCACGCCAGCCGCCGCGCCGCCGGTGATGTCGACAGCGCTCTTCTGGAGAATCAATGTCCCCATGAGCAGCGCGGTTTCCATTCCTTCGCGCGTGATCATGAGCACCGTGAATAGAAAGACCCCGGCAAACGCTTTGGCGCCAAGGCGGCCTGCCGACGATTCGAGGCGTGTCTCAATCTCGCGCTTCAGCCGTTTCCCGTGACGCCACATATGCACGATGAGCGTGGCGACCAGGACCGCCGCGGTGATCGCGAGGATGCCTTCCCACAGCGATTGATTGCTGGCGCGCTGGAACAGCACTGCCGCGCCGACGCTGATCAGGATCGACAGCGCGATACCCCACCGAACGGCCGGCACGAGCTGATCGCGACCAGTCTTACGAAGGTAGGCGAGCGAAATCGCGACGATGAGGAAGGCTTCGAGGCCTTCGCGAAGAGTGATGATGAACGCTTGATACATGGCGGTTCCGTAAACTGAGATTTAGTCTCAAAAGTCTATTACGGGACCGGCCCGGAAGACAAAGGCCAAAGCGACGGGGCCCAGGCCTAAGGAAAACCAAGGGCTTTTCGCGCCTCAGCTAATCGGAATCGTGTAGTAGTAAACGACCCGGCCGTTGACGTTGACCGGCTCCATCTTCGGCTTGATATCCGGCCCCATGTCGAAGGCGTGCGAGACGACGCGGGTGCCTGGCTTGAGCTCCTTGTTGAGCTTCGGCAGCAGCTTTATGTTCAGTGACGGCAGCAGATACAGCGTTACCACTGTGGCTTCGCTGATGTCCGTCGTGAACAGGTCCTGATTGAGGAATTTAACCCGCGGCAGGATCGTGCGGTCGGAGGCGGCCGACATCTTCAGGTTCTCGTTGGCGTCACGGATGCGCTCGGGGTCGATGTCGATCCCGACTGCCCGCGCGCCGTATACCTTGGCAGCGGTGATCGGGATGCGGCCGTCGCCGGATCCGAGGTCGTAGACGACGTCGTTCTTCGTCACCTTCGCCAGCTTCAGCATCACGTCCACCACTTCCTGCGGCGTGGGGACAAAAATCACGTCCGGCGTGCGCAGCGGCGCCTGTGATCCCTGTTGCGCCGGGGTGGACCAGGCCAGCCCGAGGATAAGTGCCAGCGCGGTAAGAACAGTTCGAGCGGTCATCTATCGGCTCTCCAAAACCGCGATTATATATGCTGGTTCCGATGTCGGTGATCGTTCAGAAGTACGGCGGCAGCAGTGTGGCCGACGTCCAGAAGTTGAAGGCCGTTGCCGCGAGGGTGATGCAGACCCGAGCTCAGGGACACGACGTCGTCGTCGTGGTCTCGGCCATGGGAGATACAACCGACGAACTGCTGACTCTCGCCAAACAGGTCTCGCCGAACCCGGATCGCCGTGAGCTCGACATGCTGCTCTCGGCTGGCGAACGGATCTCGATGGCTCTGTTGTCCATGGCTATCCGCGAGCTCGGAGGAAACGCCATCAGCTTTACGGGCAGCCAGTCTGGAATCATCACCAACGACAGACATGTCGACGCCCGCATCATCGAAGTGCGGCCGTTCCGGATTCAGGACGAGCTTTCCCGCGGGCGAATAGTCGTCGTCGCCGGTTATCAGGGCGTTTCGTACAGGAAAGAAGTCACCACGCTCGGCCGGGGCGGCAGCGACACAACGGCGGTTGCGCTTGCCGCCGCCCTCGACGCTGAATTCTGTGAGATCTGCTCCGACGTGGACGGTGTCTATTCCGCCGATCCACGTGTGGTGCCTGCTGCACAACGTATCGGGAGCCTCTCGTATGAGGAAACCCAGGAGATGGCCGAGGCAGGCGCCAGGGTCCTCAACGCCCAGGCGGTCGAATTTGCGAAAGAGAAGGGGATCGCCATTTACGCGCGCGCCACACAGGGCCCGCTTCCCGGGCCGGACCCGTCGAGCGACGGGACTGTTGTCCGTCGCAGTCCGCCGCATATGCCCGGCACGGTGGTAGGAGTCGCGAGCGAGCGCGATGTCGTCCTCCTCGACAGCAGCGCCGCTGCCACGGATTTGCTGGCGCTGCTCGACGACCGCGGCGTCCCTGGCAAACAGCTGCACGTGTTCGGCGACCGCACAACAGTCGTCATTTCGCGCGAAAACCTGCACGACGAGCAACAGTTGCGTGCCGCAGTATTCGAACGTTTCGCCAACCGGGCCACGCTCATCGACGGTCTCGCCGCGGTCAGCGTCATCGGCGCCGGTATCAATGCGACGTATCGGAACGTCCGGACTGGTGACGAGGCGCTTCGCGGAGCGGGAATCGAGCCGCGTGGAGCCGCAACCTCATCGTTCAGGATTACGTGGATGGTTCCGCGAGAGCGGATGGAAGAGGCGGTGCGTGTGCTGCACCGCCGGTTTATAGAATCGCTGCGGGCGCCAGTTCCCTAGAGACTGGTCCGTGACGCGCGGCGGACGCGCAGATACGGGCCGGCGGCGGACAGCACTCGAACCCAGAGGCCGAGCGTCTTGTTCGTGACAGGCGCGTGCCACACCGGGGCGGGCGCAGACGGTTCGTCCGCGGGACGCGCGCGGCGTTCCGGACCGTTGTATTCGTCCCGAAGCTCGGAGGGCGCGGCGACGATCGCGGCGATGTCGCGAATCGTGCCGTTGGCGCGACGGTCGCCCTGCGGAAATTGTCTGCAGAACTCGTCCACCGCCTCATCGGCGTCCAGGCCTACGACGTTCGCGTAGCCCCGAATCCAGGCTCTCGCATACAGGCCACGTGGCCATTCGGACAAGTCGTTGTTTTCCAACGCTTCGAGTAACTCGCGCTTGACGCGGATTTCCGCTGCCACCTCGTCGAGCGAGATTCGATTGCGTTGCCGGTGACGCCGCAGTCGCGTGACGAACGTTTCCTGTGGGCTCATAGCTGTCTGCGAAGAACACAGCAATTCCTGCGCCTGTACAGCTATCTACGGACTGCCCGCGCTAGTTGCTGATTCTGCGTGACTTGTCGGGAAGGGCGGTGGAAAGCCTAGCGGGCCAAAATCCAAGGTGTCGCACGCCGATCACAGAAACGGCAAAATCCAGACAGGTTCACTCCAGCGCCGGGACCGATCCGCTGAGGTAGGCGGCAAGCTGAGTCGGGGCGAATTGGACCCCCGTATAGAACGGACCAAACTCGGCAAAGCGGGCGCTCGCCTCGTCGAACCGCATTTCATAGATCAGTTTCTTGAAAACAACCGGGTCGCTCGCGAACAAATCGACGCCCCATTCCCAGTCGTCGTAGCCGATCGAGCCGGAGATCACCTGGGTGACCCTGCCGGCGTAGGTTCGCCCGATCATCCCGTGCTCGCGCATCATCGCGGCACGGCGCTCGAATGTTTCCGAGTACCAGTTGTTGCCGTCGCTACGCTTCTTGTTCATCGGATAGAAGCAGACGTAGCGTGCCTTCGGCAGCTCGAGGAACAGACGGTTCATCACCCGCTGCCGCTGTGTCTCCATTTCGACGTCGAACGCTGCCTCGAATTCGTCGCTGCCCGGTTTGTGTTTCGCGCCTAACTGCTGATGCAGCTTGCCCGTCATGTCGTACATGCCGAGCTCCACGATCGACACGTACGACGTCGACGGTTCGAGGAATGAGTGGAACTCGGTCCGCGAGAGCGCGAGTTGCGCTTGCGCGAGCTGCTCGAAGTCGCGCCTGAAGCAAATCACCATCAGGTCGCCCTTATGCCCGAGCATTTGTACGAACGCCGTGGCGCCGGCGTCGGGAACAGCCAGCGCGCTCATCGCCTCGTCCGATATCCGACTGACATCGACGTCCTGGAGGCGGCGTATGCCGTCCCAGTTCAGTCGATACATCAGGTGCAGGACGCTCCAGCCTTCAAGGGTTTCTGGGACGAGGGGGTTATGCATGAACGGAGTTGTACTACAGGTTCAGGGGTTCATCCGTTCAGCAGTTCAGGCGGTCTTGTTCATGGGGTTCAGTGGGTTCTCTCAGGTTCAAGAACCCCATGAACAGGACCTTCTGAACCTGCTGCACCACTTGAACCTTTTGAACCATGCGCACCATGCGCACCATGCGCATGCGAGACGCCCAGCTTCGCGCCCATCCAGTCGCGCGCGTCGGCCAGCGTTTCGTAAACCGTTGGAATCACCAGCAGTGTCAACAGCGTTGATGTGATGACGCCGCCAATCACGGCGATACCCAGTGGGGCGCGGAAGTCACCGCCCTCTCCGCCGCCCAGTGCGACCGGAATCATGCCGGCGATCAGCGCGAACGTCGTCATCAGAATCGGCCGGAGCCGGACGCGTCCGGCCTGGATCAGCGCCTCGCGCCGTTCCATGCCCTTTTCCTCGGACCATTTCGCGAAGTCGATCAGCAGGATTGCGTTCTTGGCGACAATGCCGACCAGCAGCACGACGCCGATCATGCTCATGATGTTGAGCGATGTGTTGGTGAAATAGAGAGCGAGCATCACGCCGATAAGCGACAGCGGCAGTGACAACAGGATCGAGAACGGCTCGAGGAACGACCCGAACTGCACCACCAGCACGAAGTACATCAACATCACGGCCACGCCGATTGCCAGCAGCATCTGGGTGAAGATCTCCACCTGGTCCTTACTTTGGCCGCCCTGGCTCAGGCCGTAGCCGGCCGGGAACTTCACGTGCTGCTCGATACGCGCCATCGCGTCGGCCACGACCGGCGACAACGCGCGACCTTCGGTGTTGGCCTCGACGGTGATCACGCGATCGCGATCGAGGTGGTCGATGCGCGCCGGACCGAGTCCCGGCTTGATGTGTGCGACTTGCCCGAGCGGAATGGTCTTCGTGGTGCCGTCGGGTCCGGTGACGACCAGTGGCATTGATTCCAGATCCGCCACCACCGTGCGCGACTTCGGCGCGAGGCGAATGGTGACGTCACGGGTCTCACCGGCCGGATCGACCCAGTCGCCAACGTCGATGCCGGCAAACGCAGGCCGCAGCGCCTGCGCCACCTGGCCCGCGGTGAGGCCAAGCGAGCCAGCCAGACCGCGATCAATCTGCACCTCAAGCTCCGGCTTCTGGCCTTTGGTCGAGAGGTCCACATCCACCGCGCCGGAGACCTGGCGTACCTCCTCGGCCACCTGCTGCGCCAGCCGTGTCAGCTCGCCGGCCTGCTGTCCCTTGATCTGGAGCTGAATCGCCTTCTCGCCGGGGTTCCACCCGCCGCTGATCGACGACATGAGGCCGCTGATCGTGCCGATCTCGGATCGGATGTCCGCCTCGATCACGTCCTGAATGCGTGACCGCTCGGTCTTTGGCACCAGCTTCACGAACACAGAGCCTTCGTCCACGACGTCGCCGGCGCGGCCCATCGAGATGTAGGTGTAGGCCACCTCCGGCCGCTTGCGGGCAATACGCCCCACTTCCTTCGCCTTGGCTTTGGCGTACTCCAGATTCGAGCCCGGCGGGACGTCGAGGTCGATGGAGAACATCGAGTTGTCCTGGATCGGCACGAGTGCGGCGGGAATGATGCCCATCGCCGGCAGCGCCAGAGCGCCGACAAAGGTCACCAGCGCCAGCCCGATCATCGAGTAGCGATGGTCGAGCGCCCACGCAATCACGGACTTGTAGCGCTCGGCCTGGCGATCGAACCACAGGTTGAAGTAGCCGAGCCAGCGACTGATGATCCAGCGCGTGTGCAGCGGGCCGTGCCGATCGCGCCAGTAGGCCGAAAGCATCGGGTCGAGCGAGAACGAAACGAAAAGCGAGACGAGCACTGACGAGGCAATCGTCAGGCCGAATGGCTTGAACCACTGCCCCGCCATACCGCCGATGAAGGCAATCGGGACGAACACCACCACGATCGACAGCGTCGTGGCGGTGACCGCCAACCCGATCTCATGAGTGCCCTCATGGGCGGCCTTCAAGTGGTCCTTACCCATCTCGACGTGTCGCACGATGTTCTCGCGCACGACGATGGCGTCGTCGATCAGGATGCCGATGGCGAGCGACAGCCCAAGCAGCGACATGGTGTTGAGCGTGAAGCCGAAGATCCAAACGGCGACGAATGAGGCCAGCACCGACACCGGCAACGCGAGACCCGTGATGACCGTGGAGCGCCACGAGTTGAGGAACAGAAACACGACGGCCACCGTGAGCGCGGCGCCTTCAATCAGCGCTTCCTCAACGCTCTTCACCGAGGCGTCTACGCGCTGGCCACCGTCCTGAACAACCCGCAGCGTGACGCCGGCCGGGAGCTCGCGCTGGAGTTCCTGGACCTTGGCGCGCACGTCGTTGGCCACCTTCGTGGTGCTGAATCCAGTGGACTTCAGGATGTCGAAGCCGACCGCCTCTTCGTCGTTGTAGGCGGCGTACGAGCGCGGCTCTTCAGTGGCGTCCTTCACGTCGGCAAGGTCGCCCAGTCGGACGATGCGCCCGGCCGCGTGCGACACGACGAGCTGCTTGAAATCGACGGGCGAGTCGAGACGGCCTTTGAGGCGGATCGTCCGTTCTTCAAGCGAGCCTTCAAGACGGCCCACCGGCACCGCCAGATTCTGTGACTGCAGGGCCTGCACCACTTGGCCGACACCCACGCCGGTGGCCTCCAGATCCCGCGGGCGGATCTCGACCACGAGCTCGCGCTCGATGGCGCCAACCAGATTCACCGCCGCCACGCCGGAGATGCCGCGCAGCCGGCGCGTGATATCGGGATCGGCCATGCGCGTGAGCTCCGCGCCCGTCAGCCCCGGTGACGACAACGTGAGCGAGACGATCGGTCGGTCCGCGGGATCGTACTGGGTGAGGGTGGGCTCCTCCATCTCCGTGGGCAGATCGTTGCGGATGGACGAAATCTTGTCGCGGATCTCCTGCGTGGCGACCTTCGGGTCCTTCGAGAAGTTGAACTCGACCACGATGTTGGCGTAGCTGTCGAGGGAGTTCGAGCGCATGCGATCGATACCGCTGATACCGGAGACTGCCTCCTCGATGGGATCAACCACTTCGCGCTCGACGATGTCGGGCGAGGCGCCCGGATAGGGGATCGCCACCACCACAACGGGCGCGTCGATCTCGGGATACTCGTCGGTATCGAGCTGCGTCAGCGCCACGATGCCGAAGACCACTAGGATCAGCATCGCAACGATGGTCAGGACGGGACGCCTAATCGCTGTATCGGAAATAAACATCGTCGTTACTGCCCCGCGTTCAGCGCGACCGCTGTTCCAGGCGTAATCCCCTGCGCCGCCCCTCGTAGAAGCATGTCACCTTCATTCAATCCCGACACGACCAGCGTGCGCTCCGTGCGCGGATCCTGCAAGCCGAGGCTCACCTCGACGCGCTCGGTCTTGCCGCCGTTGGCGCGCAGTACCCAGGGCATTGATCCCGTCGTATTGACTGCGTTGATCGGAACGACGAGCCCTTCCGCGGACTGGCTGACGACGCGCCCTTCGGCAAACAGTCCTGCGACAAGCTTTCCGCCGACGTTGGGGATCGAGACGTAGATTGGCACCTGGCGCGTGACCGAGTCCGCCTGCGGCGCAATCATCGTGATCCGGCCCTCGAATGGCTTCTCGTAACCGCGGACCGTGAAATCCACCCTGGCGCCTATTCGAAGAAACGACAGGTCGTCCGAGGGCACCGACGCCTCCAGACGCATGGACGACGGATCGATGATGTTGAAGAGTTCACCGCCAACGCTGACCACATCGCCGATGTTGACCGGCTTGTTCGCCAGAATGCCGTCGATGGGCGCGCGCAGCACCGTGTCGGCGAGCTGACGATCGGCCGACGCCAGACGCGACTTCGCGTCCGCGAGCTGCGCGTCCGCCACGCTGACGTTCTGGCGGGCGACGTCCAGGTCGCGCGCCGCAAGCGCGCCCGCCTTGACGAGGGTCTCCGTCCGTTCCATTTCACGGCGCGCCACGGCCACCTGATTCTCGGCGTTCCGCACCGACGACATCGCCGATTGCCGCACATCGTCAAGCGTTCGTGTCTCGATGCGCCCCAGGACTGTGCCGCGGCGAATTGGCTGCCCCTCGCGGACGCTCACCTGCGTGACCGAACCGCCGATCTCGGCCCGCACGGTCGCTTCGCGTTCAGGCCGCAGCTCACCGGAGACGATTGGTCCGACCACAATCGTGTCGCGCGCAACGGTGACAATGTTTTCCATCCCGACGCGGACTGCAGGTGGCCGCGCGGCAGGTTTCTCCGCCTCTGTCGTGCACCCAGTGAGGACCGAAAGATTCAAAATGAAAAACGCAAACGCCGCTCTCTGACTCATCGATTTCCCACCTGGAACCCGCCACCCTGGAACCCGCCGGTCTGCGCCGCGTTCGTAATCGTTTGTCCAGCCGTCTGCGGCCGTGACGGGGTCGGAACGGTCTGCGGCGCCTGCGGCTGCGGTACACGCGGAATCGTTGCGCCGATCGGAAGATCCGGCAGCAACGCCATCCGCGCCCGCGCCACCTGCAGGTCGCGGGCGGCCTGCGCGCGATTGGCTTCGGCCTGTTGCAGCAGCAGCCGCGCGTCCGACAACTCGAGCTGCGTCGAAACGCCGGCGCGATAACGGACATCAGCGATCTCGTACGCTCGCGTCGCCTGCTGGATCGTACCAGCGGTCGCTTCCCATGTGGCACGCGCCGCCAGCAGTTCGGCCCACGCGGACCTTGAGTCGAGCGCGGCAAGCTCTTGCGTTTGGCGCAGCTGCAGGCGCGCCTGCTCCAGCTCGGCGCGCGCAACTTGTTCGTCCCCGCGCTGACGTCCGCCGGTCAGGACGGGCAGATTCACCGAGGCGCCCACTGACCAGTTGCTACGGTCGAATGTGGGAAAAAGGTTCGAGGGATAGCCAAGGCGCGAGTAGGTGGAATTCACGGCGACGGACGGGTTCTTCTGCGCCTCGGTCAGTTTCAACGACGCTTCACGTAAGCGTACTGTCGCGGTCGCCTCGCTCACCACGGTTCGATCCGGGACAGGGATACCGGTTCGCGCAGCGGCCGACACAACGGCCGGGTCGTCCAGCGGGACCGACTGCTCGAGCGGCAACACCTGAGCTGCAAACACAGCAGGGGGCGGCAGACGCTCGTCCTCAAGACCGTCGGCAAGCTGCAAGTCAAAGTCCTGCGGTACATCGAGAAGTTGCTTCAGCCGCAGCAGCGCGACTTCACGGTTGGCGCGCTGACGAATCACCACCGGGGTCTGGCTATCGCGCGTGACTCGCGCGCGAATTACTTCGAACTCCGGCTGGGTGCCGGCGTCGAATCCCGCCTGCGTCTGACGAAGCGTTGCGCCTGCCTGATCTCGCGTCGCTTCGGCAATCCGAACCAGCCGGTCGCTGAGCGCGAGGTCATAGTAGGCCTGCGTGGCGTCGAACAGCAGCTGGGCGCGCGCGGTCGACACGCCTTGCGCCGCCGACTCACGTCCCGCCTGCGCGACCGCCTCCTGCGCCTGCTGACGACCGCCCGTATATACGTTCTGCGAGAGCGCCAGGGAAATGCGCCACGTGTTGGCGCGGCCGAATGGGAGATTTTCGAAACCGCTCGTGTCCGTGCCGTTGCCGAACGTCTGGTTGTTGAACAGCCCGGAGAACTCGGAGGCGAGCGCCCGATCGTAGGTGGCCGACGCCGACAATTGCGGGAAGAGTCCGCTGCGCGCGCGGACCCGCTCCCCTTCGGCGCGCTGAAGACCCTCACGGGAAATCCCGATGGATTCACTTCGCACCTCAGCCAGAGCCAGTGCCTGCTCGAGCGTGAGGGGGCCAGCCGGAACGCCGTCAGGCACCTGTGCGCCGGCCCGTGTCGCCGTCAATGTGGCGAACATGCAAAGAACGGCCAACGCGGCTGATCGATAAGGTCGATTCATCCTGTCTGTTGTCCTTCATGAAGGGCGTCGAGATCGTGCGAGGCAGTGCCGGTCTGAAGACGCCGGCATGAAGCCGCCGGCAGGTAAGACGCCGGCAGGGGCGACGTGGGTACGAGCCGGCCCGGCGGAGCGCGCACGCAACTGCGCCACCAGACGGCAAAACACGTCAGCCGTCCTTCTCTCCAAAGTACACGCTTACGCGTGGAAATGAAACTCGGCTTCGAGTGTCAGCCCTGGCTCACGAGCCTGTGATACTGGAACCACATGGCGGTGCGCCAGCGGACAATCATGCCGAACGCGAGGATGAAAAACAGGCCTGCAGTCTGCTGCGGCGAGATGATTTGCCCGATGTAACTCCGCAGCGCCAGCCGGATTGCGGCGAGGGCGAGCAGGATGGCAATGAACGCTCGCGACCGGCGCATCATCACGACATCGCCGTCGCGCGTCAACGTCGTGGATGCGAGCAATGGATACGCGAGCAGCAGCGCACCGGCCGCAAACGCGGTCAGGGCCCACCACAGCGGCATACGGAATCCGGAGATCGCAAACATCGAGAATCCCGTGCTCATGCCGAGAGGCGGAATCACTATTCCGCGCGGCGTAATGGGCCGCCGCGACTCGCGTATGCGCCACGCGAGAACCGCCAGCGTGCCGATCAACGCAGCAATGACCGGACCGTACGGAACCGACTCAAACATCAGCGTGTGCTGGCCCCGCCCGCATCCTGCGGCTCGGCCTTCGAGTAATAGATCGCGTTGAACAGAAACTTGAACGTGGCGTGCGACTGGGCGCGGAACGCAACGAGCGGGCCGAATACGACGACGCGACCGCGACCAACGGGGGCATCAATCACGGCAGCACCACCGGCGAGCCGCTGCTGACCACGCGCCCACCCGCTGCGCAGCGCAGAGGCATCGTACCTCGCAACGGCGGTGGCGGTGCCGTCGGTCACTCGAAAGACGGGACTGTTGTCGAAGAACACATCGACTTCCGGCTCGAAGCCGAATCCCAGCGGTGACGTGTTATCAACGTGAACCCGTAGCACGGAGCCCGGAATCGATACGCCCTCGAGATCGCGAGTATCGTCCTCTACGGCGACCCGCTCGACCGGCGCGCCGAGCGAACTGGCCATGCGCGCCGCCTGCCCGATCGCAACGATCGTCCCGCCTTTCTCGACAAAGCGGCGAAGCGCCGGCACACTGCGGTCGGCCGTCAAGACACCGGTCTCGTCGCGGTACTGCGAGGGAATTGTCAGCGGCGTGCGATCGAACCGCTGGAGTTCGGCGTCATCGGACAGAATCAGCACGTCATACCGATCGTTGAGGTCGCCACGGTCGATGCCCGGCGCGTAGACACGCTCGAACGGGAATTCGTAGCGCTCGAGCAGCCAGCGAATCCATCCGCTGCTCACCGATCCGCCATACCGATCCCACAGTCCGATCCGCGGTGTCCGCAACTGAAACGCCGGCGTCGGAGACTCTGATGCCGCTGTGATCGACACGCCCAGTTGCCGCGCGGCAGCGGTGAGAATGTCGCGCGTCCGCCCACCAGCGCGCACGTAGATCGAGCCGGTCTGGTCTTTCGATCCGATCATGCGATCCCGCAACCAGAACACCGATGCGCCTTCGCGCAGCAGGCGATTGACGACGACGACGCTGTCGTTCTGATGATGGCTGAGAAGAAACCCGTCTCCGCCTTGTCCGCTGATGTCACGCGCAGGCACGGCAACGCTGTCGAGAACTGCAAACGGTCCGTCGAACGCATCGAGGATGCGGTCGAACTTCACGCCCATCTGCAAGGCCAGCGTCCAGCCGGCAATGTCGTAGGGCGGCTGATCGTCCGGATAGTGCTGCGGCTCGAACATGTCGAGCACCTCCGCGCGGAACGGCTGCGCCGTCTTCACCACGAACGAACCAGCGGGATAGGCGGTCCCGCCGACGCGGAATCCGGTGGTCGCGCGGTGCACGATCACGCCAGACTTCAGGAGCGCGTCGACGAACTTGGCAGCGGTCGGAAAGTCCGGTTGGGTCGCCGGGAGGATGTACCCACGCGGCGCACGGAGCCGGGAATCGCGCGCGGGGGCACTGCTGCTGAAAGTCTCGACCCACGAATCACGGCTGCCCTCGGCTATCGCGCGACGTGCCATCGTCCAGGCGTTCATGAGCAGGGTTTCCCGGGATCGAGAGGCATAATCCAGGACCGCACGATTTGCCGTCATCGAGTAGTCGATCGCCTGACGGAAATGCCATCGCTGAGGGGAAATCGGCATCGGCAGATCCTCGGATGCCGTGCGGCGATCTGGAGGCACCACCAGATTGATCGGCGTGGGCTCTCCGGTCGTCTCCGTGAGCAAACCAATCTGGTTGTGGAAGTACGCGGACGTCCGCAACCCCCCGTTCCACCACGACGAATAGGATGCGCCCTCGCGCATGGTCACGCCGCGTTTGCCTTCTGCCGCGAAGCGCGCCTGCATTGCCGATCCGATCAGCTCGAGACTCGGCGGGATCAGCGGGTCCAGGACGTAATTGAACGGACCGCGAAACGGCGGAGCGAACATCACCGTCCCCGACGGGCCGGGCTGATGATGGTCATAGACGATCTGCGGGAACCATTCCTTGTACAGGACGCGGTTCATGTTGGTAGTTTCAGCCTGACTGGAAAGGAAGAAGTCACGGTTGTTGTCGTGGCCGATGTACTTCTGGTACGACCGTGGCACGCCGTCGAGCATCCGGTGCGAAGGCTCGCGCTCACGCATATACCAGTCACCGACCAGCGCGTGCCCATCGGGATTGGCGTGGACGGCGAGAACAATGACGTCGCGCAGGAAGCGCAGTGTTTCCTGATCCTCCGCCTGGGCGAGCTGATATACCAGCTCGATCAGTTGCTGCGCACCAAGCACTTCGTCCGCATGCAATCCGCCGTCGATCCAGACGACGGCTTTACCAGCCGAGGCGAGAGCGCGCGCCTGCTGCTCGTCGGGCTCTCCGAGAGCGAGTCGACGCGAAATCGCCTGGTACTCGTCGAGACGCGCAAGATTCTCCGGCGACGAGATGACGGTCATCCATTGCGTGCGCCCTTCTTCGGTCTGACCAATCGAAACGAGGCGGACGCGATCAGATTCGGCGTCGAGCTTTTTCCAGTACTGCTCGAGCTGCCGGTACGTGGCGAGGAAGTAGTCGTCGCCGATGTTGGCGCCGAACTCCTGCGAGGGAGAGGTGATGCGGGTGAGCGCTTGCGAGACGGTGGGCGCCTCGTGGGCCACCATGCCCACGAGCAGCCCGACGATGAGCAGGCCGCGCAGCCGAGTCACGCGGGAATGATAGTTAGCTAGTTGGCTAGTTGGCTAGTTAGCTAGTTGGTAGTTGGTAGTTGGTAGTTGGTAGTTGAATCACGGTTGCGACTAACGGCGGCCGAATCTGCGGTACAGCCACGTGCCGGCGAACGTGGCCGCGGCAACACCCGATAGCGCGCCCCAGCGCACGCGGCTTGAACGCGCTGAAACGGGCAGCGCGCTGAGCTCATCATCGAGAAGGGCCGGCTGGACCGCGTACCGCCCATGGATCGGGCGAGTGCGAAGCCTGAAGTGCCGGGCGAGCGCAGCGACGTCAGCGGCCAACGTGGCGTGCGACATCGGCTCGCCATGACCGGCCGCCAGCACGGCCGGTTTCAACGACGCCAGGGCGGACACTGAGCTTTCGGCCTTGTCCCAGTCGATCGTGAAATACGCCGGCGGGCCCGCCAGCTCTCGCCGCTGGACGACGCTGGAATAGATGGACGCCTGATCGGTGGTCGCGATCGCATCACCGGCGAGCAGAAGACGATCGCTCGAACGGAACAGCGACACGTGTCCGGGTGAGTGTCCGGGGGTATGAATCCACCGCCACGCCGGCATTCCCGGGATGCTGCCATTCGCCGGCAGCGCGCGAATGCGGCCGACAGCGACGCCCTTCGAAGCATCGGCTGGCGCCAGTCGCGCCAGGACAGCAGCTCCCACGGTCGGATCC
Source organism: Vicinamibacterales bacterium (assembly GCA_035647075.1). Classification (GTDB taxonomy): domain Bacteria; phylum Acidobacteriota; class Vicinamibacteria; order Vicinamibacterales; family UBA2999; genus Gp6-AA40. Next base: position 14,281 of record DASROF010000028.1, on the reverse strand, counting down.
GGCGGCGGAAAATTCCTGCGGCCTGTCAGGAAAGGTAACTCGGCTACGTGCGCATAGACAGGCACGTCCCAGACCGCCAGCAGCGCTTCGAGCGCCCCGACGTGGTCGAAATGCCCATGGGTGAGGACGATGGCAGTGGGACGAGATTCGACGCCGAACCGCGCTGCCGCCACACTGAGGATTTCGGCGGCACCATGCGGCAAACCGGCGTCAACAAGCACCCATTCGGACGTTGATCGGGACGTCGTGGCCCGCCGCGGCCCGACCAGATAGACGTTGACGATGGCGATACGGAGCCGCGCGACGTCAGGTGCAACCTCTTCTACCGCATATTCCTTGTGGTCGGTCAGCGGCTGAGGCATGCCGAACGAAATGCAACCGCGGGACCAGTATCCTGATGCTCGACCAGATGAAAATCGCGACGTGGAACGTCAACGGCATCCGTGCACGCCAGGCCCAGGTGCAGGAACTTCTCGACAAGGAACAGCCGGATGTCCTGTGCCTGCAGGAGATCAAGGCGTCACTCGATCAGCTGCCGGTCTGGCTCTGCGACATCGAGGGCTACTGGTGCTACTGGCATGGCGGCAAGGGCTACTCAGGCGTCGGGCTTCACATTCGTAAAGCGTCGTTTCCAGATCGTCCGGCCTTCTTTCACCCCGAATTCGATTACGAGCACCGGATCGTCGCCGCACGGCTGCCGTTGCCCACCCCTCCTGGCGAGACAGGATCAACGACCGGCGCGCATTTCACCGTTGCCTCGATTTATGTGCCGAACGGCGGAAAGGACTTCCCCGCCAAGATGCGGTTCCTGGAATCGCTCGATGCGTTCTCAGGGGACCTGCAGGCAAGCGGCCAGGCGTTTGTGCTGTGCGGCGATCTGAACGTGGCGCTGACGGACATGGACGTTCATCCCAAGGAACGCCGCCCGAACATCGTCGGTCAGCGGCCTGACGAACGTGAGCTGATGCAGCGAATTCTCAGCCACGGGCTTGTCGACGTGCATCGCAGGTTCGAGCCGGATAATGCCGACCTGTTTACGTGGTGGGCGCCGTGGCGCAACATGCGGCAGCGCAACATCGGCTGGCGTCTCGACTACGTCTTCGCCAGCGACCCTCTCGCATCACGCGCGACGTCATGCGTCGTCCAGAGGGAAACGGGCACAAGCGATCACGGGCCGGTCATCGCCGTCTTCGAACTGTAAGCTCTAATCCCAACGCCCCAAGAGGCTCGTAGTAGTTGGTAGTTGGTAGTTGGTAGTCAACCCCGTTCTGCACGCGACCACCCGTCCGCCAGCTCTTCCCCAACCGCAAGATGGTTGAGTGCGAAATCCGCGCTGCGGAAGGCTTCGAGCAACAACTCGCGGTCCAGGGTGCGCGCGGCGTTGCGACACTGGCGGGAGGCCTCGATGCGAACGAGCGCAAGCGCTGCCTCGAGCCCGCGCACAATCGTCGAGAGCCCTCGCCCCTGGTAGGCGGTCCAGGATGCGAACGCTTTTGCGGCTAGATAACGGTTGATGGGGCGCTGAAACACGTCCCACCCCGGCTGGACGTGCAAGCGGAAGGCACGCTCCAGCCCCTCCTCATCTGCAGCCGGCTTCAGATCGTTCGGAATCGCTGCGACGACCTCGGCTCGCAACTCCACGCTATCGCTAAGGGCGGTCGGCATGGAGGCAGCGACAAACGTCGGCCGCAGTTCGCGAACGGCTTCCGACACGGTACGCGTGCCGGGCCGCCACGACGTTCGAAGCTGCATCGCGTCTGACGCGAGCGTTTCGATGACGCGCTCTGGAGAAACGGGGGCTGCGCACCGGCGCACCATGTGGCGTTCCCATTCCGAGTAACCGTCCGGATCCATCAGCATCGATGGCGAGAGCAACGGTGGCAGGTCGTCGGACGTCACTGTAAGTCCATCGTAGTCCGCGTACGGGAAAGCGGGCGGCCCTTCAACGATCTCGAGCTCCACATCCTCTCGAAACAGCATCGACGCGGCCGTCGGGCAGTAATGCGAGAGCGTGATGAAGGTGCCGCGGGAATCGGCGACGGCGAGCCGCGGAAAAAACCGGCAGGTGGCGGGCAGCGACTGTTCGCCAGCGTCACGGTGGACCACACAGAGGTGCGTCCCACGATCGAAGAACACACACTCGCCGCGATCCGTCCGCTCGAGCATCGCCGCAGCATCATCGGGTAGATCGGGTTCAACAATGAACGGGCTGAGCGGTTCGGCGTTCGGCGCGACACGAAGCGTCCCCTTGGCGATTCGCTCGTTCAAAGCGCGATAAACAGGGAGCTCGACCGGCACATCCCAGTCCGCGGTGCAGCACACGCCCGAGTGACGACACCTGTAATCCGCGTGAATGCTCAGGGCGAAGACGCGCGAGCTCATGTTTCCAGCATACCGAAGAGCCGCTGCGGTTCAGCATTTGCAGTTCTGTCGGCATGAAGATTCTCGTGGCGTTGATCACGTTTCTCGCCGGATCGAATCTGCTCGCCCAGACGACCAGGCGTCCACCGGCGCCAAGTGCGGCAGTCGACCAATCGCAGGGCGCAGCGGATACGGTTGCGGTGCAGGTGATGCTGGATCGGGCAGGCTTTTCTCCTGGCGCGATCGATGGGCGCGCAGGTGCCAATCTCAAGCGAGCCCTCGCCGCCTTTCAGCGGGCGAATGGACTAGCCGAGTCCGGTGTCGCGGACGAACAGACACGACAGCGGCTGGGCGGCACGACGGGAACCACGCCGCTGACCAGCTATACGATCCGCGAGGCAGACGTCGCCGGGCCTTTCACCACAAACATTCCTGCCGATCTTGTCGCGCAATCGAAGCTCGAGACGCTCGGATATCGGAATGCGCTGGAAGCGATTGCGGAGCGGTTTCACACAACTCCGCAATTCCTGCAGCGATTGAACGGGGAAGCGGCGTTCGCGAAGGCGGGCGAACAGATCCGAGTACCCAACGTGGACCCCTTCGAGCTGCCGCAACCAGCCGCCACCGCTGAACGCGGCCGTGGGCGCGGCCCCGAACAGCGTAGCGCTCCCGCCGCCGGGCGAGGACGGCGAGGCAATACGGAAACCACGCCGGAGTTCACGATCGCGGTGACGAAGTCCACGAGCGCCGTGACGGTCGAAGACTCGACGGGTCGTGTGATATTTCATGCGCCGGTTACGACCGGGAGCGAACACGATCCGCTGCCGGTCGGCAACTGGAAGGTCACGACTGTCCAGGTCATGCCGAAGTTTCACTACAACCCTGACCTCTTCTGGGACGCGAATCCAGGACAGTCGAAGGCGACGATTCAATCGGGACCGAATAATCCTGTGGGAATCGCGTGGATCGATTTGACCAAGGAACATTACGGTCTGCATGGCACGCCGGAGCCGGCACAGATTGGCCACGTCGAATCGCACGGCTGCGTGCGCCTCACGAACTGGGATGTCGCGCGGCTGCTGAAATGGGCACAGCCGGGCACACCCGTGGTGTTTCGCGAGTAGCCTGCCATGCGAAGGGTCGACCGGGTTCGTCTGGAGAAACGTAGACGCGTGATCCTGACGGTCGGCCTCGCCTTCACGCTTGGCGCGCTTACCTCAGCAGCGCTCATCTGGCGCGCTGATCAACTCGCCGCCCGCGGAATCGTCGAGCAGGCGGAGCACGCCACTGCGCAGCACATCGATCGCGAGGCGCCACTCACCGATCTGCCGGCGCCCGGCGCCGTACCGGCAGCTACCGCTGGACGAACCGAAGGCGGGAGCGCCAGCGCAGACCTCCTCAAGGGGCGGCATCTCTCCATCCCCGTTGAAGGCATCTCCCGCGACCAGCTGCGCGACACCTTCGAGGAGCGTCGCGGCGGTGGCCTGCGGAGTCATGAAGCGCTCGACATCATGGCGTCCCGCGGCACTCCGGTCCATGCGGTTGACGAGGGCAAGATCGCCAAACTGTTTACCAGCGTCGCAGGCGGTCTCACGGTGTACGAGTTCGACCGATCCGAGACGTTCGCCTACTACTACGCCCACCTCGACCGCTACGCAGAAGGTCTCCAGGAAGGACAGCAGGTGCACCGCGGCGATCTGCTCGGCTACGTCGGTAGCACCGGCAACGCGTCGGAGGACGCGCCGCATTTGCACTTCGCGATCTTTGCGCTCGGACCTGAGCGGCGATGGTGGAAGGGCGAAGCGATCAATCCGTATCCTCTGCTCCGCTGACAACGGCTGCAACCCACACCGCACAAACGACTTGCCGCAGGTACAGAAGTATTACAGTGCGGCGGCGCCCGGCCTGTTATCGTCCCTTGAGTTTTTTCCGATATCTCACACCAGGAGGCGACGTCACTCGATGGCAGCACCGGCGCTCATGTACGGCCGCAAGTATCAGCAGGGGGTCAACGTCATCACGACCGTCGCGATGATCGCGTTTCACATCCTCGCCGTCGCGGCCTTCTTCTTCATCGACGCCGGCGCCATTGCCACTGCCGTCGCTTTGTATTTTGTCGCGGGCATGCTCGGCATCGGCATGGCCTATCACCGCCTCCTCACCCACCGCAGCTACAAGACAACGCCGTGGATGGAGTACTTCCTGACCTGGTGCGGCACGCTCGCACTCGAAGGTGGACCAATCTTCTGGGTGGCGACGCATCGCGTCCACCATCAGAAGTCGGATCAGGAAGGCGATCCGCACACCCCGCGTGAAGGCACGTGGTGGGCGCACATGGGATGGATCATCACCGGTAGCGGACTGCATCATGACGCGCACGTGCTGTCCAAGTACGCTCCCGACCTCTCCCGCGATCCGGTGCACATCTGGCTCTCCAAATACCACTGGACCTCAAACGTCATCGTCGGGCTCATCCTCCTCGCGTTTGGCGGCGTCCCGTACGTGCTGTGGGGCATCTTCTTCAGGACAACGTTCGGCCTGCATGCGACGTGGCTCGTCAATTCCGCTACGCACAAGTGGGGGTCGCGACGCTTCACCACCCGCGACGATTCGACGAACAACTGGTGGGTGGCGGCGCTGACGTTTGGCGAGGGGTGGCATAACAACCATCACGCGCACCCGACGAGCGCGCGTCACGGCCTGGCGTGGTACGAAGTCGATCTGAACTGGATTGGCATCAGCACGCTGAAGATCTTCGGCCTTGCCTGGGACATCAAGCTGGCGAAGATTCGCCAGCCGCTCCCGACCGAGACGGAGCCGGACACGCTGGCAGAGGAAGCAGTCGCGTAATATCTCTGCATGACAGGTCGCCAGAAGGCGATCGGCTTCTTCATCACCCTCTGCGTCCTGCTTGTCGGCGCGGCGATCCTGGGATGGATCTATTGGATCGTCATCACCGAGAAGCTGACGATCGTCCAACTTGTCGTCGGCATCCTGCTGTTCGCGCTGATCATTGCCGGCCTCATCGTCTATACCGTGTTCCTCGTTGTGGAGATCAAGCGCAACGAGGAGCACGATACCTTCATCAACTCGGTTACCCACGAACTCAAGACACCGCTGGCGTCGATCCGCCTGTATCTGGACACGCTCAAGACGCGCCCGGTTGGCGACGCGCAGCGCCAGGAGTTCTATGACGTCATGCTGGCGGACGTGGAACGCCTGCGGCACACCGTTGACCAGGTGCTCAAAGCGGGCGTCGCCCGCGAAAAGCGGCGACCCGTCTTCCGCACACCGCTCGAGATGGGCGAGCTGGCCCGCGAGTGCGTCGACCTGGCGGTCATGCGGCACCACCTGCAGCCTGGCGCGATCGCACTCGAGGCGCACGACGGCGCATCGCTGACGGTGAGCGGCGATGCCGAAGAGCTGCGCACGGTCATCACCAACCTGCTCGACAACGCGGTGAAATACTCGGGCAGCGACGTCCGCGTGACCGTTTCGTTGGCAGCGCCGTCGCCAGACACCATCTGGGTCCGTGTGCAGGACCGGGGTGTCGGCATCCCGCGCAAACAGCTCAAGCGGATCTTCAAGCGCTTCTATCGCGTGCAGGCGCGCGGCATCCGCCAGGTGAAAGGCACGGGCCTCGGCCTCTACATCGTGCGCACCATCGCCCGCGCCCACGGCGGTCGGGTGTTCGCACAGAGCGAAGGTGAGGGCCGCGGCGCCACCTTCACCGTGGAACTCCCCCGCGCCACATCATGAGCCGCGTCCTCGTCGTCGACGACGAGCAGCACATTGCTGAGGGTGTTCGCTTCAACCTGCAGGCGGACGGACACGACGTCGTCGTCGCAGAAACCGGCGAGCAGGCGCTTGATCTGCTGCTTCGCGATCGATCACCGTTCGATGTCGTCGTGCTCGATGTGATGCTGCCCGGCAAGGATGGATTTGCCGTTGCGTCCGAGCTGCGCACGGCGGGCCAATACGTTCCGATCCTGATGCTGACGGCGCGCGGCCGCCCCGAGGACGTGCTGCGCGGCTTCGAATCGGGTGCCGACGACTACCTGCCGAAGCCGTTTGAGCTGGGCATCCTGCTGGCTCGCGTCGGCGGCCTCCTGCGACGCCGGCGGTGGAATGAGCAGGATGCCTCGACGGCGGCCGATACGAACGACACCTACACGTTTGCCGGTCGGACGCTCGACTTCAGCGCGATGGAGATCCGGGCGCGCGGGCAGGCCCATCGACTCACCCAGATGGAGTGCGAACTGCTGCGCTATCTGGTCTCTCGCCCCGGTCAGGCAATCTCCCGCCGCACGCTCCTTGAAGAGGTGTGGGGCCTGCACGAAAGCACGGACACTCGCGCGATCGACAACTTCGTCGTGCGGCTGAGAAAGTATCTCGAGGATCGGCCCGCGTCGCCGCAGTATCTGCTCACGGTCCGCGGCGTCGGTTACAAGTTCCAACCTGAGTCAGAGAAGCCGTCCTAAAATCGATCCATGGGGAGACGCCCACGAGCTGTCCGTCTGGCGCTTCCCGCCACGATTGTCGCCATCCTCACCTTTGTCGCGTTGTGGCGCGTGACCTCGCCGACGGTCCCTGCAACTGGCGGTTCCTCCCGGCGCGAGCCGCTCGCGCCTCTGACAGAGATCGTGGAAGTACTGGCGGAAAACTCGATCGGCCGTCAGGCGTCGCTTGAAAACGTGGTCATTCGAGAGGTCGTCAGCCCCCGAGCGCTCTGGATCGGCGAGGACGATCAGCGTGTGTTCGTCGTGCTTGATCCAGATGTCAAGAACCTGTCGGGCGTCGCCACGAGTCCCGGCGCGCGAGTGACGCTGATTGGACTGGTGCGGGCTGCACCGGCGGAGAATGAAGCGATCGCGCAATGGGGGCTCGACCCGGCGACGGCAAAGGCCGTTCGCGACCGCGGAACCTATCTGCACGTCACGGAGATCGTCAGGCCCACCCCTACGCCGCAGGCAATCCTTGTCCCTAAACCAGCCCTGAGGCCTTAGGCCTTGGCCCTTAGGCCTGTAGAATCTCAGCCCATGCCCGCCAGCGACACGATCGAGGCACAGGGACACCTGATCGACTCAGGTCTCCTGTCCGCGATCTTCGACAAAATCATCGAGCACAAGGCTGCCTACGAGATTCTGAAGTTCGACATCGGCCGGACCAACGACGACGTCTCGGAGCTCGAGATGCGGATCACGGCCGCCGACCAGTCGGTTCTCGACGATCTGCTGCAACAGCTGACGGGGTTCGGCTGCCATCCGAAACGCGAGCGCAACGTGCTCCTGAAGCCGGCGGAACAGGACCGATGCGTCCCTGACGATTTCTATTCGACGACCAATCACCGGACGCACGTCCGGCTGAAGGGCAAATGGGTGGAAGTCGAGAAGCAGCGGATGGACGGCGTGATCGTCGCCACCGGCAGCCGCGCCGAGTGCCGGAAGCTGCGCGACGTCAAGGCCGGAGAGCCGATCGTGTGTGGCCATGACGGCATCCGAGTGACGCCGGAGTTCCGCGAACGCGACCGACTCGGATTCGCGTTCATGAGCAACGATGTCTCGTCCGAACGCCGGGTCGAAGGCAGCGTGTCGCGCATTGCCCAGATGATGCGCGACGTCAAGAAATCGGGCGGGCGCATCGCCGTCGTCGCCGGGCCGGTGGTCGTGCATACCGGTGGTGTCGAGCACTTCTCCGAACTGATCAGACGCGGCTTCGTGGACGTGGTGCTCGCCGGCAACGCGCTGGCCGTGCACGACATCGAGTTCGCGCTTTCGGGCACGTCACTCGGCATCGACCTGGTCGCGGGCGCGCCAGTCGAGCAAGGCCATCGCAATCACATGGCGGCCATCAACACCATCAATCGCGCTGGCAGCATCCGCGCCGCCGTTGAAACGGGAGTCCTCAAGTCGGGCGTGATGTACGAATGCGTCAAGAATGGCGTCGGGTTCGTGCTGGCCGGGAGCATCCGTGACGACGGGCCGCTGCCGGAAACACTGATGGACCTGGTGGACGCTCAGGAACAGTACGCGGCGGCGCTGACCGGCAATGTCCAGATGGTGCTGATGCTGTCGTCGATGCTGCACAGCATCGGCGTCGGCAACATGCTGCCGTCATGGGTGCGCGTCGTCTGTGTCGATATCAACCCGGCGGTCGTCACCAAGCTGAGCGATCGCGGCTCGGCGCAGACCGTCGGGGTCGTGACGGACGTCGGGCTCTTTCTCCACCGACTCGCGGAAGCGCTGCGTTAGACCGCTCGTGCCGTAGCGGGCTGACCCGACAGCGTCTGCCGGATAATCGTGAACGCCTGCTCCATGCCCGGGCGCGTTCGCGGCGGGCCAAGACACACGCGCACGGCTCGCGCCGGCTGATCGGTCACGGAAAACTGCGTCGACGCGTTGAGAATCACGCCGCGCGCGCGCACCTGCGCAGCAAACGATTCGGACGACCACCGCGACGGCAACGGCAGCCAGATGTGCGGACTCGTAGGCTGCGTCTGCATCCGCTCACCCTCGAACAGTCGCCGTGCCATTGCCTGACGCGCGGCGAACTCATGACGTTTCCACTCGGCGATGCGGGCTGCGGTGCCGTCCTCGATCCAGCCACTCAGCAGGTCCGCCCCGATTGGTGACGCCATGATCATCGACGCCCATACGGCGCCGGTGATGCTCTCGATCATCTCTGGCGGCGCACTGACGCAACCAAGACGCATCCCGGGAAACAGGCTTTTCGACAGGCTGGTGACGTAGACCGTCCGGTGCGGAATCAGCGCGGCCAGCGGTGTCTTTTCCGGTGACACGAACCCGTACACATCGTCCTCGATGACGGTGAGCCGGTACTTCTCCGCGAGGGCGGCGATCTGACGCTTCCGGCGGTCGGACATGATCGCGGAGGTCGGATTCTGCAGCCGCGGCATGCAATACAACGCACGCGCCCGCGTCGCCCGGCAGGCCGTCTCCAGCGCATCGGGTCGAATTCCCTCGGCGTCCATCGCCACGGCTCGAATCTTGAGGTGCTGCTGCTGTGCGATGGCCCGGGCTCCTGAGTACGTCAATTCCTCCATCAGCAGCGTGTCATTCGGCTTCAGCAGCGCAGACAGCGCGACGAACAGGGAATGCTGCGCCCCGGCGGTCAGCACGATGTGATCGGGATCGACAACAAGCCCGCCTCGCGCGAGCCATGCGGCCATCGCCTGGCGGTGACGCAGGTGCCCTTTCGAGGGGACGTAGCCGAGGATCTGGGTCCACGGCAGCACGCGCCGCTGAAACAGACGGGGCTGAAGATTCGCGACTTCCTTGTCGGGCATCAGGATGTTGATGCTCAGGTCGAACGGCGTGGTCTCCGTGCTGCGTTCCTCGGCCTCGTTTCCGCGAATGAAGGTGCCGCGCCCGACGTAACCGGAGGTGAGGCCCCGGCGTGAGGCTTCCGCGTAGGCGCGGGTGATGGTCGTCACGGTGACGCCGAGGTGGTCGGCCAGGTCGCGATGCGGCGGCAGCCGCATCCCGGCGCGAAGCGCGCCGTTCTGCACGTCCTCATCGAGGGCATCAGCGATGGCCCGATACACCGGCCCGCGCCGGCTCTCCAGCTTCGGCAGCCACATTGTCATGGAGAGCAATATAGACAATCGGATGAGGTCATTCCAATTGTCCTACCGGCAATGCATTGCGCTGCACGCTCGAAACGTTTCGAGCCACCCGAACGTCGAACTGAGTGAACGGCTTGAAATCTGAACGATTCGAACGACTGGGGTTATCCTGATCTCATGGCCAAGCGGATCCTTCTCTTCGTCCTGACCAACATCGCCATCGTCCTGACACTGAGCATCGTCGTCAGTCTGCTGGGGGTCAGCCAGGGGTATACGCCGGGCGGGCTCGATCTCAGCGCCCTGGCGATGTTCTGCTTCATCTACGGCATGGGCGGCGCGTTCATCTCGCTGCTGATCTCTCGCTGGGTCGCGAAACGCGCGACCGGCGTCAACCTCGTCGATGGACGATCTGGCGATCCGGAGGCCGACTGGTTGTATGCCACAGTGCGTCGTCTGACGCAGCAGGCCAACCTGCCGATGCCTGAAGTGGGCATCTACGAATCGCCGGAGGTCAACGCGTTTGCGACCGGACCGAGCAAGAACCGCAGTCTGGTGGCCGTCTCGCGCGGCCTGCTGCGCGGGATGCGCCACGAGGAAATCGAAGGCGTCCTCGGCCACGAAGTTTCACACATCGCCAATGGCGACATGGTGACGATGACGCTCCTGCAGGGCGTGGTGAACGCCTTCGTGATGTTCGCCGCGCGCGTAATTGCCCATGTCATGACGCGGACGAATGACGGCCGTCAGGGCAACGGCGGCGGCATGTACTTCCTGATCGTCATGGTGCTCCAGATCGTGTTCGGCTTTCTCGGCATGGCCATCACGAGCTGGTTCTCGCGGCAACGCGAGTTCCGTGCTGATCGGGGCGGCGCCTCGCTCGCCGGCCGCGATCGCATGATTGGGGCCTTGCGACGACTGGCCGCGAACCGCGAGCTCGTCGATACGCGGAACGAGTCGCTGGCCACGATGAAAATCAACGGCGCAGGACGGTGGGGGCTGTTCTTCTCGACCCACCCACCGCTGGAAACCCGCATCGCGGCGCTCGAAAACGCGCGCTAGACTGAAAGGCCGACCTGCAGGTCGGCCTCTGCATGTACACGACGCTCGTTTCAACAGATCTACTCGCGTCACATCTGACCGACTGGGCAATCGTCGACTGCCGCTTTGATTTGCAGAACGAGCGGTGGGGGCGAGAGCAGTACCGGCTCGCGCACATTCCAGGATCCGTTTACGCGAGCCTCAACGCCGACCTGTCCGCCACTCCCACTGGCTCGAATGGCCGCCATCCCCTGCCAACGATTGAGGAGCTCGCCACGACGTTCGGCCGACTCGGTCTCGATCGCGGCACGCAGGTGGTCGCATACGACCAGGACACCGGCTCCTTCGCGAGCCGCCTGTGGTGGCTGCTCCGCTATCTCGGTCATGACGCCGTGGCGGTGCTGGACGGCGGCTGGGCGAAGTGGGTCCGTGAGGGGCGGCCCACGCGGAGCGGCGACGAGATGCGACCAGCGGTGACCTTCACGCCATCGCCGCGTCTCGAGGCACGCGTCGAGCTTGGCGACGTGATCGCACGCGTCGACAAGCGCTCCGCCCTGCTCATCGACGCACGTGCACCCGAACGCTTCGAGGGACGAACGGAAACGATCGATCGGGTAGCTGGCCACATTCCGGGCGCGGCGAATCATTTCTTCAAGGAGAACCTCGCCAGCGACGGAACGATGCTGTCGCCGGAATCGTTGCGGGCGAAGTTCGACGAGACGCTCAGGGGGCGGCCACCTTCCGATGCGGTGATGTATTGCGGCTCCGGGGTCACTGCCTGCCAGAACCTTCTCGCAATGGAGCACGCCGGACTGCCTGGCACCCGGCTGTACGTCGGGTCCTGGTCCGAGTGGTCCAGCGACCCGTCGCGGCCAATCGAAACAGGGCCCTCTCAGCGGAAATGACGACCACCCTTGCACCTGCGCCGCGCCAGTCGGTCTGGGCGACGCTGCGCGAAGCCATTCGCGGCTCCCACCAGGACTACACCGCTGCTCCCATCGGCCGCGCCGTCGTGCTCCTGGCGGTGCCGATGGTGCTCGAAATGGCGATGGAGTCGGTGTTCCTCGTGGTGGACGTCTTCTTCGTCGGCAAGCTCGGCGCGGACGCCATCACCACCGTTGGCGTCACCGAGTCGCTGATGACTCTCATCTATGCCGCGGCGATGGGACTCTCGATCGGTGCGGCAGCCACGGTGGCCAGACGCATCGGTGAAAAGGATCCCGACGCTGCCGCACACGCCGGCGCCCAGGCGATTCTCATCGGAGTGGTGTGTGGCGTCGTGATGGGCGTGATCGGGTCGATGCTGGCCCCACAGCTCCTTGGCATCATGGGCGCCAGCGACGACGTGATTCGCACGGGAAGCACGTTCGCACGCGTGATGCTGGGAGCGAGCGGCAACGTGCTGCTGCTCTTTCTGATCAACGCCGTGTTCCGCGGCGCCGGTGATGCAGCGATCGCGATGCGTGTGCTGTGGTTCGCCAACGCCATCAACATCGTCCTCGGCCCCTGCCTTATCTTCGGGATCGGCCCGTTTCCTGAACTCGGTGTCACGGGTGCGGCAATCGGCACGAGCATCGGGCGCGGCTGTGGCGTCCTGTTTCAGCTGTATTACCTGACGCGCGCGGGCGGGCGGATTCGCGTCCGCCTGCCGCACTTGTACTTCGATCCCGCGGTGATGCGAGGCATTCTGCGGATCTCCGGGACCGCCGTCTTTCAGAACTTCATTGGGACCGCGTCGTGGGTCGGCCTCGTTCGAATTCTCACCGCGTACGGCAGCACTGCTGTCGCCGGCAACACCATCGGCATCCGCATCATCCTCTTCGCGATTCTGCCGGCGGTTGGCGTCGGCAGCGCCGCCGCAACGCTCGTTGGGCAGAACCTCGGCGCCGGCAAACCGGATCGGGCGGAGGCGGCGGCATGGAAGGCCGGCTTTTACAACATGGTGTGTCTCGGCGCAATCGGAGCAGTCTTCCTGCTGTTCGCACCGCAGCTGATTTCGTTCTTCACCGACGATCCAGCGGTCGCCACCTACGCCGTGCGCTGTCTCCGCATTGTCGCCGCCGGCTTCCCCTTCTACGGCTACCAGCTGGTACTGGGCTTCGCGTTCAACGGCGCGGGCGACCCGTGGACGCCGACGTGGATCAATCTCGGATGCATGTGGCTGCTGGAATTGCCGCTGGCGTGGGTGCTGGCACACCCGCTCGGCTTCGGTCCGACGGGTGTGTTCATTGCCGTGAACGTCGCCTTCTCGCTGCTGGCGCTCGTCAGCGCCGTGCTGTTCTCGAGAGGAACGTGGAAGACTAAGCGCGTCTAGCCCGCGGCCTCCGCCGGCTGCACGGTCACCGTGAAGCCGTCCTGATTCGGCGCGGCGTACTGGCGATGGTGACGGATCCGCGAATACGGAATGGTCATCAGGGTCTGATATTCGCCCTCTGGCTGCGGGTGTATCTGCAGCGTCATTTCCTGGGTGGCCGTGGACAGCTCACGCGCGACATCGGACTTCGCAAAGCCGACGATGAAGACATCCCCGCTGGGCAGCTTGTGCGTTTCGTAGCTTCGGTAGCGCCGAATCGCGAACAACGGCGCGCTTTGCAGGCCTGGCGAGTAGGTGAACCCATACACCCCGCCCGGTAGCGCGTTTACGCCATTCCCCTCTTCCTCTTCGGACACCACGCGGACCTGATGCGCCTCACGCAACAGCTCTTGATCGGGGGTGGCAGCGTTGTCGGCAAAAACGACTCGGGACATGGGGGCAATTATACGTTCACGATTCCCGGTTCTCACTTCCGGGTTCGTGTTCGGGTTCGAGGTCCGGTTCTAGCTTCTGACCTCTGTCTTCTGAGTTCCGAGTTCTGTGTTCACGCCAATCGGACAGCTCACGCCAGTACCGCCGATGCCGCAGTAGCCGTTCGGGTTCTTCGCCAGATACTGCTGGTGATAGTCCTCGGCGTAATAGAACGGCGGGGCGTCGGCGATTTCCGTCGTGATGCGGTGGTAGCCTGCCGCGGTCAGGCGGTCCTGATACGCGGCCCGCGACGCCTCGGCGGCCTTCCTTTGTTCGGCCGACATCGTGTAGATGGCCGAGCGGTACTGCGTCCCAGTGTCATTCCCCTGCCGCATCCCCTGCGTCGGGTCGTGGTTCTCCCAGAAGATCTTCAGCATCTCAGCGTACGACGTCACCGCCGGATCGAACACGACCAGCACGACTTCGGTGTGGCCCGTCATCCCCGAGCACACTTCGCGATATGTCGGGTTCGGCGTGTACCCGCCTGCATAACCGACAGCGGTGCTGTACAC